>NZ_JBICUS010000004.1:57878-439104 GCF_043198455.1 Spirillospora sp. NPDC048824 | reverse complement strand
CCCTCATCGCCATGGCCGCCCTCACCCGCGGCGGCCTCTGCCCACCCCTCCCCGGACGAACCTGATCACTCACCCACGGAAACAACACAAGGGCCGGGAAAGCTCTGCCGGTTCTCGATTGCGCCAGACGGCATTCTCGACATGCTCATCTCGCTCTTTCGGACGATAGGGCGATCACGGTGAGCCGTGAAGCGATTACCCAAAGAAGCCGCATGCCTTTCGGACGACGCGGGATTCAGCTGCTCTGACCGGCGTCGTCGACGGTGAGGGTGGTTCGGTCGATCACGCCGGCGCGGTAGGCGGCGCCGCCGATCGTCTGGGCGGTGATCGGCGCGGTGAGCAGTTGGAAGAACGCGACCAGGATCAGCGGGGTGGCGGCCGAGACGGAGCCGGTCTGGGCCGCAACCCCGGCGAGGATCAGCAGCAGCCCGATCGTCTGCGGCTTCGTTGCCGCGTGCAGCCGGGAGTGCAGGTCGGGGAACCGGAGGGCACCCAGGGCGCCGAGGGCGGAGAAGACGGCGCCCGCGGGCAGCAGGACGGCGGTGACGACGTCCCCGGCGCTCATGGGCTCTCCCCCCAGGCCCCCGCCAGGCGGGCGGCGCTGACCGAGCCCACGAAGCCGAGCATCGACACGACCAGCAGAAGCGTCGCGTACGCGGGTTCGCCCCAGTAGGCCGAGTGGACGGCGATGCCGCTGACCAGCAGGACGGCCATGACGTCCAGTGACATGATGCGGTCGAAACTGGACGGGCCGCGTACCAGCCGCGCGGCCGTCATCAGGAACGCGGCGCCCAGCAGCGCCATGGTCAGGATGTAGACGGTGTTCATCGAGGCTCCTCCTGTGGTGGTGCGTCCTCCCATGTCACGAATGCGCGCATCAGTCGCTCCTCCGTGCGGATCACGCCGGCCCGAGCCGAGTCGGCCTCCCACGGGCCGTGGACCGGCATGGCGTGGATGCGCAGGATGGCCCGGTCCAGATCCAGGTCGATCAGGATCGTGCCGGGACGCAGGGAGATGCTGGTCGTGACTCCCAGCAGGATGACTTCCGAGCGGGACCGCAGGTCCACGTCGATGATGGCGCTGCGCACCTGCCGGGGCCTGTACAGCGCGTGCCATCCGATGACCACGCTCGACGCCAGCAGGTCCCAGGCGAACTCGGCGACGGCCATGGCGAGGCGCAGCGGCCGTATGCGCCGGACGAGCGGTACCGCGGGCAGCCGGCTCGTCGCGTACACGCCGACGACGACGACGGCGCCGCCGGCCACGGTGAGCGCGTCGACCCGTCCCCACAGCAGCAACCAGATCCCGAGCAGCCACACGCCCATGAACAGGCGGGAGGCGACGCGGCGGGAGCCGTTCAAGACCCTCCCCCCTCCAGCACGGCGTTCCGGTACACCGCCGGGTCCAGCAGGTCGGCCGCGGCGCGGTGGCTCCAGGACGCCAGCGGCCCGGCGAACACGGCGATGAGCAGGCCGCCGACGACCAGGACGGCCGCCACGGTCCCCATGAGCCGCGTGCTTCCCTCCGGGTAGGACCCGGCGGCGGGGGGCTCGCCGGCCTCCTCGGGGCGGGGACGCCAGAACCCGAGCGTCCAAATCCGCGACATCGCCATCAGCGTGAGCAGGCTCGCCAGCACCGCCACGCCGGTGACGGCGTAGGCGATGTGGCGTCCCTCCCCCAGGCCCGCCTGGAACAGCGCGAGCTTGGCGATGAAACCCGAGGTCGGCGGCATCCCGCTCACGCTCATGGCGGGAATGAAGAACATCACGGCGATGAAGGGCGACAGGCGCGCCAGGCCGCCGAGGCGGCGCAGCGACGTCTCCCCGGTGCGCCCCTGCATCAGGTCGCTGACCAGGAACAGCGCCGCCTGCACGACGATGTGGTGGGCGAGGTAGAGGATCGCTCCGGTGAGGCCGGCGACGCTGTACAGCCCGAGGCCGAACAGCATGTAGCCGATGTGGCCCACCAGGACGAACGAGAACACCCGGTGGATGTCGTCGTGGGTCAGCGCGCCGAGGGTGCCGGCGAGCATCGTCGCGGCGGCGAGGACGAGCATGATCCACGACACCTGGTCACGGGGGAACAGCAGCGTCTCCACCCGGATGAGGGCGTAGATGGCGGCCTTGGTGAGCAGTGCCGCGAACACGGCCGTGACCTTGGTGAGGGCGGCCGGGTAGCTGTCGGGCAGCCACAGGTGCATCGGGGCGATGGCGCCCTTGATCCCGAACACGACGAGGAACAGCAGCCCGAGCGCCGTGCGGGTCCCCTCGGGCAGTTCGGCGACGCGCTCGGACAGGCCGGCGAGGTTCACCGAGCCCGTCGCGGCGTAGGTCAGGCCGATCGCGGCGAGGAACAGGATCGACGACATGAGGCTGACCACGGTGTAGGTCATGCCGGCCTGGAGCCGTTCCGCCGTCGGGCTGAGCGTCATCAGCACGTAGCTCGACGCCAGCATGATCTCGAACGCGACGAAGAGGTTGAACAGGTCGCCGGCGAGGAAGATCAGGCTGACTCCGGCGGTCAGCGTGAGATACGCCGGATAGAACACGCCCGGCTCGTGCCCGCCCATGCCTCCGGCGCCCTCGGCCACGGCGTGCAGCATGATCGCCAGCAGCACGCCGATGGACACCACGAGCAGCAGCGCCGACAGCCGGTCCGCGACGAGGGTGATGCCGAGCGGTGCGGCGAAGCCCCCCATCTGGACGGCGATCACGCCGTCGCGGGCCACGGCGGCCATCAGCGCGCCCGCGGCGGCCAGCGACGCCGTGACGGTCAGCGGGGCGAGGACCCGCAGCCACCTCTCCCGGCGGCGGCTGACCATCGTGAGCGCGGACCCCAGCAGCAGCAGGACGAACGGCAGCGGAACGAGGACGCTCACGCGCCGCCCCCCGTCTCGCCGTCCCCGCGCCCGGCGGCCTCCTGCTCGGCGTCCTCCTCGAACGGGTCGGCGTCGTCGTCCCAAGACTCGTCAGGGCGCTCGGCGTGGATCCGGCGGTCCTCGACGTCGTCGCGAACCTCGTCCTCCCCCAGGAGCATCCGGCTGCGGAACGCCAAGGCCAGCAGGAACGCCGTCACCCCGAAGGTGATCACGATCGCGGTGAGCACCATGGCCTGCGGCAGCGGATCGGCCATCGGCCGCTCGGACTTCCGGCCGAGCAGCGGCGGGGAACCGGCCGCACCGCCCGCCAGCAGAAGGAGCAGGTTGGCGCCGTGCCCGAGCAGCATGAAGCCGATCACGATCCGGACCAGGGACCGCTGCATCAGCATGTTGAAGCCCGCCGCGAACAGCACCGCGGAGGCCAGGATGAGGACGAGAGCGGGCCCCGTCACGGTCGCGCTCCTTCCGCCGTGTCGTTCTCGTCCGGGACGTCCTCTTCCAGGGCGTCCTCGTCGAGGCTCGCGCCGAGTGTGGTGAGGATCGTCAGCACCAGCCCGAGCACCAGCAGGTAGACCCCGACGTCGAAGAACAGGCTCGTGGGGATCTTGACGTCGCCGATCACGGGGAGCTCGGCGTGCAGGACCTCGTTCTTCAGGAAGGCGCCGTCCGCCATGCCGCCGAACGTCCACCCGGCCACACCCGTGGCGGCCGCCAGCCCGAGCCCGCCGCCGAGCAGGACGCCGGGCCGCACGGGCATCGCGGCGGCCAGTTCGCGCCGCCCGCCCGGCAGGTAGCGCAGGACGTACGCCATGGCCGCGACGAGACCGGCCACGAACCCGCCGCCGGGACGGTTGTGCCCCGCGACGAGCAGGTAGACGGAGAACACCAGGATCGCCGGGCCGAGCAGGCGGGCCGCGGCCGCCGCCGGCACCATCGGCGCGCCGCCGAGCGCCGGGCGGCCGGAGGTCGCGAGCCAGCCTCTCCCTCCGCCGGGCTCCCCTGCCGCCTCGCCGCCGGCGGGCTCCTCGCCGGACGGGCGCGGTATGCGGCGGCGGCCACTGAGCACCAGCCCGATGACGCCCATGGAGGCCACGGCCACCACCGTGATCTCGCCGAGGGTGTCCAGGGCCCGCGCCTCGACGAGGATCATGTTGACGACGTTGTCGGCCCCTTCCTCCGCGGCGAGTTCGGCGTAGCCGGGACCGGTCGGCGTGCTGCGGCGGCTCAGCGCCGCCACCACCAGGAACGTCGCGATGAACGCGCCCAGGCCCACGCTGATCAGGCTGGTCGCGACCCTGCCGGAGAGCTTGCGCCTGCGCGGCGGGAACCGTTCCGGGAGCCGCCGCAGCACGAGCACGAGGGTGATCAGCAGGAGCGTCTCGACGACGAGGTGCGTGAGCGCGAGGTCCGGCGCGCCCTGTGCCACGAAGAGCCCGCCGATCGCGTAGCCGACCCCGGCCATCAGCAGCGCCGCCGACAGCCTGCGGCGGGCCAGCATCGCCGCGAGCCCGCACACGATCACGATCAGGCCCAGGACCGTCTGCACCGGATCGTCCCAGCCGTGCAGGACGTAGTCCGCGACGTCGGGGCTCCTCTTGTCCGTCATCCCCGCGATGAGCGCGGAGCCCGGCACCACGAGCACCGTCGTCCCGATCACACCGAGGTAGACGGGGAGCGACCCGGCCTGGAGGCGCTTGGTGACCGCGTGCGCCCCCACGAGGACCGCGCGGACCACGCCGTTGTACCCCCGCTGACCGTCCGGGACGGGCCACCGCACCGGCTTGGCCGGATACGACCGTCCGGCGAGGAGGAACAGCCCGGCACCGGCCGCGACGGCGAGCGCGGACAGCGCGATCGGGAGCCCGAGACCATGCCAGAGCGCGAGCTTGTAGCCGGGATCTCCGCCCAGCGTGTTCGCGTACGGCGCGACCATCGTCTGCACCGGGCCTGATAGGAAACCCAAGGCGAACCCTGCGGCGGCGGGCACCGCCACCGGCACGGCCATCCCCCACGGGTCCGCCGCCCGCGCCCCGCCCCCGCCACCGGCGAAGGCGGCATGGAGGAACCGCAAGCCGTAAGCCGTGGTCAACGCCGCCCCCGCCACCACACCGGCGAGGACGACGGCGTCCAGCCCCCCATGCGCGAAGGCCTTGACGGCGGCCTCCTTCGCCACGAACCCCAGGAACGGCGGCAGGCCGATCATGGACGCGACCGCCGCCGTCGCGGCGATCGCCGTCACGGGCAGCCGCCGCCCCATCCCGGACAGTTCACCGGCGCGGCGCGTCCCGGCCTCGTGCTCGACGACGCCGGCGGCCAGGAACAGCGGTGCCTTGAACAGTCCGTGGGCCAGCAGCAGCGCGGTCCCCGCCAGCGCCGCCGTCCGGGTCCCGGACCCGAGGAGGACCATCAGGAAACCCAGCTGGCTCACGGTGCCGTAGGCGAGCAGCGCTTTCAGGTCGTCCTGCCGGAGCGCGATGACGCCGCCGGCGAGCAGGCTCACCAGCCCGACGCCGATCACCGCCGGGCGCCACAGGCCGGTGTCGGCGAACGCGGGCGTCAGCCGCGCCACCAGGTAGACGCCCGCCTTCACCATGGCGGCGGCGTGCAGGTAGGCGCTCACCGGCGTGGGCGCCACCATCGCGGCGGGCAGCCACGCGTGCAGCGGCATCTGCGCCGACTTGGCGAACGCGCCCAGCAGCACCATCACCAGGCCCGCCTCCGCCGCGGCGCCGCCCGGCGGGTCGACGAGCAGCGCCGAGATCCGGTAGGTCCCGGCGGCCTGGCCGAGCACCACGAACCCGGCGAGCATCACCAGCCCGAACGCGGTCGTCATCAGCAGCGCCTGGGTCGCCGCGCGCCGGTCCTCGGCCCGTTCCGGGCGGGTCGTGCCGATCAGGATGAAGGAGCTGAGCGTGGTCAGCTCCCAGAACACGTAGAGGACGAGCAGGTTGTCGGCGAGCACCAGACCGGTCATCGCCCCCGCGAACGCGACGAGCGTCCCGGTCATCAGTCGTTCGGAACCCTCGAAGTACCAGCCCGCGTAGCAGAGCGCGACGGCGCCCACGCCACCGACCAGCAGCAGCATGACGATGGACAGCGCGTCCAGCCGGAAGTCGAGTACGAGCCCGAGGTCGGCGGCCCACACGAGCTCCGCCGTGAGGTCGTCCCCGCCCGCCCGAGTCGCGGCCCACGCCGCCGTCGCCGCGGGTAGCACCGCCGCCGCGCACGCCATCACGCGCCGGTACCGCCCCAACGCCCAGGGCACGGCGACCGCAACGACGGCATAGGCCAGAAGAAGCGTCACCATGCCGCCCGCAGCCCCCCTCCACCAGGCACGCACAAGCCGATCTACCCGGCCAGCGCCCGCGAAACGGAGGCCCGGATGGGATACCCGGCAGCCCGAACGACGCGGCGTTACCGCGTCAAGGGCAGGGCGCAGCGATCAAGCCACGGAGGCCCCGCCGACCGACACCATGGCGGCGTGCGGGAAGACGGGACTCACCACCGATCCGAGTCGGAGTGTTCGTCGGGCCCGGCGATTAGGCGGACGCCGCAGCATCCGCCCGCACCCCAGAACCAAGAAGCCCGCCCCGAAAGGGGCGGGTGGGCGGGGGGTGGCGGAGGCCCACGGGGGGCTCCGGGGGGTCGCCCCCCGGGCGTCATGACGGGAGCGATCCGGCGAAGACGAAGCGAAGCTCGTCGAGTAAGGGGAGGCAATCGCTCCCGCGACTGGACTCGAACCAGTAACCTGCCGGTTAACAGCCGGCTGCTCTGCCAATTGAGCTACGCGGGATCGTTGGTCCGGCGGGGCCTCGGCCCCTGTCGGCGCCCCTAGGTTAGCGCATGTCGGGGGTTGCTCGCGCACGGTTATGGGTTGGGTCGGCGCTGGCGGGTATGGGGGTTGTCACGAATCCGCCGTCGGCAGGAGTTGGGCATGAAGACTCGCGTGATGTTCATGGCAGGGGCCGCGATCGGCTACGTCTTGGGGACGAAGGCCGGGCGTGAGCGGTACGAGCAGATCAAGAGGATGTCGCAGCAGGTGTCGGAGAATCCGAACGTCCAGGAGACCGCGGGGAGGCTGCGGGCGAAGGGCGAGGAGTTCGCCGGCAAGGCGGGGCATCTGAAGGAGCGGGTGCCGCAGCAGGTGCCGGGTCGCCACAAGGCCGCGGAGGAGCAGCCTCCGCAGGTTTACCCGAATTAGAGGCCCGTCTGGCGGCGCAGTTCTTCGAGGACCTGTTCGGCCTGGGCCCGCAGGCCCGGGTCGGCGGGGTCGAGTCCCGCCTCGAAGACGAAGGTCCAGCGCACGTCGCCGCCCGTGGTGGGGCGTCGGCCGGCGATGCGGACTTTTCCGCCGCCGGGCAGGACGGCCTGGTGGGTGACGGCGATGGTGGCGGTGACGCGTTCCCTGACGGTTTCGGGGACGGAGCCGGGGTCGGTGAGCCCGACGTGGTGTTCGGCGCCGGCGGAGGTCTCTTCGACGTGGAGCCACCCGTCCTTCCAGGTGGCGTGGTCGACGCGTTCCCAGGGGATGCGGGTGTATCCGCCTTCGGGTGCCGGGACGTGCAGCGCGGCCGTGGTGGCGGTCACGTGTGAGCCGCCGCGGGTGGGGGCGGCGGCGAGGACGCGTTCGCCTCGTTCGAGCGCGAGGGCGTCGCGAACCGCGGGCGGCAGGGAACCACGGCGTAGGCGCATGGCCCCACCGTAGGCGATGGGGCGGCGCGGCCGATCAGGCGGCCTGGGGCGCGCGGCGGGCCCCGAGCAGGTCGAGGACGAGTGCGGCGGACCAGGCGTAGTCGTGGCTGCCGCGTCCGGTGCCGTCGAACGGGTCGAAGAATTCGCGGAATCCGGATTGGCGGACGAGCCGCATGGTGGAGCCGTAGAGCAGGTCGGCGACGACGGGGATGCCGTGTCCGAGTGCGCCGTACCAGATGAGCCAGTTCGTGCTGATCCAGGTGGGGCCGCGCCAGTAGCCGCCGCGGTCGAACGCGGGTGCCTGGATGTCGCAGGTGGGGATGGGGTATCCGGCGGCGCCGGCGAACCGCGCCGACAGGAGCAGGTCGACGAGGTTGCGGACGATCGGGGCGGGCAGTTCGGGGTCGAGGAGGGGGCCGAAGGCGCCGACGGTGACGACGGGCAGGAGGCGGTCGTCGCGTAGGTCGCGGGCGCGGAAGCAGCCGGTTTCCGGATCCCAGAGCCGGTCGAGCATGGCCTGGTGGACGCGTTGCGCGTGTTCGCGGTGCGGGACGGGGTCGGCGCCGACGATGTCGGAGATTTCGGCGAGGGCGTGGGTCGAGGCCAGGTAGATGGCGTTGACGAGGGGGTCCTCGACGGCGAACGGGTGCGCTTCGCGGAGGTAGCCGGGCCGGTAGCCGGCCTCGCGCATGAGGGCGGCGAGCCAGACGTAGCGTTCGTAGTCTTCGCCGGTCGGCAGGGTGTGGGTGCGTTGTGCGGGCGCGTACGCGGTGGGCGGGAGCCGGAGGGCGCCGAGGGGGCGGTCCCAGGCGGGGCTGTTGTCGAGGCCCGACTCCCATGGGTGGCAGATGGCGATCAGGCCGCCGGCGTCGAGGTCGCGGGCGCGGCGGAGGTAGCGGTGCTGGGCGGCCAGCATGGGGTGCAGCCGGGTGAGGAAGGCGCGGCTGGTGTCCGCGTCGGGGGCGCATTCGTGGAGGCGGAGGGCCGTGAGGGCGTGCAGCGGCGGCTGGGTGAGGCCGGAGGTGTGCACGCCGTGGGGCGCGTCCGGCTGGTGTTCGCTGCGCCACAGTTCGGGGCCGGGGAAGTACGCGTGCCGGGCGAGGGTGGTGTTGAACACGATGTGCGGGAGCATCCCGTCGGCCCATTGGCCGCGGAACAGGGAGAGCAGTTCGGCTTCGGCGCGGTCGTGGCGGTGGCGGGCGAGGCCCATGCTGATGAACGCCGAGTCCCAGCTCCACTGGTGCGGGTAGAGGCCGGGCGACGCCGCGGTGGCCGTCCCGGTCCAGTTCGCATCGAGAACCCTGGCCGCGGCCTTCCACAGCGCGGTCTCGTCACCGGTCAGACGGGAGCTCATGCGTTCAGGGTGTCTCCTCCTCGGAGAGGGGTTCACGGTGATTGTGACCGCTGAACGCGGCCGCTGCGACCCCCTGCGGCGCGTCGCTTGTCAACGCTCTCCGGGGCGGCGCCGTGATTTTTCGCGCGTGTCCTCTCGCAGAGCCCGGGTCTATGGGGCGGTCGCTTGTTCCAGTAGCCAGTCCGCGATCTCCTGCCCGGCGAGGATTCCGCGTGCGGCGGTGACCGTGGTGGCCGGCGACGTCCAGCCGGTGTCGTGCAGTTCGCCGTGCGCGGGGCGGATGGACCGTTCGGCGGCTTCGAGGAGTTCGATGTCCAGGAGCGAGTCGCCGGCGGCCAGCATCGTGGACGCGCCCGTTCTGCGGGCGACCTCCGCCGCGGCGGCGGCCTTCGTCAGGCACGCGGGCAGGCAGTACACCTTGCGGCCTTGCAGGGACGTCCGCCAGCCGCGTTCGGCGCACCATCCGGTGAGGTCGTCCACCCACCCGGACGGCAGCGCGGCCCGGTCGACGACCGTGTAGGCGAACAGGCCTGACGCGTCGCGCCGTTTGAGGACGAAGTCGCCGCTGGTCCGGACGAGGTGTTCCCGGATCTCCGCGAGCGGCGCGCACCCGTCGGCGACGCGTGCCCGGACGGACGCCGCCCATTCCGGGTCGTCCGCGCCGTCCACGAGGAGGTGCCCGCCGTTCGCGGTGATGGCGTACTCGGCGGGCTTCTCCAGCAGGTTGATGCGCCCGTACTGCTCCGGTGTGCGCGTCGTCGTGGGGACGAACGCCGCGGCCGTCGAGAGGGCCTCCAGCATGCGCGCGGACGCCTCGGTCATGTAGGAGAGCGGCGCGCCCTGGTAGAACTCCACGCACAGCAGGCGCGGCATCGTCTCGTCGGGGCCGTCCAAGGCGAACGCGGCGGCGGAGTAGATGAGCGTGCGGTCGAGGTCGGAGCACACCAGGACGGTCACTGGACGGCTCCCTCGCCGAACCGGGGGTGGATGAATCCCATGCAGGCGTAGGGGAACCGGTCAGGTTCGACGTCGATGACGGGCACCCCGCGCTCGCCCGCGAGCAGCCTGATGTGCGACACCTCGGCACCGGCGTCGGCTCGCACGAGAACCTTCCACGGGACGCGGCGCAGCAGCACCCGGGTGGTCTCCCCGATCCCCGGTTTGACGAGGTTCAGGTCGTCGATGCCGTCGGCGGCGGCGCAGCGGCGGACGGCCTCCCACCCGGACCAGTCGGGTGTGCGGTCGGCGGCGCGCAGGTCCGGCAGGTCCTTCGCGACCCGCTCGGCGACGTCCCCGAACCGGGCGCACACGGTGTCGAGGAATACGGCGGACACGTCGTCGCCGGCGAGGCCGGCGTAGAACTTCGCGCCGTGGAAGTCTCCGGGGCCGATCAGGTCGGCGTTCAGGACGGTCCGGCTCACCAGCCCGGAAACGGTCGAGTTGAGGCAGGCGGACGGGATCAGGAAGTCGTCGCGCGTCCCGAACAGCGATGTGCACCGTCCCGGGTCGGCGAGCACCGCGAGGTCCGCGGGGAACGGGTGCGGGGCCAGCGCGGCGGTCAGCTCCCGCGTGATCGCGCCCTTGCCCGTCCAGCCGTCGACGAACATCACCGACGCCGGGTCGTGGTGCTCGGCGAGGTACCGCAGGGCCACGGTGTCGATGCCGCGGGCCCGGACGATGCTGACCGCGTAGTGCGGCAGGTCCAGGCCGTGCGCGAACCGCGCCCAGCGGCGCATCAGGATCCCGACGGGCGTCCCGGCGCGGGCCAGCGACACCAGGACGGCCTCCGGGCCGCGTTCGGCGAGGATCATCTCGGTGACCAGCCCGGTCGCGTACGCGATCCGCTCGGCGGACGCCTCCAGCGCCCGGTGGAACAGCCGCCGGTACTCGGGGCCCGGCTGGTATTCGACCGGCAGCGACTCGGCGTAGTGGGCGCGGCCCGCCTGGATGGCCGCCTCACGCTCCTCGACGGGCGCTTCGAGCCGCACCCGCGAGAGGTCCTTGAGCAGCCAGGTGACGTCCTCGGCCGGATAGCTGCCGAAGGACGGCCCGCGCAGCGGTTTCATTCGCCCCTCCTGGCGGGGATGGCCGCGACCAGGACCGGCGCGAGGGCGCGCAGGCGCTCCAGGAGCCCGCCGGAGAGCGCCGGGGTGTCACCGATGTCGTCCACCGTGAACACGATCCTGTCGAAGCCGTTCCCGTCCGACGCCGGGGAGACGTTGTAGGCGTACCGCTCCCCCGGCCCGTCCGCGGGGTCGTCGTGCGCCGGGAAGGCCACGCGGGTCCTGATCGCGTAGCCGGGGTCGTCGACGGCGAGCACCGGTGAACGGGTCGTCGTCGAGTACCGGACGTCCACGCCCGGCAGCGCGTCGGCGAGCGCCTCGGCGAGCCGCAGCGGCGCGTACATCAGCTCCTCGAACCCCAGGACGAGGACGCGGGACGCCCCGTCCCCGAGCCCGGCCGCCACGGCGTCGGCCATCCGCGCCAAATCCTTCTCCAGCCGCGTGCGGTGCTCGGGCAGGAATCCGTGGCGTCCTCCGTCCGGCAGCCCGGCGGGCCACTCCAGGGCGAGCCGGGACACCGTGAACCCGGCCGCCGCCTGGTCCGCGGGCGCGGCACGGGCGGTAAGGGCGGCGACGAGCGCCTCCCCCGTCTCCAGGATGTCTCCGGGAAGGTCGACGTGGCCTCCGGCGAGGGCCACGGCGTCGATGCGGGCCCCCAGCCGGGCGCCGAGATCGTCCATCCGGGCCCGGTCGGCGGGGCCGCGCAAGTCGACCAGCGCGGCGAGGACGTAGTGGTCCCTGGGGCGGACGGCGTGCAGGGCCGCGATGGTGTTCAGCACCGTCCGGCCGGTGGAGAGTTCATCGTCCACCAGGACCATCGGCACGTCGCGGTCGAGTGCGGCGGGGTTGGCGGGCAGCAGCAGGTGGCTCGTGGCGTGGCTGTGCTCCTCCTCGAACCCTCCGTACATGCCGAAGCCCGCGACGGGACGGCGTGTGGAGTGCAGGTAGTAGGCGCCGCCCAGAGCGTCCGCCACCGAATGCCCCAAAGCGGTCGCCGTCTCGGCGTAGCCGAGGACGATGGCGTCCACGGGAATCTGCGGCGCGCGCAGACGGTCACGCAGCCCCGCCGCACTCCCCGCCACGCCACGCAAGGCGTCAGCGAGAAGAGACCCGGGCTGGGAAGGCTCTTCACCGCGCAGGCGCGCGCGCACGAGCTCCCCCAGCAGAAGCCCCGACCCGTACACGAGCCGCGGGTCGGTCGGGACGTGCTTGCCCAGCACCGCCGAGACCAGCAGGTGCGCACGGCGCGGATTGCGCCGCACGGCCAGCCCGACGAGATCGGCGAGCCCGACGCCCACCGGACGCGGGCCGTCCGTGAGGCGCACCCCGAGCCGCGACGCCACCCACGAACCGGGCCGGGCGGGCGGGACGGCCGTCACCGGCTCCCCGCCGCTTCCAGCAGTTCGACGAACGTGACGTCCTCCGCCGCCACCCCGAACACCCGGGCGCGCAGCATCAACCGCTGGGCCCACGCGCGGTGCGGCTTGGCCTCGTTCATCTTGTTGGCGTACGCGCTGGCCATCGCCCCTCCCCCGGAGACACCGAGAATGTCGGCCGCGTCGCAGTACTCCTCGTGCGTCACCACCGACAGGGCGTGCACCGCCGCCACATGGCTCGGATGTATCACCGTCTTGCCGATGAGGCCGTTCGCCTTGTCCAGGTGCACCTCGCGGATCAGCCCGTCCAGATCGGACGTGATCAGGCGCTGCCGGAGCGGCGCCGCCCGCTGCGCCTCGAACGGCGACTGCCGCAGCTGCGGCTTGAACATCCGCTCCCCCGCCGAGAAGTACTCCCACACCGGCCCGGTCACGACATAGCCGGTGCCGTCGGCCCGGCCGAGGATGTTGACCACGTCGCAGATCACACCCGCGACGGGCCGGATGTCGTAGATCGTCAGGTCCGGCGGGCGGCGCAGCCCGTACGCCGCGGACATGTCCGTCGCCCCGATCCGGACGGCCAGGACCCGCGGCCGGTGCTTGGCGAGCAACCGCGCCACATCGTGCAGCATGTCCGTCCGGGACTCGGCGTACACCGCCTCCGGGCTCTCGATCACCGGCATCGCCAGCAGCCGCAGCCCGGTCCGGGCGGCCGCGTCCTCCAGCGCGTCGAGGAACGCTCCACCCGACGCCGCCGTGAACTTCGGCAGCACGAACCCGGTGACCAGTCCGGCGGCGTCACCGAGCCGGCCGACCAGGTCGCCGATCTGCCCGGCGTCGCGGACCCGGACGAACAGCAGCGGCACGTCCACGCCGCGCTCGTGGAGCGTGCGCAGCTGCGCCACCAGGTTCGACTCGCCGGCCGCGACCTCGTCGTCGCCGATCGCGTCCTCCAGGCACAGGACCATGCTCATCACGCCGCGGCGCGCCGCGGCCTCGACGTCGTCGGCGATGGCGGGCCGGGTGGACGGGCTGTACAGCGTCGCCCCCAGCGCCACGGCCAGCACCCCCGGATCATCGTGCCGGTCGAACGGCCGCGGCTGCCGGTGGAACAGGAGCTTGCGACGCGCGGCGTCGATGTGGTCGAAATGCCGCATGGACGCCCCGTCAGACGCGCCGTGTCATGAGATCGGGCACCGGGTCGTCGGGCCGGAGTCCCGCGTCACAGGTGCGCCGACACTGCCGGCAGCAGATGCTGGAACGTGCGGCCCGTCGCGGTCGCGCCGATCGCCGTCATCGTCCAGCCGTCGCCGTCCCGCGACACCTTCGCCATGATCTGCGCGTTGTGCTGCCCGGCGCCGCTCAGGTCGTAGCGTGCGATCTCCTGCCCGGTGCTCTCGTCCACCAGCCGGCAGAACGCGTTCGCGATCTGCGTGAAGTCCTGGCCGGTGAAGGAGTTCACCGTGAACACCAGCTGGGTGACGTTGGACGGGACGCCCTGCAGGTCGACGTTGATGACCTCGTCGTCGCCCTCGCCCTCGCCGGTCAGGTTGTCGCCGGTGTGCAGGACGGAGCCGTCCTTGCTGCGCAGCTGCCGGAACCACACCTGGTCGGCGAGGTTCCCGCTCCCGTCGAACAGCAGGCAGGACGCGTCCAGGTCGATGTTCTGGGTCTTGCCCTTGCCGAACAGGCCCTTCTTGACGACGGCGTCCCAGCCGAGGCCCATTTTGACCCGGGAGAGCGTTCCCCCACCGGGTTTGGCCAACGAGACCTTCTGGCCCTTCTGCAGCGAGATGGACATCGTTCGTCTCCTTCGATGATCGATGCTGTCGCGGGTGGGGGGTCAGACCTTACTGGAGTGGAGCTGCTTGCCGCCCTCCCCCGACGGTTCCTCCGGCCGGTCCCCGTCCTCGCCCCGGTTGCGGAGGATGGAGCTGGCGAACGCGGCGATGATCAGGCCGGCGCCGAGCCCGCCGGTGATCCACTCGGGGACGTGGTGGCCGATGCTGATCAGCATGCAGACCGCCAGTGCCCCGATCGCCCAGTGCGCGCCGTGCTCCAGGTACACGTACTCGTGCAGCGTTCCCTTGCGGACCAGGAACACCGTCAGCGACCGGATGTACATGGCGCCGATGCCGAGGCCCAGCGCGATGACGATCGGGTCGGTGCTGATCGCGAACGCGCCGATGACGCCGTCGAAGCTGAACGACGCGTCCAGCACCTCCAGGTACAGGAAGAGGAAGAACCCGGCCTTGCCGGTGGCCAGTGCCAGGTTGCTCGGTCCGCCGCGTCCCCGCTCGGTGTCCCGCGCCGCCTCCTGCAGGGCCTCCCGCGCGGTCGCCTTCGACCCGTCGGCGCCGGCCTCCTCGGCCTCGTCGTCCTCGCCGGGCTCACTCGCCTCGGAGAACAGCTCGCCGAGCCCGTTGACCAGGATGTAGGTCACCATGCCGAGCACGCCGGCGATCATGACGGTGCCGGGGTCCTCGGCGGCCAGCCACGCCACGAACGACAGGGCGCCGCCCGCGACCACCACGGCCAGCTGGTCCAGCTTGCCGATGCGGGCGAGCGGCCGCTCCAGCCACGGCAGCCACTTGTCGGCGCGCTCCTCGAACACGAAGTTCAGGAACAGCATCATCAGGAACATGCCGCCGAACGCCGCGATCGTCGGGTAGGCGTCGTTCATCAGATCGTGGTAGCGATCCGAGTCGTTGAGCGCCAGGTCGAACGCCTCGATGGGGCCCAGCTGAGCGGTGAGCCCCACGATCAGCAGCGGGAAGACCAGCCGCATGCCGAACACCGCGATCGCGATGCCGATCGTCAGGAAGATCTTCTGCCAGAAGGGACTCATGCGGTCGAGCACCTTGGCGTTGACCACGGCGTTGTCGAACGACAGCGAGATCTCGAGAACGGCCAGCACGGCGACCAGGGCCAGCCCGGTCGGCCCGCCGTAGAGCAGGGCGAGGAGCAGGCCGACGGCCGTGACGCCGAAGGACCAGCCGAAGGTGCGAAGAATCATGCGCGTATTTCTGCTAGAGAGGGCGGCCGGACGTGGCGGCCGGGATGCGGGGGCCGGTCGTCAGCCGACGTTCACGCCGAAGTCCATCGCAATGCCGGCCAGACCCGAGGCATACCCCTGGCCGACCGCCCTGAACTTCCATTCGCCGTTGTGCCGGTAGAGCTCCCCGAACACCATGGCCGTCTCCGTGGAGGCGTCCTCGGTGAGGTCGAAGCGCGCCAGCTCGTTGCCGTCGGTCCGGTTGACGATCCGGATGAAGGCGTTGCGGACCTGGCCGAAGCTCTGATGCCGGTTGTCGGCGTCGTAGATCGAGACGGGGAACACGATCCGGTCGCATTCGGCCGGCACCCCGTTGAGGTCGACGTTGATGGATTCGTCGTCGCCCTCTCCCTCACCGGTCAGGTTGTCGCCGGTGTGCTCGACCGAGCCCTCCGGGCTCTTCAGGTTGTTGAAGAACACGAAGTGATGGTCGGACATGACCTTGCCCGTGGCGGCGAGCATCAGCGCGGACGCGTCCAGGTCGAAGTCGGCGCCCGTCGTGGCGCGGACGTCCCAGCCGAGCCCGACGGTGACGGCGGTGAGGTTGGGCGCGGCCTTCGTCAGTGAGACGTTGCCGCCCTTGGCGAGTGATACTCCCATGTCCGGGCCACTCCCTTCCCTGTGAAGCTGATCCCTGGCTGAGGATCTTACTGAGACACGTGCCCGAGGTGACCGGGCCCGCGGTGACCGCGTTCCGCGTGGGCCGTCAGAGGTTGACGCCGAAGTCCATGGCGATGCCGGCCAGACCTGAGGCATAACCCTGGCCGACCGCCCGGAATTTCCACTCCGCTCCGGAACGGTACAGCTCACCGAAGACCATCGCGGTCTCCATGGACGCGTCCTCGGACAGGTCGTAGCGGGCCATCTCCGAGCCGTCGCCCTGGTTCAGCACGCGGATGTAGGCGTTGCGGACCTGCCCGAAGTTCTGGCTGCGGCTGTCGGCGTCGTAGATCGACACGGCGAAGGCCACCCGCTCGGCGGTGGCCGGCATCGCGCCGAAGTTGACCTGGAGCTGCTCGTCGTCGCCCTCGCCGGCGCCGGTGGTGTTGTCGCCGCTGTGCGCGACCGCGCCGTCCGGCGTGCGGAGGTTGTTGAAGAACACGAAGTGCTGATCGGTGATGATCTTGCCGGAGGCGTCCAGGACCATGGCGGAGGCGTCCAGGTCGAAGTCGGTGCCCGTGGTGGTGCGCAGATCCCAGCCAAGACCGACCGTCACCGCGGTCAGCCCCGGCGCCTGCTTGGTGAGCGAGACGTTGCCGCCCTTGCTGAGACTGACACCCACGGAAGGCCTCCAAGATCACATGGCATGGCGGACGCCGACGCGGCGCCCAGACTTATCGACGCTGCAGCGAGCCTATCCGTTCCATCCTCGGCGGACGCATTGCACGAGACCCGTGCCCACCGCGCGAAACCCGGCCCATCTGCGCCAGACTGGGCAGGGACGAAGGGAGGCTGCGTTGCGGGGAGCGGGCGACCAGCGGCGCCGGGGCAGGGGGGCGCAGGCGGCGGCCGGTGCCATCGAGGCCAAGGAGGCGGCGGCGACCGCCTTCTACGACATGGACCAGGCGCAGAAGTTCATCGACGGCCGCGTGACCGTGTTCGAGGATCTGGACGCCGGGGCCGCCGAGCCGGTCCGGCGGGAGTTCACCGGGCTGGCCGAGGCCGCCGACGCAGCCGCCCACGCGTACATCTCCGTCCTGGACGCGCACGACCTCGTTGACCAGGACCGGTCACCGGCCGAGTACGACGCGGCGCGGCGCGCGTTCGTCGCGTCCACCGAGCGGCTGCAGCAGCTCACCCGGAACCTGAACGGGTTCGCCGAGCGGCTCTCCCAGAAGATGTCCCGGCTCGAGGCCGCCCTCGACCAGCTACCGCCCCGGCTGACCGCCGCACGCGACGCCGTCATCGCCGCCGACGCCGCCGTGGCCGCCGCCGGGGAGGCCGGGATGGACGCCTCCGACCCGGAGGCGGAGCTGGCGCGGGCCAAGCGGATCCTGGCCCAGCTCGGTTCCCAGGGCCTCGGCGGGTTCGGCCTGGACGGGGCGATGCGCAAGGCCGACGAGGTCCGCGAGATCGCCGAGCGGGCGCGGGAGGCCGCCGCCGAACTGCCGCAGATGGCGCAGAAGGTCCGCAACTCGCTCGCCTCCGTCCGGACCCGGGTGGACGTCGTCGCGAACCGCGTGGGGCCGGTCAAGGAGGCGATGCGGGTCCTGCTGCGCGGCTACTCGCAGGCGTGCTGGCAGGACCTGAAGGGCGCGCCGGAGTCGATCGAGGCCGCCGCGACCCGGGCCCGCGAGCGGCTGAACGAGGCGTCCGCGCACACCGCCCGCGCCGAGTGGAAGCAGGCGCAGCAGGCGCTCACCGCCGCCCGGACCGAGCTGAACGCCGCCGACCGGCGCGCCGGCCAGGTCACCGGCCGGGTCGAGGAGCTGAAGGCCGTCGCCGCCGACCCGGCGGCGCCGGTGGAGAGCGTCCAGTTCGCCGTGCGGGACGCGCAGCGGCTCGCCATGGCCCAGCCGGGCGGGCCGGCGCCCGAGCACGTCCGGGTGCTCGACTCGCTCGTCGAGCGCCTGGAGAACGCGCCGGACCGCCTCACCGGCGCCCATCCGGACTACTGGGCCTACCTGCAAGAACTCGAATCCATCAAGACCGCCGCCGGCGACGTCGTCACCCGGATCCGCACCGAACGGGCACAGCAGTAGGGTTCCGCGGGCGGTCCGTCCACCCCACCGCCAAGGGGACCGCGATCAGGAACGCGGGCGGTCCTGGAGGCCCATCGTGAGGTTGCGGGCGACCATCGGGGGGCCGCCCGCCTGCGGGTCGCCGTAGGGCGGCATCTGGCCCTGCTGGGGGTGCGGCTGGTGCTGGGGCGCCTGGTCGCGGTGCTGCTGCGCGGGCTCGGCCCAGACGGCGGTGCCGTACGCGCAGACCTCGACGCCGCCGCCGACCGCGGCGGTGTCGAAACGCATGCCGACCACCGTGTTCGCGCCCTTGTGGCGCGCCTCCTCGCGCAGCCGGTCCACCGCCTCGCGGCGGGCGGCGGCGAGGCCGGCCGACGGCTGCTCCCCCGTCACCCGGAACGTGGCGCTGCTCCCGCCGTGCCCGGGATGCGGCGCACCGGTCTGGTCTGCCTGGACGGCCGTCCCGAGGACCTCCCCGAGCACGCTCCTGATCTCGTACCCCGCCACGCCATCAGTCGTCACGATCAGCATGACCACCACGGTAGATCAGGTCCCGGACGAAATGCGCCGCAATGCCGACAGAAGGCGCAGTCTTACAGAAGCCGGGCTCATTGCGGCTGTGCCCACCGGCATGCGACCGCCCTCCCGGCGGCGCGGCCGGGAGGGCGTCGCGATGCGGCGTGCTCGCCTCTCTCAGAAGCGGCCCCGTCAAGGGCCGGCGTTCACTCGAGATACTCCCTGAGCATCTGGGCGCGGGACGGGTGGCGGAGTTTCGCCAGGGTCTTCGACTCGATCTGGCGGATCCGCTCCCTCGTCACGCCGAACTCCCGGCCGACCTCCTCCAGGGTGCGCGGATGGCCGTCGGTCAGGCCGAAGCGCAACTGGATGATGCGCTGCTCCCGTTCCGACAGCGTGCCCAGGATGTCCTCCAGCTGGTCCTGCAGAAGGATGAACGCCGCGGCCTCGATCGGCACGACGGCGTCCGCGTCCTCGATGAAGTCGCCGAGATCGGAGTCCTCCTCGCCGATCGGCGACTGCAGCGAGACCGGTTCCTGCGCGATCCGCTGGATCTCGATGACCCGGACGGGCGACAGGCCCATCTCCAGTCCGATCTCCTCGGGGGTGGGTTCACGGCCGAAGTCCTGGTGCATCTGCCGCTGCACCCGGACCAGCTTGTTGATCGTCTCGACCATGTGCACCGGGATCCGGATGGTCCTGGCCTGGTCGGCGATCGCCCGGGTGATCGCCTGCCGGATCCACCAGGTGGCGTAGGTCGAGAACTTGAACCCCTTGGTGTAGTCGAATTTCTCGACCGCACGGATCAGTCCGAGATTTCCCTCCTGAATCAGGTCGAGGAAGAGCATTCCCCGGCCCACGTAGCGTTTCGCGATCGAGACCACCAGGCGCAGGTTGGCCTCGATCAGGCGTTGCTTCGCCCGCGTACCCTCGCGGGAGAGCAGTTCGAGATCGAGAAGTTCACCGCGGGCGAGGACGGCGGTACGCGCCATCTTCTCCTCGGCGAACAATCCCGCCTCGATCGATTTCGCGAGTTCTACTTCATCTTCTGCCGTGAGAAGCGGTACGCGACCGATCTCTCTCAGGTAGATCCGAACCAGGTCGCTCGTCGGCGCCCGCTTGCCGAGGTCACCCTCATCCGCTCGCGTGACGTCCTCGGTCTCCTGTTGAGACTCGAGGACCTCCACCCCCTGCTCTGCGAGCATCCGGACGACCCTTTCCAGGGAGTCGTCCGGCAAGTCCGAGCGATCGAGCGCGGCAGCGACGTCCTCGACGGTCACACCGCCGCGTTCTCTGCCACGTGCGACGAGGTCCGCCACCTGATCAACCGATGGCGCCTCGCTTGGCAGCACCGAAGGGCCCACGGAGACAGTCTGCGTCAAACGGGGCCTAGATCACAGGACCCATTTTGCGGTCTCTTGACTTACTGTGATCCAAGCCCTCGCTCCCGCAACACCCGTCTCTGCTGCTCAAGTGCGACAAGATCGCCGAAGAGCCGGCGGTACTCCTCGGGGGCCTCGACCGGATTCAGCCGCCCGAGTTTAGATTTCGCGTCGGCGATCATGCGGGTGAGCTGGCGTTCCTGTATTCGGGCGAGCAGTTCGATCGCATAACGGTCGTCCGATTCCTGGGCGGACCGTGTCGGCTCCACGCCGAGTTTCGTGATCAGGTCCCTGACCTGGTCGTTCGGTGCCAGCTCCAGAAGGCCGGCGACCCATTCGGCGACACCGCCCGCGGCCGCCACACCGCCCGCCTCCGCGATGACGGCGCGCACCGCGGCGTGCGGCGGCGCGATGAACGCCTCGGCCGGGACCTCGTCGAACACCGGGCCGACCACCGCCGGGCGCTGGACGGCCAGTTTCAGCAGTTCCCGCTCGCGCTGCACCTCGGGATCGTTCGGGTCGAACGCGGGCCGGTCGGGAACCGCCCGTCCGTCCCGTCCGTCCCGGCCGTTCTCGGCGCGGCCGTTGCCGGCACGGCCATTGCCGGCCTGGGAGCGGCCGTGCTTGCGGGCCGCCAGTTCGCGGACGCGGCGCAGCACGAACTGCTCGTCCATGATGCCGAGCCAGCGGTCGAGGTTGACCGCGTACATGTGCCGGCGCGACCGGTCCTTGATGGCGGCGACGACCGGGGCCGCGGCGTCCAGCGCGCTCAGCCGCCCCTCGACGGTGTCGAGGTCGTGCTGCTCGATCGCGCTGCGCACCGCGAACTCGAACAGCGGCAGCCGGGAGGCGACCAGGTCGCGCACCGCCGCGTCGCCGTGCCGGATCCGCAGGTCGCACGGGTCGAGCCCGTCCGGCTGGATGGCCACGAACGTCTGCGAGACGAATTTCTGCTCGTCGTCGAACGCGCGCAGCGCCGCCTTCCGCCCGGCCGCGTCGCCGTCGAAGGTGAAGATCACCTCGCCGCGGAACTCGTCCTGGTCCATCAGCAGCCGGCGCAGCACCTTGATGTGGTCGTCGCCGAACGCGGTCCCGGACGTCGCGATCGCCGTCGGGACGCCCGCCAGGTGGCAGGCCATCACGTCGGTGTAGCCCTCGACCACCACGGCCTGCCGCCGCCGCGCGATCTCCTTCTTCGCCAGGTCGGCCCCGTACAGCACCGACCCCTTGTGGAAGAGCGGCGACTCGGGGGTGTTCAGGTACTTGGGGCCGTCGTCGTCCTCGTAGAGCCTGCGGGCGCCGAACCCGATGACGTCGCCGCCCAGGTCGCGGATCGGCCACATCAGCCGTCCGCGGAACCGGTCCATCGGGCCGCGCCGCCCCTCCTTGGCGAGCCCGCCGGCGATGATGTCGCGGTCGGCGAAGCCGCGTCCGCGCAGGTGCCTGACCAGGCCCTCCCATTCGCGGGGCGCGAACCCCACGCCGAAGCGGGCGGCGTCCGCGGCCTCGAAGCCGCGTTCGGACAGGAACGTGCGGCCGATCGCACCTTCGGGGGAGGCCAGCCGATCGGTGTAGTACTCGGCGGCCGCCCTGTGCGCCTCGATCAGCCGGGCGCGCAGGCCGCCGTCCTGCCGGGGGCCGCGTCCGCCGCCCTCCTCGTAGCGCAACTGGAGGCCGGCCTGGGCGGCGAGCCGCTCCACCGCCTCGGAGAACGGCAGGTGCTCCATCTCCTGGACGAACTTGATGACGTCGCCGCCCGCCTCGCAGCCGAAGCAGAAGTACAGCCCGCGCGAGGGCGTCACGTTGAACGACGGCGACTTCTCGTCGTGGAACGGGCACAGGCCCTTGAGGTTGCCGCCGCCCGCACTGCGAAGCTGCAGGTACTCGCCGATCACGTCGGCGATGGACGAGCGCTCCCGCACGAGTGCGATGTCCTCATTGCGTATCCGGCCTGCCACGACGAAGGAGTCTACGGCGGGACCCCGACATCCGGCGCGCCGCACCCGAACCGGCCTGGACATGGTCCGCGGTTCCGGAGCCGCGCAGAGCCTGGATCCTCCTGGGGTGACCGAAATTCGGCGTTCCATGGCCGGACTCGGCCGGATCGGCGGTCGGTAAGAGCGGATTCACTCTGGACAACCTGCATCAACAAGCGATGTGATGACAGATCGAGATTTTGCTCACACCCAGGTGGACCGGATGACGGATGTTGTGCTTGACGGCGTCGACAAGGTGTACCCGAGCGGACAGGTCGCCGTCCGAAATGTCCGTTTGCGCATCAACGACGGCGAGCTGTTCGTCCTCCTCGGACCCTCCGGGTGCGGCAAGTCCACCATCCTGCGCATGATCGCCGGGCTGGAGGAGATCACCGGCGGCGACCTGTGGCTGAACGGATCGGTCGCCAACGAACTGCCGCCGCGCGAGCGGAACGTGGCGATGGTCTTCCAGGAGGGCGCGCTCTACCCGCACCGCACGGTCAAGGGCAACATGATGTTCCCCCTTGAGGTGTCGGGCGACGACCGCGCCGAAGCCAGCGCAAAGGTGGTCGAGCTGGCGCGCGCGCTCGGCATCAACAGCATGATCGACCGGATGCCGGGCACGCTGTCCGGCGGCCAGCGGCAGCGGGCCGCGATCGGGCGGGCGCTGATCCGGGAGCCGTCGCTGTTCCTGATGGACGAGCCGCTGTCGAGCCTGGACGCCGGGCTGCGCACCGAACTGCGCGTCGAGATCGCCGCGCTGGTGCGCTCCACCGGCACCACCACCGTCTACGTCACGCACGACCAGGTCGAGGCCATGACGATGGCCGACCGGATGGCGGTGCTGCGGGACGGCGTGCTGGAGGACGTCGGCAACCCCGAGCAGATCTACGAGGACCCGGCGACGGTGTTCGTGGCCGCGTTCCTCAGCTCGCCGCCGATCAACCTGCTGCACGCCACCCTGTGGGCCGTCGAGGGCGAAGGACTGCTGCTCGACTTCGGCCCGCAGCGGCTGAGCGTCCCGTGGAACGATCCCCGGGCGTCGTCGCTGATCAGCCACCACGGCCAGACCGTGATCGTCGGGATCCGCCCGGACACGCTGATGCCGATCGCGCCGGGCGCGCCGGCACCGCATGGGACCGTCCTGTCCGGCCAGGTCCGCGCCCTGGAGTTCCATGGGCACGAGTGGCTCGCCTACGCCGAGGCGGGCATCCCCTGCATCGACGCGACCGAGGTGGGACGGCCGCCGCGGCCCGAGACCCGGCCCGGGCAGCCCGGGCTGCGCGACCGGCTGCGAGACATGCTCGGCAGGCCGGCCCCCGAGGAGCCGGTCGAGGAGCACGCCGGCCACCACCGCCGCTCCGACCTGGTGTTCCGCATCGCGCCCGGCAACCGCCCGAACCGCGGCGACCACGTCGCGCTGAGGGTCGACCTCGACCGCGTCCTGTTCTTCGGCGCCGACGGGCACCGCGTCACGCCCGTCAACCGGTAGGGCCGGACCCGGCCCCCCGGCGGGCGCGGTCATCGGGCACCGACGAACCGGCGCAACCGGCGGAACCCCTCGCCGATCTCGGGCGCCGTGACGGCGCCGTAGCCGAGGACCAGGCCCCGGACCGGTGGGCCGGACACGGCGAACTCCGGCGGCGCCTTCCCGGCCGCCCTGGCGATCAGCTTCCACTTCGTCGACCTGGTCGTCCACGCGTGGGACGTCGCCGCGACCATCGATGTCCCGTGGGAGCCCGGCGAGGACCTCGTCGACGCGTCCCTCAAGGTCGCCGCCATCATCCCCGGCGACGGCCGGGGCCCCGGCGAGTCGTTCGCCCCGAAACGGCGGGCCGCCGCGGACGCGGCCCCCGGGGACCGCCTGCTGACCCTCCTGGGCCGGTCCCCGTCCTGGCGCTGAGCCGTCAGGCGGGCAGGCTCGCGCGGACCTCGCCGCTGTAGAGGCGGATCTTCCACTGGATGTGCTCCTGCTGCTCGCGCAGCCTGGTGATCTGCTCCTCCACCCGGCGGTCGTGGTCCTGCAGCAGTTCGAGCCGCTCCTGCGCCGTCCCGTCGCCGCCGCGGGCCAGCTCCGTGTACCGGAGCATCTCGGCGATCGGCATGCCGGTCTCGCGCAGGCACCGCAGCATGCCGAGCCACTGGAGGTCGCCGTCGCTGAACACGCGCCGTCCGGACGCGTTCCGCGCGATGCCGGGGAGGAGCCCGATCTTCTCGTAGTACCGCAGCGTGTCGATGCTGAAGCCGCTCTTCTCGGCGGTCTCGGCGGGAGAGTAGGCGCTCACGCCCTCCAGGATTTCACCTGGAGGGCACTCCAGGTCAACGCCCGCCGCCCGGCACCGCGTTTGACCCGGAGCGCACTCCAGGCCGCACAGTGGGAAGACCACGAGGTGAACCCGGCATCGAGGAACGAGAAGGATCTGCCATGCGCGTTGGACTTCAGGTCCCCAGCTTCACCTTCCCCGGCGGCCCCGGGCAGATCGGCCCGGTCTACGGCCGTATCGCCCGGGAGGCGGACCAGGCGGGGCTGCATTCGCTGTGGGTGATGGACCACTTCTTCCAGATCGGGATGGTGGGCGCCCCGGAGGAACCGATGCTGGAGAGCTACTCCGCGCTCGCCTACGCCGCCGCGCTGACCGAGCGCATCACGCTCGGGACGATGGTCACCGGCGTGACGTACCGGCATCCCGGCCTCCTGGTCAAGACCGTGACCACGCTGGACGTGCTGTCGGGCGGCCGCGCCTGGCTGGGCATCGGCGCGGCCTGGTACGAGGAGGAGTCGCGGGGCCTCGGCGTCCCGTTCCCGCCCACGGCGGAGCGGTTCGAGCGGCTGGAGGAGACGCTGCAGATCGCCCACCGGATGTGGAACGGCGACGAGTCGGCGTTCGAAGGCGGGCACTTCACGCTGGAGCGGCCGCTGAACTCGCCGCCCGCGCTGAACTCGCCGCATCCGCCGATCCTGATCGGCGGTGGAGGCGAGCAGAAGACACTGCGGTTCGTCGCCAGGTACGCCGACGCGTGCAACCTCTTCGACGGCCCGGAGCTGCCGCGCAAGCTGGACGTGCTGCGCGGGCACTGCGAGCGCGAGGGACGCGACTACGCCGAGATCGAGAAGACCTCGCTGGGCTACTTCGAGGGCACGCCGTCGGTGGACGAGGCCGTGGACACCATCGGGAGCCTGGCGGAGCGCGGCATCGACCACGCGATCTTCTCCCAGGGCACCGGCCAGGACCTGGCGGGCGTCCTCGGCGAGGCGCTGACGCAGACGGGGAAGACCGTCCCGGCCGGACGCTGAGTCGGCCCGGGAGAACTCGGCGATCTCGGCTCTTCCGTCGATCCGCCGAGCGCCCCGGCGCGATCACGTGATCAGGCGGCCACCGGGGTGAAGACCCACTTCTTGTACGACCAGTAGCGGAACGCGGCGCCGAACGCGACGCCCGCCAGCAGCCCGCCGTTGTAGGCGACTCCGCCGTGGAGCCCGAGGGTGTAGTAGGTGAAGCCGGTGCACAGCACCTGGATGAGCAGCCCGACGCCGTTCAGCGCGAAGAAGATCGCGACCTCGCGGCCGGAGCCGTCGCTGTCCCGGTGGCGGAACACCCAGAACCGGTTGAGCAGGTACGAGGCCAGTGTGGACACCACGGTCGGCACGACGACGCTCGTGACGGGGCTGCCGCCGAGCAGGGCGCGCATCAGGTTGGCGCCGAGGATCATGATCAGCGTGCCGACGACTCCCACGAAGCCGAAACTGAGCAGCTCACTGAGGAAATTTCGGTACGCCTGGGCGGTCTCGACCGTTTTGACGGGTCTTGACCGCTGCATGGTGCTCACTCGCCCAGACCTTACCTGAGTAGGACATATGCGAACCGCACAACCCCGCCAAAAGATCAACACCGCCGCGGCTCAGCGCTCCGCCGGGACGGCGGCGCAGGAGGTCGCCGGGGCCAGCAGGACGATCAGCCCGACCAGCCCGACCGGGACGGCCAGCGCCCACGCGAGCCCCACGCCCTGCGCGGCGAATCCGATGACGGGCGGGCCGCCGAGCAGCCCGAGGTAGCCGACCCCCGTGACCCGCGAGATCCCGGTCGCGGCGGGGACGCCGGGAATGTTCCCGGCGGCGCTGAACGTCACGGGCGCCACGACGGCGACGCCCAGGCCGAACAGCGTGAAGCCGGCCACGGCGGCCACCGGGTGCCCCGCGGCGAGCCCGGACCCGAGCCCCAGCGCGGCGAGCAGCGACCCGGCCCGCAGCACCGGGACGGGACCGAACCGCGCGACGACCCGGTCACCGGCGAGCCGTCCGGCGGTCATCGCGACCGCGCATCCGGCGTAGCCGAGGCCGGCGAAGCCGGGACCGGTGCCGAGGTCCTCCCGCAGGTAGATCGCGCTCCAGTCGGCCATGGCGCCCTCGCCGACGAACGAGCACAGCCCGATGACCCCGAGCATGACCAGCAGCCAGCGGGACGACGATCCGGCGACGGGGGCGGGGGCACGCTCGGCGGGCTCGACATGCTCCGCGAGTCCGGGGAGGGCGTCGGCCGAGCGGTCCAGCAGGTCGCGGCAGCCGATCGCCAGCAGCGCGGTCAGCACCGTGGCAGCGGCCGCCAGATGCAGCGGGACGGGAACACCGGCGTACGCCGCACCGGAGCCGGCCAGCGCGGCCAGCAGCGCCCCGATGCTGTACGAGCCGTGCAGGCCCGACATCAGCGGCCGCCCGTAGGCCCGCTCGACGGCGACCCCCTGGGCGTTCATCGCCACGTCCATCAGGCCCAGCGAGGCGCCGAGCAGCAGCAGGGCGAAGATCAGCGCGCCGAGGTTCCAGGCGAGCCCCAGCGGGATCAGCGACACCGCGCCCGCGACCCCGGCGGCGATCGTCGTCGCCCGGCTGCCCCACCGCGCGACGATCCGTCCCGCGAACCGCACCGCGGCCACGACGCCGATGGGCGCGCCCAGCAGGGCGACGCCCATCGAACCCTCGCTCAGCCCGAGATGCTCCTTGATCTGCGGGATGCGGACGACCCAGGCGGCGGACAGCAGGCCGTGCGCGGCGAACGCCACCGTGACGGCGATCCGCGCCCGGCCCAGCGTCGCGATCTTGTCCGTGACCACTCACCAGACTGTACGTGGCAGACCCGCACGCCAGACCCCGCCCGGGGCGGCCGCCGGCCGCCGCATCGCGGGCTCAGGCCACCTCGGCGAGCGGCACACCGGGATCGGCCAGGCGCGCGGCGTCCACCGGGGCCCCGGAGCGGATCAGCGCCTGGACGTCCCCGGTGACGTCCCACACGTTGACGTTCATACCGGCGACGACCCGGCCGCCGGACAGCCAGAACGCGATGAACTCCCGGGACGCGACGTCCCCGCGGTACACGACCTCGTCGTACTCCCCCGGCGACGCGGTACCGGACATCTCCATGCCGAGGTCGTACTGGTCGCTGAAGAAGTACGGGATGCGGTCGTAGACGACGTCCTGCCCGAGCATGGCGCGGGCCGCGGCGGGCCCGGAGTTCAGCGCGTTCGCCCAGTGCTCCACCCGGAGGCGGCGGCCGAGCAGCGGGTTGTAGGCGTTGGCGACGTCCCCGGCCGCGAAGACGTCGGGGTCCGAGGTGCGCAGCGACTGGTCGACGAGGATCCCGTCGGAGACCTCCAGCCCGGCCTCCTCGGCGAGCCGGGTGTCGGGCCGGACCCCGATGCCGACGATCACGACGTCCGCCGGGATCTCGGCGCCGCCGGAGGTGACGACCGCCGACACCTGCCCGGCGCCCCAGAACCCGGCGACGCCCTGGTCGAGCCGGAGGTCGACGCCGTGCGCGCGGTGCAGGTCGCCGAACATCCCGCCCAGTTCGGGGCCCATGGCGGCGTGCAGCGGCGTCGGCTCCGGATCGATGATCGTCACGTCGTTGCCGTGGGAGCGGGCGGCGGCGGCCGTCTCCAGCCCGATCCAGCCCGCCCCGGCCACCACGACCCGGCGGCCGCCGTGCGCGAGGGCCTGCTTCAGCGCCGCCGAGTCCGCCATGGTCCGCAGGTAGTGGATGCCCTGTAGCTTGGAGCCCGGCACGTCCAGCCGCCTCGGGGACGCGCCGGTCGCCAGCAGCAGCCTGGTGTACCCGATCGGCTCCTTCGTGGACAGGCGCACCTGGTGCGCGTCCCGGTCGATCGAGGCGACGGAGGCGCCCAGCCGCAGTTCCACGTCGTGCTTGTCGTACCAGTCCGCCTCGTGGACGTGTGCCTTCTCACGCGGTTCCTTGTCCAGCAGGAACCCCTTGGACAGCGGAGGCCGCTCGTACGGCCGCTCGATCTCGTCCCCGAAGAGCAGCACTCTGCCCGCGAAGCCCTCGTCGCGGAGCGTCTCCGCCGCCTTGGCACCCGCCAGGCCGGCACCGACGATGACGAACGTCTCCTCGGGCATGACAACCTCCTGTAGTCGACCTGTAGCTATCCCTACAGCGGCGTCTGTAACGAGACAAGGGCCATCGATGCGCGCGTCGATGCATATTCCGCTCGGAGACCGGCTCGCGGAGCCCGCGGGCGGCGATCAGGAACCGTCGGCCAGCACGCGGTGCCGCGCCATCGCGGACACGTCGGTCAGCGAGGCGACCTGGTCGATGACGGCGCGGAGCCGGCCCGCGTCGTCGCCGGCGTCCTCGAACGCGGCGCGGAAGCCGGGTTCGAGGGTTCCGGGCGCGCCGGCGAGCATCATCTCGGCCAGCTCGGTGATCAGTGTCCGCTGCCGGGCCCTGATCTCCTCGTGGCTGATCCACACGTAGTGCGCGGTGATCCCCTTGAGCAGGGCGTTCTCCAGCCGCTGCGCGCGCGGGACGATCAGCTCCGCCGCGTACCGGGTCAGCGGGCGGTCCCCGTAGGCGTCGCGGGTGGCGGTCTCGGCGGCCACGCAGAACCGCCCGATCAGCGTGCTGGTCAGGTTCTTGAGGGCGGCCAGGCTCCGCGGCGTCCCGTCGTAGCGGTCGGGCCAGTACGGCTCGGCGAGCAGCACGGCGAAGCGCTCCTCCAGCTCGGGCAGGTCGGCGTCGGGGCAGTACAGCTTGATCGCGGTGGCGGCGACGAGGCGGCGCTCGGCGGGGTCGGCGAGCCGGGCGAAGTCGATGTGCCCGGCGACCAGCGCGTCCTCCAGGTCGTGGACGGAGTAGGCGACGTCGTCGCTCCAGTCCATGACCTGCGCCTCGAAGCACGGACGGCCCTCTGGAGCCCCCTCCCGGACCCAGTTCGCGACATCCGTGTCGTCGTCGTACACGCCGAACGGGCCAACCCCGCTTGCGCGGGGACCCCGAGCCCGGGAGGAGTCCTTGCTCCACGGATATTTCATCACACCGTCAAGCGCGGCACGGGTCAGGTTGAGGCCGACGCTGCGGCCGTGCAGGGGCGGGCCGTCCACCGCGAACGACTTCGGCTCCAGCCGGGTCAGGATGCGCAGGCTCTGCGCGTTGCCCTCGAAGCCGCCGCAGTCGCGCGCGACGACGTCGAGCGCGGACTCGCCGTTGTGCCCGAACGGCGGGTGCCCGATGTCGTGGGACAGGCACGCCGCCTCCACCAGGTCGGGGTCGCAGCCGAGGGACTTGCCCAGCTCACGGCCGACCTGGGCGCATTCGAGCGAGTGGGTCAGCCGGGTGCGCAGGCTCTGCACGGTGTCGGAGCCGGCGTCCGCGCCCGGCGAGGCGACCTGCGTCTTGGCGGCCAGCCGCCGCAGGGCGGCACTGTGCAGGACGCGGGCGCGGTCGCGTTCGAACGCCGTCCGGTCGCGCCGCTTGGCGGGCTCGGGTGCCCAGCGTTTCCTGTCGCGCGCCGAGTAGGGGCCGGAGTCGCCGTGAATGGGGTTGCTCGTCATGTCCCTATCCAGGGTATGCGGGCACGATGACGTTCCGTTGACCTTTGGGAGGCCCCGGAGTGTCAGCGGCTCGGCGGCGGACCGGACGACGGCGCCGGCGCCGGCGCCGTGGATGAGGGCGGCGGCGTCCCGGACGGGTCGATGTGGATGCGCTTGACGGTCTCGCTCGGCGGCCGCACGCTCTTGCCCAGCAGCACGTACGACAGGTACGCGCCGGTCTCCCGGACGATGTAGTCGAGCTGGGTCTCGCGGGTCTGGACGCTGGGGCCGCTGCGGGTCGGGGAGGCGGCCGCCTCGATGCCGTTGTCCTCGGCCATCTTCTTCGACCGCAGCCCGTGCCACGGATCGGTGACGATCACGGCGGACGACCAGCGGTGCCGGTCGAACTCCCGGCCGACGGCCCGCATGCTCTCCAGCGTGTCCCGCCCGACGGGCACCGCGAAGACCTTGCCGGCGGGCACCCCGCCCTCCTCGATCAGCCAGGTGCGGCCGGAGCCGGCCTCGGTGTAGTTGTCGCCGGGGGCCTTGCCGCCGACGGTGACGATGGCGGGCGCGACACCGTCGCGGTAGAGGTCGAGGGCGTGCTGGAGCCGCCATTTCAGCGTCGGGGACGGCACCCCGTTGTACTGCGCGGCGCCGAGGACGATGATCGCGTCGGAGCGGGGCCGCTCGTCCTGGCGGGCCTGGTACCAGATTCGCGTCCCGACGGTGAGGGGCGTCAGCACGGCGATCGCGAGCAGCCCGAGGACGACGCTCATCGGGATCGTGAACCAGAGCGGCCTCCTGCGCCTGCGGCGCGGCCGCTCCCCGGGCTCGTCCGGCTCGTCCGGCCCGTGGTCCTCGGTCTGGGACTTCGGCAATTCCTCTTCCAACGTCATCGGTTCGACCACGTTAGTCAGATGGCTCGCGGAGCGCCCGAGTTCGCGCCGGCGGCGTGCCCGCCGTCCCGGCTCCGTCCGGGCGGCCGGTCCCCGCGCACGGAAGGGCGTGCGGGGACCGGCCGCAGGGACGGGTGTCAGCGGCTGTCGCCGCCCCCGGACGGGCCGCCCGCCGCCGCGATCGCGGCACGGCCGGCCTCCAGCCGGGCGATGGGGATGCGGAACGGCGAGCAGGACACGTAGTCGAGTCCGACCTCGTGGCAGAAGTGCACCGAGTCAGGGTCGCCGCCGTGCTCGCCGCAGATGCCGAGCTTGATGCCAGGGCGCGCTTTGCGGCCCTCCTCGGCGGCGATGCGGACGAGCCGCCCCACCCCGTCGCGGTCGAGGGTCTCGAACGGCGACACCCCGAAGATCCCGAGTTCCAGGTAGCGGCCGAAGAACGCGGCCTCGACGTCGTCGCGGGAGAAACCCCAGGTCGTCTGGGTGAGGTCGTTGGTTCCGAAGGAGAAGAACTCGGCGGCCTCGGCGATCTGGCCCGCGGTCAGCGCGGCCCGCGGCAGCTCGATCATGGTGCCGATCAGCGCCGGGACGTCGACCCCGGTGGCCTCCCTCACACCGTCCAGGATGGCGCGGGCCTCGTCGCGGACGGCCTCCAGCTCCTGCACGGCACCGACGAGCGGGATCATGATCTCGGGACGCGGGTCACCGCCCGCACGGCGCCGCGCCGCCGCGGCCTCGGCGATCGCGCGGACCTGCATGCCGAACAGTCCCGGAATCGCCAAACCGAGCCGCACGCCGCGCAGGCCCAGCATAGGGTTCTGCTCGTGCAGTCGGTTGACTGCTTCGAGCAGTCTCCGGTCCTTGGCGTCCGCGTCGTCGCCCGCGAGAGCGACCCTGACCGACAGCTCGGTGATGTCGGGGAGGAATTCGTGCAGCGGCGGGTCGATCAGCCGGATCGTGACCGGCAGTCCGTCCATGGCCTCGAAGATGCCTTCGAAGTCGCTCCTCTGCAGCGGCTCCAGGGCGTCCAGCGCGGCCTGCCGCTCCACGTCGTCCCCGGCGAGGACGAGCTTCTCGATGAGCTGCCGCCGGTCGCCGAGGAACATGTGCTCGGTGCGGCACAGCCCGATGCCGGCGGCGCCGAACCGGCGGGCCCGCGCGGAGTCCTCGGCGCTGTCGGCGTTCGCGCGGACCCTCAGCGCGGCCCGCGAGTCGGCGTGCCGCATGACGCGGTCGACGGCCTTGACGAGGTCGCCGCCCTCCTCGATGGACAGCTCGCCCTCGAAGTACCGGACGACGGGCGAGTCCTCGACGGGTACCTCGCCGAGGTACACGTCCCCGGACGTCCCGTCGATCGAGATGACGTCGCCCTCGCCGACCGTCACGTCGCCGGGTGCGGTGAAGTGCCCGTTCTTGACGTCGACGTCCAGCTCCTCGGCGCCGCAGACGCAGGTCTTGCCCATGCCGCGGGCGACGACGGCGGCGTGCGAGGTCTTGCCGCCGCGGGACGTCAGGACGCCCCTGGCCGCGACCATGCCGGCGAGGTCGTCAGGGTTGGTCTCGCGGCGGACGAGGATCACGTCCTCGCCCCTCCCCGCCAGCTCCACCGCGCGCTCGGAGGTGAACACCGCCTTGCCGACGGCCGCACCCGGGGATGCGTTCATGCCCTTCGTCAGCTTCCGGACGCCCTCGACCCTGCTGGCGAAGCGGGGGAACATGAGCTGGGCGAGCTGGTCGCCGGTGACGCGGCGGGCGGCCTCGTCCACGTCGATGAGATCCTGGTCGAGGAGCTGGCAGGCGATGCGGAACGCCGCGGCCGCGGTCCGCTTGCCGACCCGGGTCTGCAGCATCCACAGCTTCCCGCGCTCGATCGTGAACTCGATGTCGCACATGTCGCGGTAGTGGTTCTCCAGCGTCTCCATGATCTCGAGAAGCCGGTCGTAGGACGCCTTGTCGATCCGCTCCAGGTCCGTCAGCGGGACGGTGTTGCGGATGCCGGCGACGACGTCCTCGCCCTGCGCGTTCTGCAGGTAGTCACCGTAGATGCCCTGCTGCCCGGACGCGGGGTCGCGGGTGAAGGCGACGCCCGTCCCGGAGTCCATGCCCATGTTGCCGAACACCATCGAGCAGATGTTGACGGCGGTGCCGAGGTCGACGGGGATGCGCTCCTGGCGGCGGTACAGGATCGCGCGGGGCGCGTTCCAGGAGTCGAACACCGCCTTGACGGCCAGGTCCATCTGCTCGCGCGGGTCGGTCGGGAAATCCCTCCCCGCCCGCTCCCGGACGATCCCCTTGAACCGGCCGACCAGCTCTTTGAAGTCCTCGGCGGTCAGGTCGACGTCGTCATCGCTGCCCCGGGCGCGCTTGACGTCCTCGACGGCCTCCTCGAACAGGTCGCCGTCGATGTCCAGGACGGTCTTGCCGAACATCTGGATCAGCCGGCGGTAGGAGTCCCAGGCGAACCGCTCGTCCCCCGCCTGCGCGGCCAGACCGTGCACCGACTCGTCGTTCAGCCCGACGTTGAGGACGGTCTCCATCATGCCCGGCATGCTGAACTTGGCGCCGGAACGCACGCTGACCAGGAGCGGGTCGTCGCTCTGGCCGAGCTTCTTGCCCATCGCGGACTCGAGGGCGGCCAGGTGCGCGTTCACCTCGTCCGCCAGCCCCTCGGGCAGGTTCCCGTGCTCGAGGTAGTACCGGCAGGCCTCCGCGGTGATCGTGAACCCGGGAGGGACGGGCAGTCCGAGGTTGGTCATCTCGGCCAGGTTGGCGCCCTTGCCGCCCAGCAGATCCTTGAGGTCCTTGTTTCCCTCAGTGAAGTCGTACACGAACTTCGGCACGGGGAGCTCCTTCTCGCTCCGGTTCCACCCAGTGGCAGGTCCGGACCCGCCGCGGCGGGACGCGGCATCGCGTTCCCGCAGGCGGCGGCGGGTCCGCTGCCCTGTTTGCCGGGACTGTACCCGCGCCGTCCGGCCTTGCTCGGCGCCCGGTCGCGCGATGAGCGTTATCCCAGGTCAGCGGCCGGATAGTGGTCTATTCCAATGGGTACCCCGACGTACCCATCGCAAGGAGAGTGAATGATGGATCAAGGAGGTGAGGTTATGAGGCCGAGAGTCGCCGGCGGCCGGGCGGGTGATCCGTTCGCCCCCATCGCCGATTTCGGGTTCCTGTCCGACTGCGAGACGACCGCGCTGGTCGCGCCGAGCGGCAACATCGAGTGGATGTGCCTGCCCAGGATGGACTCGCCCAGCGTGTTCGGGTCGATCCTGGACCGCGACGCCGGGTACTTCCGGGTCGGCCCGGCGGGCGTCGAGGTGCCCGCCGCGCAGCGGTACATCCCCGGCACCATGGTGATGGAGACCACCTGGTGGGTGCACGGGGGCTGGCTGGTGGTGACGGACGCGCTTCTGATGGGGCCGTGGCACCACGAGACGGAACGGTCCCACACGCACCGCAGGGCCCCGACGGACTACGACGCCGACCATGTCCTGCTGCGGATGGTGCGGTGCGTGAACGGCCAGGTCCAGGTCCGCCTCGACTGCATGCCGGTGTTCGACTACGGCCAGACGCCCGCCCGCTGGGAGCACACCGGCGCCGGGTACCACGAGGCCGTCGCGCGCGGCAACGGCGTCGGGCTGCGGCTCAGCACCGACATGAACGTCGGGTTCGAGGGGTCGCTCGCGACGTCCCGGACGCTGCTGAAGCAGGGCGAGTCCCGGTTCGTCGCGCTGTCGTGGAGCGAGCACGCGGCGCCCGCGTCCTATGAGGAGGCGAACGAGCGGCTCGTCTGGACGGTCCACCACTGGCAGCACTGGCTGGACCGGGGCCGCTTCCCCGACCACCCGTGGCGCAGCCATCTGCAGCGCAGCGCCCTCACCCTCAAGGGCCTGACGTTCGCGCCCTCCGGCGCGGTGGCGGCCGCGGCGACGACGTCGCTGCCGGAGACGCCGGGCGGCGACCGGAACTGGGACTACCGCTACACCTGGATCCGCGACTCCACGATGGCGCTGTGGGCGTTCTACACCCTCGGCTACGACTGGGAGGCCAACGACTTCTTCTACTTCATCACCGATGTCGCCGAGGCCGCCGAGGGCAAGCTGCAGATCATGTACGGGCTGGACGGGCGGGAGGAGCTGCCCGAGTCCACGCTGGACCACCTCACGGGCTACGACAACGCCCGCCCCGTCCGCATCGGCAACGAGGCGTACATGCAGGCGCAGCACGACGTGTGGGGCGCGATCATCGGCTCCATCTACCTGTTCGTGCGCAAACGCGACCGGCTCGACGACCGGCTCTGGAAGATCATTATCAAGCAGGTGGAGGACGCCCTCGCCACCTGGCGGACCCCCGACTGCGGCATGTGGGAGGTCCGCGGCGAGCCGCAGCACTTCACCTCGTCCAAGATCTTCTGCTGGGTCGCGGCCGACCGCGGCGCCCGCCTCGCCCGCGTCCGCGGCGATCAGGACCGGGCCCGGCGCTGGCAGGCCGCCGCCGACGAGATCCACGCCGACGTGATGGCGAACGCGCTGGACGAGCGCGGCGTCTTCACCGCGCATTACGGCGCGACGGCACTGGACGCCTCGGCGCTGCTGATCCCGATGCTCGGCTTCCTGCCCGCCGACGACAAGCGCGTCCGCGAGACCGTCCTCGCCATCGCCGACGAGCTGTCGGAGGACGACCTCGTCCTGCGCTACCGGGCCGCGGAGACCGACGACGGGTTCGAGTCGGAGGAGGGCACCTTCACGATCTGCTCGTTCTGGCTGGTCAGCACGCTGGTGATGATCGGTGAGCTGGAACGGGCGCGGGCCCTGTGCGAGAAGCTGCTGTCCTATGCCAGCCCGCTGCAGCTGTACTCGGAGGAGATCGACCCGCACACCGGGCGCCACCTCGGCAACTTCCCGCAGGCGTTCACGCACCTCGCGCTGATCAACGCGGTCATGCAGGTGATCAGGGCGGAGAACAACGAACCCCAGCCGCCCCTGGCCTGACCCTTCGCCGTGGCCGGGCCGCAGCCCCGGCCACGGCGACCCCCTGGTCACAAGTCTGCGACATCCGCCGGAAATGCCTCGATTGCCGAGAATTCCCGGCCTACTGTTCGGCCGTGACCACGCCACCACCCTCTGACGATGTCCCGGACGACCCAGAACCGGCCACCCAATGGGCCCCACCCGACGCGCCCGCACCGGACGACACGACGGTGCCGGACGACACGGCGCCCGGCTCGCCGCCACCGGACGAGCACGTACCGCCCGCCGCCGAACCCGCGCCCGCGGGAACACCGGTGTGGGGCGCGCCTCCCGGCGTCCAGGGGCCACCGCCTCCGCCCGCCCCCGCCCGGACGAACCGGCTCGCCATCGTGGCGCTCGTCACCGGGCTCCTCGGCCTGATCCTGCTCGCGGTCGGCTTCGCCATCGCCGCACTCGTGCAGACCGGCCGCCGCGGCGAAAAGGGCAAGGGCCTGGCCATCGGCGGGCTCGCGGCATCGGTGGTCTGGGTCGTCGCCGCCGTGGTCGTCGCGGCCCTGACCGTGACCTCCGTGTTCTCAGTGGACCGCGACGACGAGGGCCGCGTCACCAAGAGCGGCAAGGTACTGGCATCGACCCTGCGGTCCGGTGACTGCTTCATCGGCGACGGCACCGGCTTCGTCACCGCGGTGCCGTGCACCCAGCCCCATGACAGCGAGGTCATCGCGACTTCGACACTCCCGGAGGAGCCGTACCCGGGCGACGATGCGGTCGAGATAGCTGTGACGCGGTTGTGCAATCAGCAGACCCTCTACCTACAGAAAAGCCGCCATTTCCGGGATCTGCGCTACCACAACCTGTTGCCCGACGAGCTGAGCTGGGAGAACGGCGACCGCAAGGCGACGTGCACCGCGCACTACATCGGCCCCGGAACGCTCACGTCACCGCTCGTCGCGACGGTGGACACCGACCTCAAGACCTACCGGGAACTCGCGGTGGGCGACTGCCTCAAGGACTGGGCGACGGACGCCATTGTCATGACAGCCGGCTCCTGCACCGAACCGCACGAGATCCAGATCTACGCCATCTTCCAGATACCCACGGAGGAGAACTACTTTCCCGGTGCTCCTCCCCCCTACCCCGGGGAGGAGGCGCTCGAGAAAGGGGCGACCCGCGGGTGCGAGAAGCGTGCGGAGAAGCTCTTCAGGAAGCATCCACCGCAGGTTCCGGTCGAAGCGGGGTTCGTGTGGCCGAACCGTCTGAACTGGGAGTACGGCAACACGCAGATCATCTGCATGGTCACAGGCGCGAACGGGGGGCTCCTGAAGCGGTCGGTGGTACCGCGCTGAGCCCGCCGCCGCCGTGCCGCCGGTGCCCGCGATGGGCACCGGCGGCACGGGCGGACGGCTAGACGACGGCGCCCGAGCTGTCGGACGTGCGGTGGACCGGCTTCTTGGGCTTGTCCTTGGGCTGCGGCGGCGGCGCCTTCGCGAAGCGCTCCAGGACGATCGCCACAGGCGTCGCGGTGAACACGCTGGAGTACGTCCCGACGACGATGCCGATCAGCAGCGCGATGGCGAAGTCCGTCAGCGAGTCACCGCCGAGGAAGGCCAGCGCCCCCAGGATGAACAGCGCGCCCATACCGGTGTTGATCGTCCGCGGGACGGTCTGCAGGGTGCCCCGGTTCGCGATGTCGGCGAACCGGCCCTTGGGGTTGGCGCCCCACAGTTCCCGGATGCGGTCGAACACGACGACCGAGTCGTTCACCGAGTATCCGATGATCGTGAGCAGCGCGGCGAGGAAGACGCCGTCGATCGGTTTGCCGAGCCAGGCGAAGACACCGGTGACGATCATGATGTCGTGGAACATCGCGACCACCGCGCCGGCGGCGAACGTCCAGCGGAACCTGATCGTCAGGTAGGCGAGCTGCGCGAGCAGGGCGAGACCGAGGGCGATCAGCGCGTTCTTCCGCAGTTCGTCGCCGAGGCTGGGCCCGATCAGCTCGTCGCGTTCCTTGGTGGCCTCGCCGCCCTTCTCCGCCAGGGCCTCCTGGATGTTCTTCACGTCCTGGTTGGTGAGGTCGGAGGTCCGGACGGAGATGTCGTCCTCCCCCGAGGTCTGCACGATGGCGCGCGGGAATCCGGCGTCGGAGACGGCGGAGCGGGCCACGTCGATGTCGATGGGGCGGCTCGTGGAGTACTCCACGATGCGCCCGCCGGTGAACTCCACTCCGAAGTTGAGGCCCTGGACGACGATCCCGGTCGCGGCGGCGACGATGGCGAGGCCGGAGATGCCGAGCCAGAGCGTCCTGCGCTTCATCAGGTCGGGGCCGCTCTCCTCCAGCCAGCGCCTGATGCGCCCGGCGCCGCTGAGACCGCCCGCCCTGCCCTTGGTGAGCTTGGGGAACCGCGCGGCGGCGGCGTCGGTGAGGACGCGGCTCACCAGCATCGCGGAGATGAGGGAGCCGATCACACCGATGGTGAGGGTGACACCGAAGCCCTTCACCGGGCCGGAGGCGAGGAAGAACAGGAGCGCACCGGCGAGCAGCGTGGTGACGGCGGTGTCGGCGATCGCCGACCAGGCCTTGTTGAACCCGGTCGCCAGCGCCGTTCGCGCCCGTCGTCCCGGATGCTCCGCGACCTCCTCTCTCGCGCGTTCGAAGGCGAGCACGTTCGCGTCGATCGCCATGCCGATGGCCAGGACGAACCCGGCCAGGCCGGGCAAGGTCAGCGTCGCCCCGATCGCGACGAGGGCGCCGTAGGAGATCAGCGCGTACCCGGCCAGCGCGACGGTGGCGAGCAGGCCGACGAGGCGGTAGACCGCGATGATGAACAGCCCGGTCAGGATGATGCCGATGACCGCGGCCTTGGCGCTGGCGTCGATCGCCTCGTCGCCCAGCGTCGGGCCGACCACCCGCTGCTCGATGATCTTCACGGGCACCGGGAGCGCGCCGCCCTCGATGAGGGCCGCGAGGTCCTTGGCCTCCTCGGGACTGAAGTCACCGGTGATCTGGGTCGATCCGCCGGTGATCCCGATGCCGCAGGCGACGCTCTGGGTGACCTGCGGCGAGGAGATCACCTTGCCGTCCAGGACGATCGCGACCCGGCGCTCGTCGCCGGTCGCGCAGGCGGCCTTGGCGGTCAGCTTCTCCCAGGTCGACCCGCCGCTGCCCTTGAAGTCGACGTTGACGGCCCAGCCGCCGAGGTTCTGCGGATCGTAGGAGGCGCTCGCCTCGCCGATGCCCTCGCCGGTGAGCGCCGGGGGGCCGATGAGGATCGGCTGCCCGCTCTCGTCCGGGATGACCTTCTGGCCCTTCTTCTCGTCGGGCTTGCCGGTGTTGGCGAGCACGGGGTGCGCGGTGAGCTGCGCGGTCTTGCCGATCGCCTCGGTCGCCCGGGTCGGGTCCTGGACGTCGGGCAGTTCGACGATGATCCGCCGGTCGCCGGACCGGGTGATCGACGACTCCGCGACGCCGAGGGCGTCGATGCGGCGGCGCAGCACTTCCAGGGCCCGGTCGGTGGACTCCCGGTCGGCCTTCACCGTCGGCGAGTTCTGCGTCTCGAGAACGATCTGGGTGCCGCCGCGCAGGTCGAGGCCGAGGCGGGCGGGTTCGGTAAAGGCGAAGTAGAAGGATGTGGCGAGTATGGCGAGAGCCAGTACCGCCCGCACCATGTTGGCGCGGTTCAAAGGGAGACCTCCACACGGGGATTCGGTTCCGCACCGCCGGGTGCGGAACCGCGGACGAAAGACTCAGATCCGTGTGGGCGCGGGCGGTGCGCGTCCGCGCGGCACGCCTTTCAGCACGACGCCCGGCGTGGTGAGGGCGGCGGCGGGGAGCCGCACGACGCGCGCGGACGGCGGCCGGACGTCGATGCCGGGCGCGGGGAACGTGGCGGGGGCGGGATGGGTGTCCGGCACCGCCGACGCGATGGCCTGCCGGGCCGCCACGGTGGTCACGGTCTGCGCTTGGACGCCGGGCCGCGGCTTGGCGGACGTCCGGCTCCGGGTGGAGGTGTGCTCGGCCACCCAGGTCCGGACGCCGGTGACGGCCCCGGTCGCGGCCGCCCCGCCTTGCGTACCGGACCCGGCGGGCCCGGCCATGAACCCGAGGAAACCCAGTGCGACGACGAGCAGGCGGGCGACGGGGAGGGACGGACGATGCAGCTCGCGCATTCCGCTCCTCCCTCGGTCCGTGGGTCGTCGTTCCGCCCGCGATGCCGGGGCGGCGGCGCGGGCGGTCCAGTCAAACTAACGCAGGTTCAGATTACGGGAGAGCGGTTCGCGCTTCGTCGGCGAAACACGGAGGCGGCGCTCCGTCAAGGCGACCCGGCGTGACAATGCCGTCGCCCCACCCGTCGCGGCGCCCGTACCTGCAGACACCAGTGCGTGTCCCAATCCGGCCAGGCCGGATTCGGCCTCCACCCATTGTCGGGGGGTGAAAAGCGAATTACTTTCGCGTACGCCCACCCCGAACCGGACAGAGGAGTTTCCGGTGGCACGTATCAGACAGGTCGTTGTCCTCGGCACGGCGGCGCTGACCGCCCTCACCGTGACAGCCGCCCCCGCCTCCGCCGCAACCACCACCATCCGCGCGGGCTCGGCGACCGCCAGCCCCTACTCCGGCAACGTCCAGGCGTCGCTGCTCGGCGAAGCCTCCGTCTCCGCGTCGATCGGCAGCGGCTCCTGTAGCGAGTCGACCATGACCGGCTCGATCAACTCCGACGGCACCGGCCTCGCCATCGACAGCGCCGGCTTCAGCGAATGCACCGGCACCGCCGGTGTGAGCATCACCGCGATGCAGCTGCCCTGGACCGGCGGCAACGTCACCTACGACGCGTCGCACACCAATGGCCGTGACGCCACGATCACCATCGCCAACTTCAGCGTCCGCGCGGTCGTGGACCTGTTCGGCGGGATCACCTGCAACTTCGGCGGCAACCTCACCGCCGACGCGTTCAACGGCGACAACGCCTCCCGGCCGGTCACCGACAACGGCGAAGCCCAGGTCGGCGTGGAGAACGCCACCGTGAACAAGCAGTCCGGCAGCAACTGGCTGTGCCCGTCCACCGCCCAGATCACCGCGACCTACGCGCTGCAGGGTGAGACCAGCGCCGGGTCCGGCACCTTCGACCAGTCCCTGTACGTCACCGGAAGCTGACGCTCCCGGACACGCTCCCGAAGACGCGCTCCCACAGAAGGACGCGGGCCGCCCCTGCGACAGCGGGGGCGGCCCGCGGCGGTTCTCCCGGCGGCGTCCGCGCGCCGGCCGCTCAGCAGCCGCTCAGCAGCCGACGAGCTGCGCGGCGAGGAACGCCTCGACCTGGCCCAGCCCGATGCGCTCCTGGCTCATCGAGTCGCGCTCCCGGATGGTCACCGCATCGTCCTCCAGGGTGTCGAAGTCGACCGTGACGCAGAACGGCGTGCCGATCTCGTCCTGGCGGCGGTAGCGGCGCCCGATGGCCCCCGCGTCGTCGAAGTCGACGTTCCAGTTGCGGCGCAGCCGCGCGGCGAGGTCGCGGGCCTTCGGCGACAGGTCGGCGTTGCGCGACAGCGGCAGCACCGCGACCTTGACCGGCGCGAGCCGGCGGTCGAGCCGCATGACCGTGCGCTTCTCCAGCTTGCCCTTGGCGTTGGGCGCCTCGTCCTCGGCGTAGGCGTCCATCATGAACGTCAGCGTGCAGCGGTCGACGCCCGCCGCCGGCTCGATCACGTACGGGACGTAGCGCTCACCGGACTCCTGGTCGAAGAACGACAGGTCGGCGCCGGACGCCTTGGAGTGCGTCGTCAGGTCGTAGTCGGTGCGGTTGGCGACGCCCTCCAGCTCGCCCCACTCGCTGCCGACGAAGTCGAACTTGTACTCGACGTCGACGGTGCGCTTGGAGTAGTGCGACAGCTTCTCCTGCGGGTGCTCGTACAGCCGCAGGTTGTCCTTGCGGATGCCGAGGTCGACGTACCACTGCAGGCGCTCGTCGATCCAGTACTGGTGCCAGTCCTCGTCGCTGCCGGGCTTGACGAAGAACTCCATCTCCATCTGCTCGAACTCGCGGGTCCGGAAGATGAAGTTGCCGGGCGTGATCTCGTTGCGGAACGACTTGCCGATCTGCCCGATGCCGAACGGCACCTTGCGGCGCGCGGACTGCTGGACGTTCAGGTAGTTGATGAAGATGCCCTGCGCCGTCTCGGGACGCAGGTAGGCCAGGCCCGACTCGTCCTCGACGGGGCCGAGGTAGGTCTTGAGGAGGCCGTTGAACATCTTCGGCTCGGTGAACGACCCCTTGACCCCGCAGTTCGGGCAGCCGAGGTCGGCCAGGCCGTTCGCCGGCGGGCGGCCGTGCTTCTCCTCGTAGGCCTCCTCCAGGTGGTCGGCCCGGAAGCGCTTGTGGCAGGACTGGCACTCGGTGAGCGGGTCGACGAACGCCTGGACGTGGCCGCTGGCCTCCCAGACCTCGCGCGCCAGGATGACGCACGAGTCGATGCCCACGACGTCGTCACGGCCCTGCACCATGGACTTCCACCACTGGCGCTTGACGTTGTTCTTCAGCTCGACGCCGAGCGGCCCGTAGTCCCAGGACGCGCGGAGCCCGCCGTAGATCTCGCTCGACGGGTAGACCAGGCCCCGCCGTTTGGCGAGGTTGACGATCGTGTCCAGCACATCGGAACGGCGTGCCATGAAAGATTCTCCATCCGGCTGGCGGTCGGCGGGACAGTGAGTGCGCCCCGGTCCCGCGACGGCGGCGGGCGGCGGCGAGTGTGATCCCCGGTGATGGTGCCCTGCGGCGCGGTCTTCGCCTGCGCCTGCGAGCGTTCCCAGCTTAGGGCACCGTAGCGGCTGGTAGGTGAATGCTAGTGGACACGGCCGTCGACGATGTTGCTGTCGATGTTGAGGGTGACGCCGCCGTGCCGTTCCCTGTGGTCGCCCCGGTACTGCTTGATGCGGCGGTGCGGGCGCCACCAGTGGTCCGGGATGAAGCGGTCGCCGTACACCTCGGCCTTGCCGTCCCAGTGGGCGAACCAGATGGCGGCGGGCTTGCTGATCCCGGTGGCGCGGCCCACGTCCCGGATGCCGGACGTGACGCTGCTGTAGAGGCAGGGCGTGTACCCGGCCCGCTTCAGCCTGCGGACCCAGTTGTCCACGAACCGCAGGACGGCGTCCCGGCAGCGGCGTTTCCCGGTGTCGTAGGCCTCCATGTCGAAGTAGATCGGCGCGCCCTCGGGGATGCCGAGCGCCTTGGCCTTGCGGGCGGCGTCCACCGCCGCCTTCCGGCCCTGTTTCGCGGCGTTCTCGGCGGTGAAGCGCTGCGGGCGGCTGCCGCAGGGGGCCTGCAGGCCGACGTAGGTGGGCGTGATGCGGTAGCCCATCTCGCGGACCTCGCGCACCCACGCCCGGGTGAGGTTGGGCTGCGCGCAGCCGCGGGCCGCGCCGCCGATGTAGATGTTGGTGACCTTGAACGAGGGCCGCCACGCCTTCATGGTCGCGAGGGACGGGGCCGTGCACGTGTCGAATCCCTTGCCCCGCACCCACTTCTCGTCCTCTGCGGCGGGCTCGCTCGCCACGGGCGGGCCGGGGGCCTCGCGCCTGATGCCGGTCCTGGACGGCTCGGGCGTGCTCGGCCCGGCGGACCAGTCCCCGGTGACCCGGGCGGCGCGCAGCATCCGCTGGAGGCGCGCCGGGTCCGTCCCGTACACGCCGGTGATCGTGACCCCGGCCTCGGGGAGCGCGAGGCTCATCTCGTGGTCGACGGTCGGCGTGATTCTGAGGGTGGCGAGCTCGTCGCCGCGCACGGCCGTCCGCGACGTCCGGCCGCCGCCGGCGGGCCGGACGTGGACGGCCTCGGTGCGGCCGACGATGCGGGCCGGGCAGTCGGGCTGCGGTCCCGGGCGGCCGAGGTAGACGGCGCGCCGGTCGTAGCGGACGCAGCGGGCCGGGTCCCGGTCGAGGCGGTGGACCTCCCAGCCGGCCGGGACGGTGATGCGCAGCCCCCGGTACTCGACGACGCGGGGGCCGGCCGGCGCCGCGTCCCCGGCCGGCGCGGCGCGGCGGGCCGGCGCGGAGGTCTCGCCGGGCGCGGGCCGCGCGGCGGCCGTCCCGAGGACGGCGAGGACGGGCGCGGCCGCCACCCCGCACAGGGCGGTGCCGAACAGGACGACATGGCGCATCTTCTCCCCCGGAAGGACACAGGATCCCCCGGGCGGGCGTCTCCCCGGAGGGCCACGGCATGATCGTGACGCGGCAAAGATGACCTTGACCGGGGACGTGAAACCGGGCGGGACGCTTCTTGCCGCATCCTTGACCCGCGGAATCAGGCGGAGCTGACGACCTCGTAGGCGCCGGGTTCGTCCACGGCCAGGGCGGCCAGGGGCATGAACAGCAGCCGCACCTCGTACACGCCGAGCGCGCGGCGGTAGTGCCCGGCGCCGTCCCATTCGGTGACCAGGGCCCACAGCCCGGGGTCGTCGACGGTCCTGGCGAGCCGGCCGGAGCGGAAGCCGGGGCTCGCCGACAGCGCCGTCAGCACCGCGGTCATGCTCTCGGCGAAGCCGCCGGAGTCCTCGGCCGGGACCCGGTACCGGGTTATCGCGATCATCGGTCAATCCTCGCAGCGAATCCGGCGTGGTGCGCCCGGCCCTCCCTGCGGCGAAGCGGGTTCGGTTACCTTGGGGCTCGTGAATTCGCGAGGTGAGCGGGCGGGAGCGCAGGGCACCGGGGGCGGGATGCGCGCGGCGGTCGAGCGGTGGAGCGCGGCGCCGGTGGTCTTCCTGCACCGGCTTCCGCGGTGGACGCTTCTCGTCGTGGTGTTCCTGCTGCTGGTGGTCGGCATGGCCGGAAGCGGCTGGGTGGCGGCCGCCGGGCTGCTGGTGCTGGCGGCGGCGCTGGCCTGGTTCGCCTACCTGAACTGGCCCGCGCTGGACGGTTCGGGAAGAATTCTGCGGGTCGTCGCGCTGGTGGTCCTGGTGGGATTCGCGGTGGGACGCGCACTTGACCGGTTTTGACAACCGTTTTCATCTTCGTCCATAATCACGATGTGCCCCGCTTCGGTGACCTCACCCGCCCGCGTCGCCGGCCCCGCGCCATCCCCGTGGCGGCGCTGGCCCTCGCCGGGCTCGCCGCCGCGCTGACGGGCTGCGCCGACGCCGGCGCCGACGCCCCACCTGGCAAGACCGTGGTCATCGCGTCGTTCTACCCGGTGGCCTGGCTGGCCGGGAAGGTCGGCGGAGACGACGTCTTCGTGCGGACGCTCACCGAGCCCGGGGCCGAGCCGCACGACCTGGAGCTGACCGCCCGGCAGGTCGCGAACGTCGTGGACGGCGACTTCGCCGTCCACATCGGAGGCGTCCAGCCGGCCGTCGACGAGGCCGTCCGGCGCCACGCCGGGGACAGGTCCCTCGACGCGGCGAGCGTGGTGCGGACGCTGCCGCCGCCGGACGAGACCCACGACGAAGAGGCGCACGACGGCATCCGGCACGAGGAGGCGGACCACGATCCGCACATCTGGCTCGACCCGAGCCGCATGGCCACGGTCGCGACCGCCCTCGGCGACCGGCTCGCCGCCGCGGACCCCGCCCGCGCGTCCGGCCACCGGGAGCGCGCCCGCTCCGCCGCCGCCGAGCTGGCCGCGCTCGACCGCGCGTTCCGGGACGGCCTGCGGACCTGCGAGCGGCGGGAGATCATCACCGCGCACGCCGCGTTCGGCTACCTGGCCGACCGCTACGGCCTGCGGCAGATCGCCGTCGCCGGGGTCGACCCGGCCGCCGAGCCCTCCCCCCGGCGGATGGCCGACCTGACGCGGCGGGTCTCCTCCACCGGCGCGACCACGGTCTTCACCGAGACGCTGGTCAGCCCGAAGGTCGCCGAGTCCCTGGCACGGGAGGCGGGCGTGCGGACCGCCGTGCTGGACCCGATCGAGGGCATCGAGGACGGCTCCCCCGACGACTACCTGACGATCATGCAGCGGAACCTGCGGACGCTGCGTCCCGCCCTGGAGTGCACATGAAGGACCGGCCGAACGTCCCGCCGCCCGCTGACCCGTTCGCCGAGCCGTTCACGGAGCCGTTCACGGAGCCGTTCACGATGAGCGGCGCGCACGTCCGGCGGGACGGCCGCGACGTCCTCGCCGGCATCGATCTGCGGGTCGGAGCCGGCGACGTGCTCGCCGTCCTCGGGCCGAACGGCGCGGGGAAGTCCACGCTGGCCAAGGCGCTGCTCGGGCTCGTCCCGCTGTCGGCCGGCCGGACCGAGATCTACGGTGAGCCGCCCGCGCGGTTCCGCGCCTGGAAGCGGATCGGATACGTCCCGCAGCGGCTGCCGATGGGCGGCGGGGTGCCGGCGACCGTCCGGGAGGTCGTGGCGTCCGGCCGGGTCGCCCGGACGTCCCGGTGGCGGCCCGCCCTGTTCAACGACCGGGCCGCCGACCGCGCCGCCGTGGACCGCGCCCTGAAGACGGTGGACCTCACCGGCCACGCGCGCGACTCGGCGCACCTGCTGTCGGGCGGGGAACAGCAGCGGGTGCTGATCGCCCGCGCCCTCGCCGGCGAGCCGGACGTGTTCGTGATGGACGAGCCCACCGCGGGCGTGGACGCGCGCAGCCAGGCCGCGCTCGCGTCGGCGCTGCACGAGCTGGCCGGGGCCGGGCGCACCGTGGTCCTGGTGACACACGAGCCCGGCCCGCTGGAACCGCTCATCACCCGGACGATCGAGCTGGGGCAGGGCCGCATCGTCCGCGAGACCACGGTGGAGAGCACCGCGATGGGAAGGCCCGCGTGAGCGAGATGCTGCAGTACGACTTCATGCGCATCGCCCTGGTCATGGCGGTGCTCATCGGGCTGGCCGCCCCGGCCGTGGGAACGTTCCTCGTCCAGCGCAAGCTGTCGCTGCTCGGCGACGGCATCGGGCACATCGCGCTGACCGGCATCGGGCTGGGCCTGCTCACGAGCACCTCCCCCGTCCTCGGCGCGCTGGTGGTGTCGGTGCTCGGCGCGGTGGCGATCGAGGTCCTGCGCGCCCGCAGCCGCAGCGGCGCCGACGTCGCGCTCGCGCTGCTGTTCTACGGCGGGCTCGCCGGCGGCGTGATCCTCACCAGCGCGAACGGCGGCGGCGGCACGAGCCTGCACGCGTACCTGTTCGGCTCGATCACGAGCGTGACCGTCACCGACCTGTACATGATCGCGGGCCTGGCCGCCGTCGTGCTCGGCATCGTCGCGCTGTTCGGCCGCGAGCTGTTCCTGCTGTGCCAGGACGAGGACGTGGCTCGCGCGGCGGGGCTGCCCGTCCGGTTCCTCAGCGTGCTGATCGCCGCGACCGCCGCGGTCACCGTCGTGATCTCGATGCGCGCGATCGGGCTGCTGCTGGTCAGCGCGCTGATGATCGTCCCGGTGGCGGCGGCGCAGCAGCTCACCCGGGGATTTCGGGGGACGATGCTGGTGGCGATGGCGGCCGGTGTACTGTCGGCCGTGTCGGGCCTGGCGGGCTCCTTCCAGTACGATCTGCCCCCGGGCCCCTCGATCGTGCTGCTGGCGCTGGCACTGTTCATGGCCGCGGTCGCCGGGGGCTCGGTGGTGCGTCGCAGGCGTGCGCGGTCCGCCGCGGCCGGGGACACCGTCCCCGCCACGGCCGGGTCCGGCGCCGAGACGCGGGTGGACGCCGAGGCGGAGGTGCTACGGGGATGACGACGGCCCGCCGGAACGCGGTACGGCAGGTGCTGGCCGGCTGCGAGGGCTTCCGCAGCGCCCAGGACATCTACGCCGACCTGCGTGCGGACGGCTCCAGGATCGGCCTCACCACGGTGTACCGGGCGCTGCAGGCGCTGAGCGACGCCGGCGAGGTCGACGTGCTGCGCACCGACGAGGGCGAGGCCGTCTACCGCGCCTGCCGGACCGAGGAGCACCACCATCACCTCGTCTGCCGCGACTGCGGCCGGACGGTGGAGGTCGAGGGCCCGGCCGTCGAGCGGTGGGCGGACGCCATCGCCGCCGAGCACGGTTTCGCCGACATCACGCACACCGTCGAGGTGTTCGGCACCTGCGCCGCGTGCACCGCGAAGAAGCGCTGACGCCGCCTTACGCGACATCGAGCGGAAACAAGGCGTGGAGTTCACACGCTCTGTAGGCAATCCTTGGCAAATTGCCATATCTACTTCCGAGTAGCCCTATGTCATAAATGTCCCCGTCGCCACGGCAGGCCCGACCACGGGCCCCGGGGGTGCGTGGCGCCCGCACGAGAGGGCGTTCATGACAAGACGGTCGTTCACCAGCCGACGGATCGTGCTCCTGGCCTCGGCGACCCTGCTCGCGACCGCCGGCACCGCCGTGCCCGCGTCCGCGCGACAGGCGCCGTCCCCACCCGACCCGCGCCAGGCCGCGGAGCGTGCGCTCGGCGCGCTCACCGCCCGCGGCGCCGAACGGAGCGGCGGGGACGGGCAGGCGTTCAAGGTCGTCCGGGTCACGATGGACCGCGACGGCACCTCCCACACCCGGATGATCCGCACCTTCGACGACCTCCCGGTCCTCGGCGGCGACATCGTCGTCCACCAGAGCGCGTCAGGCGCGTGGCGCGGCAGCAGCGGCACGCTCGCCGAAGCGCCGTCCGACTCCCGCCCGGAGGTACCCGCCAAGACCGCCGAGAAGCGTGCCGTCACCAAGAAGCGCAAGGCCGAGGGCTCGCCCGAACTCGTCGTCGAGGCCCGCACCGCCGACCACAGGCCCCGCCTCGCGTGGCGCGTCCAGACCGTCGGCAAGAAGGCGGACGGGACGCCCAGCCGCATCCTCACGTCCGTGGACGCCGCCACCGGCAAGGTCCTGCTGCGCGAGGAGACGATCCACACCGCGGCGGGCGACGGCAAGTCCCTCTACACCGGGACCGTCCCGCTGGAGACGACGGCGTCCGGCGGCACCTTCCAGCTGAAGGACCCGACGCGCGGCAACACCTACACCGGGGACGCCGAGAACCAGACCGACCTCTGCTTCCTCATCTGGTGCTTCTACCGCGCCCCGGCGACGCTGTTCACCGACGCCGACAACCACTGGGGCAGCGGCACCACCGCCGACCGCGCCACCGTCGCCGTCGACGCCCAGTTCGGCACCGCCATGACGTGGGACTTCTACGAGAACGTCTTCGGCCGCAACGGCATCGCCGACGACGGCAAGGGATCGTTCAACCGCGTCCACTACGGCGACGGCTACGCCAACGCGTTCTGGGACCCCTCGTGCTTCTGCATGACGTACGGCGACGGTGACGGCGTCAACCTCGGGCCGCTCACGTCCCTCGACGTGGCCGCGCACGAGATGAGCCACGGCGTGACCACCTCCACCGCGAACCTCACCTACAGCGGCGAGTCCGGCGGGCTCAACGAGGCGACGTCCGACATCATGGCCGCCGCCGTCGAGTTCTACGCGAACAACTCCGCCGACGTGGGCGACTACCTGGTCGGCGAGAAGATCGTCCTGCCCGGCTTCGGCAACCCCGCCCTGCGCTTCATGGACCGGCCCAGCAGGGACGGCGACTCCGCCGACGCCTGGTCGTCCGACACCAAGAACCTCGACGTGCACTACTCCTCCGGCGTCGGCAACCACTTCTTCTACCTGCTGGCCGAGGGCAGCGGCGCGAAGACGATCAACGGCGTCTCCTACGACAGCCCGACGTCGAACGGCTCCACGATCACCGGCATCGGCCGGGACGCCGCCACCAAGATCTGGTACCGGGCGCTGACCACCTACATGACGTCCTCGACCGACTACCAGGGCGCACGCACCGCGACCCTGAACGCGGCCACGGACCTCTATGGCGCGGGCAGCACCCAGTACGCCACGGTGGCCGCCGCCTGGTCCGCCGTGAACGTCAACTAGCCATCCCCTCAGGGGGCCACCGCCCCCGAGGGCCGGAGCCCCTGTTCCGGGGACGGGAAGCCCCGCGCCCGCGGCCGATCTGACACGCGGACGCGGGGCTTCCCCTACATCACCTGGCCGGGCACGGCCGTGGGAGGATCGGAACATGGCTACGACACGTACCGCGAACGCGCATTGGGAAGGGCCGCTCACCAGCGGCCAGGGGACCGTCTCGCTGGACTCCTCGAAGCTCGGCACCTACGACGTGACCTGGGCGTCGCGATCCGAGGAGCCGGGCGGAAGGACGAGCCCGGAGGAGCTCATCGCCGCCGCCCACTCCACCTGCTATTCGATGGCACTCTCGCACGCCCTCGCCGGCGCGGGGACGCCGCCGGCGAAGGTGGACACCAAGGCCGAGGTCACGTTCCAGCCCGGTGAGGGCATCACCGGCATCCACCTGACCGTCCGGGCCGACGTGCCCGGCCTGTCCCCGGCCGACTTCGAGAAGGCCGCCCAGGACGCCAAGACCGGCTGCCCCGTCAGCCAGGCGCTCACCGGCACCACCATCACCCTGGACGCGGCCCTGGCCTGATCCGAGGGCGGCTCAGCCGGTCGCGGCGGCGGGTTCCACCTTGTTCGGGACGGCGCCGCCGTACCGGCGGTCGCGGGATGCGTAGAGTTCGCACGCGTGCCACAGGTGGCGGCGGTCGAAGTCGGGCCAGAGCGTGTCGAGGAAGACCATCTCCGCGTACGCCGACTGCCAGAGCAGGAAGTTGGACGTGCGCTGCTCCCCCGACGAGCGCAGGAACAGGTCCACGTCCGGGATGCCGGGCTCGTCCAGGTACCGGGCGAAGACCTTCTCGGTGATCTTGTCGGGGTTGAGCCTGCCGTCGCGGACGTCCCGCGCGATCGCCGCCGCCGCGTCCACGATCTCGGCGCGGCCGCCGTAGTTCACGCAGAACTGCAGGGTGAGGACGTCGTTGTCGCGCGTCATCTCCTCGGCCGTCTCCAGCTCCCTGATGACGCTGCGCCACAGCCGCGGCCGCCGGCCCGCCCACCGGACCCGCACGCCCATCGAGTGGAGCTGGTCGCGGCGGCGCCGGATCACATCCCGGTTGAAGCCCATGAGGAAGCGCACCTCGTCCGGCGAGCGCTTCCAGTTCTCGGTGGAGAACGCGTACGCCGACAGGTACGGGACGCCGAGTTCGATCGCCCCCATGATGACGTCGAAGAGCGAGTCCTCGCCGCGCTTGTGTCCTTCGGTGCGCGGCAGCCCGCGCTCCTTGGCCCAGCGGCCGTTGCCGTCCATGACGATGGCGACGTGCCGTGGCACCAGGTCCGCGGGGATCGGGGGCGGCGTGGCGCCGTCCCGATGCGGATCCGGCGGCGATACGGCCCTGCTCACACTCTCTCCCTGGTGGTGTCGTCCCCGGTGGTCCGGGTGCCTGCGGCGTCTTCGGTGGACCCCGTGTCGCGTTCGACATGGCGCAGGGACCGGATTCCGTGCTCCAGATGCCACTGGAGGTAGGCGGCCACCAGGCCGCTGGTCTCCATCCGGTGGCGCTGCTCGCTGCCGTCGGCGGTCTCCCAGTCGCCGCGCAGCAGCGCCAGCATCAGCGCGAACGTCGGCGGGGCGGGGGTCGCGGCGCCCGGCCGGCGGCAGTTCGCGCAGACCGCGCCGCCCGCCGCGATCGCGAACCCGCGCAGCCCGCCGCGGGTTCCGCAGCGGCAGCACTCGTCGAGCGCGGGGGCCCATCCGGCGACCGACAGCGAGCGCAGCAGGTAGGCGTCCAGGACGAGCCGCGGGTCATGGCCGCGTTCGGCGAGCGTGCGCAGACCGCCGACCAGGAGCAGGAACTGCCGGAGCGCGGGCTCGCCCTCCTCGGCCGTGAGCTTCTCCGCGGTCTCCAGCATCGCCGTCCCCGCCGTGTAGCGGGGATAGTCGGTGACCAGCGCCTCCCCGTACGGGCGCAGCGTCTCGGCCTGCGTGATCAGGTCGAGGGAGCGCCGCTCGTACAGCTGGAGGTCCACGTGCGTGAACGGCTCCAGCCGCGCCCCGAACCGGGACCTGGTCTTGCGGACCCCCTTCGCCGCGGCGCGGATCCGGCCGGTGCGCCGGGTCAGCACCGTCACGATGCGGTCGGCCTCGCCCAGCTTCTGGGTGCGCAGGACGATGCCTTCGTCGCGGTAGAGGGTCACCCGTTCATTCTGACGCACACCACCCGATGCCTCGGTGCCGCGGCCGGGCATCTCCCCATGATCTTCGCAAGTCTCCCGGACGATAGCACTACGCTGGATAACAATTACATAGCGTGACCGGATTCGGCCGTAGTGTCCTGCCGAAAGTTGTGGCTCGAACCACCCGGAGCTGGCAGCGTTGTGGCATGAGATTCCCCGTGGGCCGGGCTTGGGCGGGAGAAGATGTCCTCATGGAGGCGAACGGATAGCGAAGTGAGAGTGAAAGTCGTCCGCAGCGGAGGATTCGCGGGGATCGAACGGCGCGCCGAGTCCGACAGCGCCAGCGATCCCATGCTGACAAGGCTCGTCGGCCGCGTCGACCTGAACACGGTCCCGCCGCCGGGCCGAATCCCCGATCAGTTCCTGTACGAAATCGACATCGACGGCGACCGGACCACCGTCGGTGAGGCCCAGCTCCACGGCGCCCTCCGCGAACTGGTCCACCACGTCCTGGGCCGCGCTTGATCCATCCGGCGGGGCCGGCGGTCGTCATGGTGGGGCCGAGTGGCGGTCCCGGGGCCGCCGGCGCCTTCCGCCGCCCGCGAACCCCGGTCCCTGACGCGAACGCCTACCTTCCCTGCGTGCGGGCCACCCGGTTCACCGCGGACAGGATCGCCTTGAGGGACGCGGTGACGATGTTGCCGTCGATGCCCACGCCCCAGACGGACGTGCCGTTCACATCGCATTCGACGTAGGCGGCGGCGCGCGCGTCGCCGCCCGCGCTCATCGCGTGCTCGGCGTAGTCCAGGACGCGGACGTCGATGCCGACCGTGGCGAGAGCGTCCTCGAAGGCCGAGACGGGGCCGTTGCCGACGCCCTCGATCTCGCGGATCTCGCCGTCGACGCGGATGTCGCAGCTGATCGCGTCCTTCTCGTCCACCCGCGAGGTCGTGCGGTGCGCCAGCAGCCCGGCGCGCGGGCCGCCCGTGAGGAACTCGCTCTGGAAGATCTCCCACATGCGCTCGGCGGTGACCTCGCCGCCCTCGCTGTCGGTGTGCTCCTGGACGACGCGGGAGAACTCGATCTGCAGCCGGCGCGGCAGCTCCAGGGAGTGCTCGGTCTTCATGATGTAGGAGACGCCGCCCTTGCCGGACTGGCTGTTGACCCGGATCACGGCCTCGTAGGTGCGGCCGACGTCGTGCGGGTCGATCGGCAGGTACGGGACCTCCCAGCGGTACCCGGCGACCGGTACCCCGGCGGCCTCGGCGTCCCGGCCCAGGTGGTCGAAGCCCTTGTTGATGGCGTCCTGGTGGGAACCGGAGAACGCGGTGTAGACCAGGTCGCCGCCGTAGGGGTGCCGCTCGTGGACGGGCAGCTGGTTGCAGTACTCGACCGTCCGGCGGATCTCGTCGATGTCGGAGAAGTCGATCTGCGGGTCGATGCCCTGGGTGAACAGGTTCAGGCCCAGCGTGACCAGGCAGACGTTGCCGGTGCGCTCGCCGTTGCCGAACAGGCAGCCCTCGATGCGGTCGGCGCCCGCCATGTAGCCCAGCTCGGCGGCGGCGACGGCGGTCCCGCGGTCGTTGTGCGGGTGCAGCGACAGGATCACCGAATCCCGGTGGGCCAGGTTCCGGTTCATCCACTCGATCTGGTCGGCGTACACGTTCGGCGTGGCCATCTCGACCGTCGCCGGCAGGTTGACGATGACCTTCTTGTCGGGGGTGGGCTTCCACACGTCGTTGACGGCGTTGCAGACCTCGACGGCGTACTCCAGCTCGGTGCCGGTGAACGACTCGGGCGAGTACTGGAAGAAGATCTCGGTGTCGCCCATGTCCTCGGCGAGCTTGGCGCACAGCTTGGCGCCCTCGACGGCGATCGCGGTGATGCCGTCGCGGTCCTGCTCGAACACGACGCGGCGCTGCAGCGTGCTGGTGGAGTTGTACAGGTGGACGATCGCCCGCTTCGCGCCGCGCACCGACTCGAAGGTCCGCTCGATCAGCTCGGGGCGGGCCTGCGTCAGCACCTGGATCACGACGTCATCGGGGACCCGGTCCTCTTCGATGATCTGCCGGACGAAGTCGAAGTCGGTCTGGCTGGCCGCCGGGAACCCGACCTCGATCTCCTTGTAGCCCATCCGTACCAGCAGCTCGAACATCCGCAGCTTGCGGTCGGCGTCCATCGGGTCGATCAGGGCCTGGTTGCCGTCCCGCAGGTCGACCGCGCACCAGCGCGGCGCCTCGGCGATGACCGCGTCCGGCCAGGTCCGGTCGGTGAGCTTGATCGGGGCGAAGGGACGGTAGCGCTGGACGGGCATACCGGAGGACTGCTGTTGCGGATACATCCGAATGAGAACCTTCTGCTCGAACCTCGCGGCCGACATGCACGACGCAGTCCCGCAGCGAGGGAGCCGGCCTGGTTACAGGCCCCCGCTGCGGCCGCTAAGGAGGAGCAGCTCACGCAACACGTTCGCCAAGTTAACAGATGCCATCCGTGTTACGGAAACCGACGTCCGGATACTGGGACAACGGGGACCTCTTCCGTCTCACGAGAACGACGCCGCACGCCGGTGAAATTCCCGGCGCCGGTCGGGCGACGAGCACGGACAGGCAGGTCACGCAGCCGTCGAGCGCCTCGAACTCGCTGATGTCGACGGTCGTGACGCGCAGCCCGTCGGCGGCGAGGCCCGCGGCGGCGGGTCCCATGTCAGCGGGAAGCCCCCTCGGTGGTCACGATCACGCCCAGCGCGTAGGCGGGGGACATGCCGAGCAGGTCCGCGATGCCGTGCAGTTCCTGCCGCTCCCCGTCACCGAGCGGGCCGTCCGCCAGCCCGATCCGGACGGCCTGCGCGAGGAACCACTCCTTGGCCTCCACCGCGAGATGGGCCCCGGCCCGGACGATCTCCTGTTCCAGGAACGTGCGGCGCAGCGCGAGGTCGGCGTTCACGGCCGTCCCGTCGAACTCGGGCTCGCCGTAGCCGGCGACCGTCGAGATGGCGCGTGCGCGGGCCGCCGGGTCGGCGGGGTCGCCGGCGCGCAGCACCAGGGCCGCCGCGGCGCGCATGCCCGTGGCGAGCGCCTCGGCCATCTGCTCGGCGGTCGGCGTCCGCAGCGCCGAGACCGGGAAGCGGCCGCGGCACGTCCGGCACTCCAGGGCGTGCCCGAGCCGCCACAGCGGCACCAGCGGAACGAAGAACATCGAGAACCAGCGACGCCCGGCACGCCTGCGGAAGGCACGGTCACCCCCGCACTGCGGGCAGTGGAACGTCCCCTCGCCGACGGTACGGAACACCGCCGTCAGGCCGAAAACGAGCAACACCGCGGCTCTCCTCCCATAACGGACTTCATTCCAAACTACCGATCCATGTGCCCCGACGTGGCCGTACGGGCAATGCCGTTCCTGCATTTACGCTGGGTCCATGACCGGTGACCTGGGTTCCGAGGCGGGCCGTGAGCGGTCGCGCCCGTCCTTTCTGCCGCCCGTCGACGGCTATCCGCCGCCCCGAGACGGCGCCTGGAAACCCGCTCCCGGCGCGACGGCCGGGCCGCGGTACGGCACCGCCTGGATCCTCGCCACGATCACCGCGGCGGCCGTGCTGCTGGTGGCGGCGTTCCTGCCGTGGGCGCACGCGCAGATCGTCATCGAGCTGTTCGGGCGGCCGATCGGCCGCGACCTCGGAGACCTGGCGGGCATCGACGCCGACACCATGGTCGTCGCCGTCCCGGTGCTGGCCGTGGCCGCGATCGCGCTGGCCTTCTGGGACCTGATCGGACGGGACGCGCGGATCGGCGCGCTCGCCGCCATCCCCGGCATGCTCGCCCTGCTCGTCTGCGGGATCTTCGTCCTGCGGCTGGGCGACGTCAGCGACAACCTTCCCCGGACCGGCCTGGACTTCGGCTACCAGATCACCGTCCGCTACGGGTGGTACCTGGCCGTCGTCACGTCCCTGCTGGTGGTCGGTTTCAGCCTGGCCCGGCCCATCACCGAACGGGTGTCCAGGCCCCGGCACCAGCCGGATGGAAATCAGCAGCAGCCCCGGTACGCGGACCAGCAGTACGCGGACCAGCAGTACGCCGGCCAGTGGCAGTACACCGACCGGCAGTACCCGGCAGACGCGCCCGCCGCCTGGCCCGAGGAAGACCGGGCGTGGGGCCGCAGGGACCGGGAGGCGCAGGCGGACCGGGAGGCGCCGGCCGGGGACGACCCCGGGAAGGATCAGTCGTAGAACCCGAGCCGGCGGAGCTGCTTGGGGTCGCGCTGCCAGTCCTTGAGGACGCTGACGCGCAGGTCGAGGAAGACCCGGGTGCCGAGCAGCGCCTCGATCTGCCGCCGCGCCGCCGCGCCCACCTCGCGGAGCCGAGACCCCTTGTGCCCGATGATGATGCCCTTCTGGCTGGAGCGCTCGACGAACAGGTGCGCGTAGATGTCGACGAGGTCGCCGCGGCCCTCACGCGGGCTGATCTCGTCCACCACCACGGCGATCGAGTGAGGCAGCTCGTCGCGGACGCCTTCCAGCGCCGCCTCGCGGATCAGCTCGCCGACGAGGAGCTGTTCGGGCTCGTCGGTGAGGTCGCCCTCCGGATAGAGCGGCGTGCCGCCCGGCAGGTGGGAGATCAGCAGGTCGCCGACCAGGCCGACCTGGAAGCCCGTCTCGGCGGAGCACGGCACGATGTCGGCGAACTCGCCCAGTCGACCGACCGCGAGGAGCTGCTCGGCGACCCGCTCGGGCGGGGCGAGGTCGGTCTTGGTCACGATCGCGACGACCGGGGTCTTCTTCACGGCCGTGAGCTCCCGGGCGATGTACTTGTCGCCGGGCCCGACGGGCTGGTCGGCGGGCACGCAGAACCCGATCGCGTCCACCTCGGTGAGCGTGGACCGGGCCAGGCTGTCGAGCCGTTCCCCGAGCAGCGTCCGGGGCTTGTGCAGGCCGGGCGTGTCGACGATGACGAGCTGCGCGTCCGGCCGGTGCACGATTCCGCGGATGGCCCGCCGCGTCGTCTGCGGGCGGCTGCTGGTGATCGCCACCTTGGTCCCGACCAGGGCGTTCATCAGGGTCGACTTGCCGACGTTGGGCCGCCCGATGAAACAGGCGAATCCCGACCGATACCCCTCGCGCACCTCACTGCCCAACACTGTCACCCCTCGATTGTCGCGCACCCGCGGGACCCGGACGTCCAGGGTCACGCGGCGGGGGTGCCGAGACGGGTCCGCGCGGCGTCGGCCCTCTCGGCCCACACGGCGGAGCCGAGGCGTCCGGCGACCCCGGCCGCGTCGCGGTAGTGGCCGGCGGCTGCCTCGGGCCGGTCCAGGAACAACGCGAGGTCGCCGAGGACCTGCGCGATGGGCCCGACCGTGCCGACGGCGGTGGCGCCGCCGCTGAACTGACCGGCGTAGGGCAGCAGCTTCGCGTAGACCTCCGCGGCCAGCTCGCGGTCACCGAGCGCGATCGCGCGCAGCGCCCGCACCGGCATGGTGAGGTCGAAGAAGTAGTCGAGGCGGACGGGACCGGCCCCGGCGACGACCCGCTCGGCCTCCGCGGCGCGGCCGGCGGAGATCAGCGCCAGGGCGTGCATGTCGGCGGTGGCCGGGACATGGCCCCACTGGCGGTGCAGCCAGGCGGAGCCGTCCACCATCTCCCCGGCCCTCCCCTGGACGAGCCGCAGGCAGAAGACGCCGAGGAAGGCCATGCCGAGCTCGCTCGACCAGATCCTGGTCCGGCCGACGGCGTCACCGAGCCGCTCGTACGCGAGTTCCGCCTCCTCCTCCCGGGCCGTGAAGGCGCGCGTCAGCCCGGCGTACCAGTCGCCTATCTGTGCGAGCAGCGGTAGCCCGTACTGGTCGGCGAGCCGCCGCCCCTCCTTCAGGTGCCGGTGCGCGGCGGGGAGGTCGAGCCCGGCGATGGCGGCCTGCTGCAGTTGCAGGTGCGCGAGGACGAGGTAGGTCCCGAGGTCGTTCCGGGTCGCGAGATCGAGGAGTTCGGCGGCGAACCGGCGCCGCCGGGCGAGGCCGTCCGCGGTCCGGTAGCTGTTGATGTAGGCGCCGTTCAGCGCGGCGGCGATCAGCTCGGGGACGCCCAGGGCACGGGCCGTGCGGATCGCCTCGCCGGACGCGGTGACCCCGCGGTCGTGCTGCTCGCCCTCCAGTTCGATCGCCAGGGTCGTCAGCAGCCGGACGCGCAGTTCCGGCTCGTCCCCGGGCAGCCGCGCGAGCGCCTCCTCGGTGGCCTCGACCACGGCGGCGTCGAGGGTCCCGTACTCGCGGCTCGTCCACAGCGTGGGGACGTCGAAGCTCGCGATGATCCGGGCGAGGAGCCGGACGTCGCCGAACGCGCGGGCGTCGGCGATGGCGGCCAGCCGCCGGTCCCGCGCGTCGACGACGTGACCGGCGAGCGCCGTCACGCGGATCGCGGCGACCTCCGCCTCCAGCCGGTCGCGGGTCGCGTCCGCGCCCCGCGCCCGCAGCATGTCGACGACGCGGACCCACAGGCCGGCGGCCAGGTCGTGGGCGAAGCGCGCCTCGGCGGCCTCCGCGGCCAGCCGCGCGTACCGGACGGCCTTGGCCGGGTCCGTACCGGATTCGAGGTGGTGGTGGGCGATCGCGGCGACCTCGTCGGGGGTGTGCCGTTCGAGCGCGGCGGCGACGCGGCCGTGCAGCCGGGTACGGCGGGCCCGGGAGATCCCGTCGTAGAGGGTGTCGCGGACGAGGGCGTGCGCGAACCGCATCCGGCCGGGCGCGGGCTCGGTGACCAGGCCGCTGCCGAGACCGGCCTCGACGGCGTCGATCACCGTGTCCTCGTCCCCGGTCAGATCGGACAGGACGCCCAGGTCGGCGTCGCGGCCGATGACGGCCGCGTCGCGCAGGACGGTCTGGACCGGCTCCGGCAGCCGGGCGATGCGGCGGCGCAGCACGTCCCCGACCCCGGCGGGCACCTGCCGCGTCGCGGCGGGAAGGCCCTCGGCGTCCAGGAGCCGGGCCGTCTCCCGGGTGAAGAACGGGTTGCCGCCGGTCCGCTCGGCGATGGCGGACAGCTCCGCGTCGCCGAGGCCGGTGGCGCAGGTGCCGCGGACCAGGGCCGCGACCTCGGCCGCCGACAGCCCGCCGAGTTCGATCCGCGCCGGCTCGTAGCGGGCGAGCGCGGCCAGCGCGGCCGCGAGCCCCTCGCGGACCTCCGTCTGCCGGAACGTGGCCACCAGCAGGACGGGGCGGTCCCGCAGCCGTCCGGCGAGCCGGACGAGCAGGGCGAGGGTCTCCTCGTCCGCCCAGTGCAGATCGTCCAGGACGAGCAGGAGCGGCCCCGTGTCCGCGACGCCGGCGAGGTAGTCCCCGACGGCCAGGTGGAGCCGGAACCGCCCCGTGCTGACGTCGGCGTCGCCGGGGCCGGTGACGGCGTCGTCCAGCAGCGGCCCGAGGCGGCCGGCGAGTTCGGCGGCGGGCGGCGCGGCGGCGGCCAGCCCGCGCAGCAGTTCGGCCCAGGGCCAGGCCGCGGGCGCTCCCCCCGTCTCCGGCGCCCGCCCCCACGCGCACGTCCAGCCGCGCTCGGCGAGGCCGTCCTCGAACCGTTCGGCGAGGGCCGTCTTGCCCATGCCCGCGTCGCCGCCGACGAGGACGAGGCCGCCCCGGCCTCTGGCGGCGTCCGCGGCGGCGGCGTCCAGCCGGGCGAGTTCCCGGACGCGTCCGACGAAGGCGGGCTGCTCCCGCGCGGGCTCGGGCGCCGGCCGCAGGACGGGGCGTCCGCCGCGGCGGGCCGCCTCCCCCAGGTCGGGCGACTGGGCCAGGATGTCGGTTTCGAGGCGCCGCAGGGCCGGGCCGGGGTCGACGCCGAGTTCCTCGGTCAGGGTCTCGCGGGCGCGGCGGAGCGCGGCGAGCGCGTCGCCCTGGCGCCCGGCGCGGTAGAGGGCCAGGGCCAGAAGCCGCCACGCCTCCTCGCGCAGCGGGTTCGCGGCGGCGTGGGCCTCCAGGTCGGGGACGGCCTCGGCGGCGGACGCCGGCAGCCGGGCCCCGCCCTTCAGCATCGCCTCGGCGCGGCGTTCGACGGCGAGGCGGCGGCGCTCGTCCAGGCGGGCCGCCTCGGCCGCGGCCCACGGCAGGTCCGCGAACTCGGCGTAGGCGGGCCCGCGCCACTCCGCGAGCGCCGCCTCCGCGCGGCGGCGGGCCCGCAGCGGGTCGGTGTCCAGCAGCCCGGCGGCCTCGTCGATCAGCGCGTCGAACCGCCACGCGTCGACGCTCCCGTCCGGCAGCCGGAGCGCGTATCCCGGAGGCTCGGTCACCAGGACCCGCGCGGGCGTGCGCGGCGGACGGCCCGGTTCGAGGGCGCGGCGCAGATGCGACACGAACGACTGGAGGCCGGCGGCGGCGCGGAGCGGGGCCGTCCCCGCCCACAGGTCGTCGACGAGCCGGTCGGCGGTCACCATCGCGCCCCGCGCGGCGACGAGCCGGGCGAGGACGGAGCGCTGCCGTGGACCGCCGAGGTCCGCGGGCTCCCCCGCCACCTCGGCGCCGAAGGCCCCGAGAACGCGTACGACAGGCGACATGTCCCGATCAGCCTAACCGGGACATGCCGGACCGCCGTGTTCACTCCCCCGGCGTCACACCCGGCCGAGTTCGGGTTCCCGCCTGTCCGCCGACACGGGCCCGGCCCCGCCGTGCGCGCCGATCTCCGGAAGGACGCGGGCGAGGGGCCGCGGCAGCCACCAGTTCGCCCGTCCGAGCAGCGACATCGTGGCGGGCACCAGCACCAGCCGGACGATCGTCGCGTCCAGCGCCACGGCGACCGCGAGCCCCACCCCCATCTGCTTGATCACCAGGCCGGGGTCGGCGGCGAACCCGAGGAACACCGCCACCATGATCAGCGCGGCGCTGGAGATGACCCGCCCGGTCGCGGCGAGGCCGGCGGTCACCGAGCCGCGCGCGTCGCCGTGCAGCAGCCACTCCTCCCTGATGCGCGACAGCAGGAAGACCTCGTAGTCCATCGACACGCCGAACAGCACCGCGAACATCAGCAGCAGGATGAAGCTCGACACCGGGACGCTGTGCGGAAGCCCGAGCGCTTCAGCGCCCCAGCCCCACTGGAACACGGCCGTGAGCACCCCGTAGGCGGCGCCGATCGACAGCAGGTTCATCACCGCGGCCTTCAACGGCGCCAGCAGCGACCTGAACATGATCATCAGCAGGATGAACGAGGTGGCGACGACCGCGCCGATCACGGGCCAGAGCCGGTCGGACAGCATCCGGGACAGGTCCACGTACGCCGCGGTCAGCCCGGTGACCTCCGCGCCCGGCGGGAGCACGTCCGCGCGGATCCGGTCGACGAGCCCCGTCACCCGCGCGTCCTGCGGCCCGTACTCCGGCGTGACCATGATCACCGCGGCGTCCCGGCGGGGGGACGGCACGGGCTCGGCGACGGCCGTGACTCCGGCGGTCCCGGCGAGCGAGTCCCGCAGGCCGGGCAGGGCGCCCGGGTCCACCTTCGTCAGGTCGACCGCCACGACCAGCGGCCCGTTGGCGCCGTCCCCGTACCCCTCGGCGACCAGGTCGTAGGCCTGCCGGACGGTGATGGACGTCGGCTGGCTGCTGGCGTCGCTCGGCCACGTGCGCATGCCGAGCGCGGGCGCGGCCAGCGCGAGCATCAGCACGGACGCGGCCAGCAGCCACGGCCACGGGTGCCGCCCGACGTGCTCGGCCCACCGCCGGACCCGCGGCGACTCCACCGTGATCTTCGCGCCGGCGGCCCGGTCGCGGCGGCGCAGCACCCTGCGCCCGGCGAGCCCCAGCACCGCCGGAAGAAGCGTGACGGCGCTCAGCACCGTCGCCGCCACGACGAGCCCCGTGGTGAAGCCCATCGTCATGAAGACGGGGATCCGCGTCAGCACCAGCCCGCACAGCGCCAGCAGCACCGTGGAACCCGCGAAGATCACCGACTGGCCGGCGGTCGCGACGGCGCGCCCCACCGACTCGGGGACGCCGAGCCCCGCGGCCATGCCCTCCCGGTGCCGGGTCAGGATGAACAGGGCGTAGTCGATGCCGACGCCCAGCCCGACCATCGTGGCCAGCGTCGGCGCCGTGGTCGCCACCTCGGTGAACGCCGCCAGCAGCGTGATCCCCGACACCCCGGCGCCGAGCCCGGCGAGCGCCACCACCAGCGGCAGCCCCGCCGCCACCACCGACCCGAACGCCAGCAGCAGGATCACCAGCGCGGCCCCGACCCCGATCGCCTCGGCGACACCGCCCGGCGCCGTCACGTTCTCCGGCACCTGGCCGCCGAACTCCACCTGGTAGCCCGCCGCGTCCAGGTTGTCCGTCGCCGACCGCAGCAGGTCGAGGGTCGGCTTCGGCTCCAGATCCGTCACCGGCACCGAGTACCGGACGGTCATCAGCGCCGTCGCCCCGTCCGGGCTCCGCCGCGGCGGCTCGACCACGCTGACGTGCGGCAGCTCGCGCAGCTCCCCCGCCGCCTCCGCCAGCGCCGCCCGGTCGACCGTCCCGGACTCCGCGTGGACCACGACCCTGGCGTCCGCCCCCGACAGCGCGGGGAAGCGCTCCTCCAGCAGGTCGGTCGCCTCCTGCGACCCCGTCCCGTCAAGCGTGTAGTCGTCGTGCAGGGCACCCCCCGCGACACCCGCCAGACCGGCCACCGCCGCGACGAGCACCACCCACACGACGATGAACCGCCACGGCCGCAAGGCCGCGGCCCTGCCCAGGCGATAGAGCGAACGGGACATCACATCTCCCCCAGAACGGCGTTGTCCGGCGTTCCGAGCATCACCCGCACCCCTTGCCGCCCACTTGGCGGTGACTTGCGGGGAGGCCCATGCGGCCGCAAGTCCCGCTCACGAAGCCCGTACGCTGGGGGACGTGAGCGAGCTGAACGCCGAGGACGCGAAGATCATCACCCTGGCAAGGTCGGCCAGGGCCCGCACGAACGCCGCCGAGGGCGCCGCCGTCCGCGACGAGACGGGCCGCACCTACTCCGCCACGAGCGTGGACCTGCCGTCCCTGAAACTCTCCGCCCTCCAGGTCGCCGTGGCGACGGCCGTCTCCAGTGGCGCCGAAGACCTGGAGGCCGCCGCCGTCGTCACCGCCGGCACCCCCGCCCCGCCCGGCGTCACCGCCGTCCGGGACCTCGGCCCCAAAGCCCCCATCCTGGTCGCCGCCCCCGACGGCACCCTCCGGACGACCCTCTGATCAGCGGGTCCGGTCGGAACCCTCGGCATCAGCCGCGTCCGTCGCGGTCACGCCCAGGCGCCTCACCAGGACGGTCCCCACGCGGTTGCGGCGGCCGGCGATGGTCTCGGCCTTGAGGGACAGGACGGGGCCGCCCTCGTGGCCGTCGGCGGGGCCGGAGCCGACCTCCGCGGTGGAGCCCTCGATGGGGACGCGGCCCAGGGCGTGGGCGAGGAGGCCGCCGACGGTCTCGACCTCCTCGACGTCCATCTCCACGTCGAACAGCTCGGCGAGGTCCTCGACGGGGAGGCGGGCGGTGACGCGGGCGGCGCCGTCCGGGAGCCAGGTGACCGGCGGGGTCTCCCGGTCGTACTCGTCGGTGATCTCCCCGACGATCTCCTCCAGGATGTCCTCGATGGTGACCAGGCCCGCGGTGCCGCCGTACTCGTCGATGACGACCGCGAGGTGGATCCGCCGGGCCTGCATCTCGCGCAGCAGTTCGTCGATCGGCTTGCTGTCGGGCACGTAGGTGGCGGAACGCATGACCGAGTCGACCGTCTCGACGGACTCGCCCTCGCGGTGCTCCTGGCTGCGGCGGGCGACGTCCTTGAGGTAGGCGATGCCGACGACGTCGTCCTCGTTCTCGCCGACGACCGGAATGCGGGAGAAGCCGCTGCGCAGCGCAAGCGTCATCGCCTGCCGCAGCGTCTTGCCGCGCTCGATGAACACGATGTCGGTGCGCGGCACCATCACCTCGCGGACGAGGGTGTCGCCCAGCTCGAACACCGAATGGATCATCTCCCGCTCGACCGGCTCGATCAGGCTGCGCTGCTCGGCCAGGTCGACCAGGTCGCGCAGCTCCGCCTCGGACGCGAACGGGCCCTCCCGGAACCCCTTGCCGGGCGTGAGGGCGTTGCCGAGCGCGATCAGCAGCCGCGGCAGCGGCCCGAACACCCGCGTCACCGGATGGATCACCGCGGCGCCGGCCAGCGCGATCCGGTCGGCGTGCTGGATGCCGAGCGTGCGGGGCCCGACGCCGATCACCACATAGCTGATCACGATCATGATGGCGGCGGCGGTGACGTAGGCGCGCCACGTCTCGTCCAGCCAGGAGATGCACAGGTCCGCGACGATCACGGTCGCGACCAGCTCGCAGGCGATGCGGAGCAGCAGCACCATGTTGACGTAGCGGGCCGGGTCGGCGACCACCTCGGCCAGCCGCCGCGAGCCGCGCCGCCCGTCGCGGACCAGCTCCTCGACGGTGACGCGCGACACCCGCGCGAGCGCCGCCTCGGTACTGGCCAGCAGGCCCGCCATGAAGACCAGGCCCGCCGCCAGGGCGGACAGCCAGGCCTGCGCGGTGTTCACCTCAGCCGCCGCGTTTCTCCCGCCAGGAGGTCAGGAGCTCGGCCTGCAGGCCGAACATCTCCCGGTGCTCCTCCGGCTCGGCGTGGTCGTAGCCGAGAAGGTGCAGGATGCCGTGCGCGCACAGCAGCTCCAGCTCGTCCCCGGTGCCGTGCCCGGCCTCCCGCGCCTGCCGCTCGGCCACCGCGGGGCACAGCACGACGTCGCCGAGCAGGCCGGGATCGGTCTCGCCGTCCTCGTCGGCGCCGCCCGACATGTGGCCGGGGCGCAGCTCGTCCATGGGGAACGACAGCACGTCCGTCGGGCCCGGCTCGTCCATCCACTTCTCGTGCAACTCGGCCATCGCGGCCTCATCGACCAGCAGGACCGACAGTTCCGCCAGCGGGTGCACGCGCATGCCGTCGAGGACGTGCCGGGACAGACCGGCGATGGCCCGCTCGTCGACGGGGACGCCCGACTCGTTCAGCACCTCGATGCTCACTGCCGCCCCCGCTTGCGGGACCCGCCGCGGCCCGCCGCGCCCGGCTGGAACTCCGGAACCTGCTTCTCGGCGTGCCGGTTGTAGGCGTCGACGATGTCGGTGACCAGCTTGTGCCGGACGACGTCGCGGCTGTCGAGGCGGCAGAAGTGGATGTCCTCGACGCCGTCGAGGATGTCCTGGACGACGCGCAGCCCGCTCAGATGCCCGGACGGCAGGTCGACCTGGGTGACGTCCCCGGTCACCACGACCTTCGACCCGAACCCGAGCCGGGTGAGGAACATCTTCATCTGCTCGGGCGAGGTGTTCTGCGCCTCGTCCAGAATGATGAACGAGTCGTTCAGGGTGCGGCCCCTCATGTACGCCAGGGGGGCCACCTCGATGGTGCCCGCCGCCATCAGGCGGGGGATCGAGTCGGGGTCGACCATGTCGTGCAGCGCGTCGTACAGCGGCCGCAGGTACGGGTCGATCTTCTCGTAGAGCGTGCCGGGCAGGAACCCGAGCCGCTCCCCCGCCTCCACGGCGGGGCGCGTCAGGATGATCCGGTTGACCTTCTTGTCCTGCAGCGCGCGGACGGCCTTCGCCATCGCCAGGTACGTCTTGCCGGTGCCGGCGGGGCCGATGCCGAACACGATCGTGTGCCTGTCGATCGCGTCGACGTAGCGCCGCTGGTTCAGCGTCTTGGGGCGGATCGTCCGGCCCCGGCTGGACAGCACGTCCAGCGTCAGGACCTCGGCGGGGCGCGCGTCGCTCTCGCCGCGCAGCATCGCCAGGCTGCGCTCGACGGCGTCGGGGGTGAGCTGCGTGCCGCCCTTCAGCAGCTCGAGCATCTCGGTGAAGAGCCGGGAGACCAGGCCGGTCTCGCCCTCCTGGCCCGTCACGGTGATCTCGTTGCCGCGGACGTGGATGTCGATGCCGTCGCCGAACGCCTGCTCTATCGCGTGGAGCAGCTCGTCCCGGGAGCCCAGCAGGCTCACCATCGAATGGTCGTCCGGCACCACGATCTTGATCTGGGAGTGCGAGCCCGTCCGGTCGTCGCGCCCCGTGCGAGTCGACCCCGTGTGAGTTGATTCGACCATCAGCCGGCCTTGCGGCCTCTCCGACCTGCCTTCTGTCTGCTCCGGGTGTCCAGATGTACGGGTTCCATCGTACTGGCCGCCCCCGGCAGGACGCGGATGGTTTTCGCCGGGGGTGCCGGGCGCCCGGTGCGGCCCGGGGGAACGGTCAGCCGGGCGGCCAGTTGAGGCCACGGCCGCCGAGCACGTGCGCGTGCACGTGGAACACGGTCTGCCCGGCCTGCGCGCCGGTGTTGAACACGACCCGGTAGCCGGCCTCGGCGATGCCCTCGTCCACCGCGACCTGGTGGGCCTCGCGCACCAGTTCGGCGAGCAGCCCGGCGTCCGCGGCGGCGAGTTCGCCGACGGTCGGGTGGTGCGCCCTCGGGATCACCAGCACATGCGTGGGCGCCTGAGGGTTGATGTCGCGGAACGCCACCGCACCCGCCGACTCCCGGACGATCTTGGTCGGCACGTCCCCGGAAACGATCTTGCAGAACAGGCAGTCGGTCATCCCTCTCCCCTCGGCGGCGGCCCGCGACCGCCCCGGAATCCTATCGGGACCAGATGCGTGCATGGCCTGCCGCGTCCGGTGCTCGATAGGGTTTTCGCCGATCGACCTTCCATTCCGGTCGGCATTCCGACCGCCTACTGGTTAGGGTTGTCAGCTCAGGGCGTACCCCCCGGTTCGCAAGGCATTGCGACGCGCCCGGACCGGGCCGGGCACGCCCGATCCACGTCGTTCCGAAGACGACCGTACGAATGAGCGGCCGGGGGACGGCAAAGGCGGCGGATAGGTGACCGAGGCAAACCAGGACATGCCCTTTCGTAAACCGAACGACGAGGGCACGCGTCCAACTGACGTGACCGAGACCCTCGTGGCCAGGGGCACGGCGGGGGCGGTGGCCGTCGCCTGGGATGCCGACCAGGCGGTGACCGCGCTCTACAGCGCCAACTACCGCTCGCTGGTAAGACTCGCCGCCATGCTCGTCCGGGACGCGGGAACGGCCGAAGAGGTCGTCCAGGACGCGTTCGTCGCGATGCACGGCGGGTGGCGCCGGCTGCGCGACCCGGACAAGGCCCTGTCGTACCTGCGCCAGTCGGTGGTCAACCGGTCGCGATCGGTGCTCCGGCACCGCGCCGTCGTCGAGAAGTACGCCCCGAAGGGCCTGCCCGACGCGCCGAGCGCGGAGGCCGGGGCCATCGGAGAACTGGAACGCTCGGCGGTCATCGACGCGCTGTCCCGGCTTCCCGCACGCCAGCGGGAGGCACTCGTCCTCCGTTACTACGCCGATCTGTCCGAAGCGGAGATCGCCAACGCGATGGGCATCTCCCGCGGGGCCGTGAAGAGCCACACGGCGCGCGGAATGACCTCGCTACGCAACGTCCTGGAGCAGTTCTCATGACCACCGACCCCCACGACGAGCACGGGGAGATCCTCCGCCGTGCCCTGAACGCGGAGGCGGACTCGGTCAACCCCGCAGGCGACGGCCTGGAACGCATCCGGGCCCGCATAGCCGACGGCTCCGGCCGGCGGTTCGGTCTCGGACGATTCGCCCCCGCGCGCTTCGGGTTCGACCGGTTCACCGTCAACTGGGCGCGTCCCGTCCTCGCCGTGGCCGCCGCCGTGGCGGTCGCCGGGCTCGGCGTGACCGCGCCGCAGACCATCGACCTCATCCAGCAGTCGGTCGGCAGCAACGGGCCCTCCGGCGAGGGGAAGAACAACACCTCCGGCGACCACGCCGGCGCCCAGGGCAACCCGCAGTTCCCCGGCCCGGCGTCGCCGGGCGGCACCGCGACCGACGCCCCGAGCTCCTCGCAGACCCCCACGTCGGCCGCCTCGCCGGGGCTGTCGGCCTGCAGCATCCCCCGGCCGCCCACCCCCCCGACGGTCACCGCGTCGCCCGGTGCGGAGCCCGCCGCCACCCCCTCGGTCACGCCGTGCCCGGACTCGACCCCGTCGCAGCAGCCGACCACGACGCCGTCGCCGCCGACGTCCACCTCGCCCGAACCGGACAAGCCCTCCGACGCGCCGACGTCGCCGTCGACGAGCGAACCGGCCAAGAGCACCGATCAGGGCGCCGGGGCAGCGGCCGGCGCCCCCTGACCCCGCGGGTCGTCCTACCAGCGGCCGGTGGCCGCCAGCAGCACGGCGGCGGCCGCGACTCCGGCCGTCGACGTGCGCAGCACGGTCGGGCCGAGGCGGACCGGGCGCCCGCCGGCCGCGGCGAACCGCTCCAGTTCCTCCTCGGTGATGCCGCCTTCGGGCCCCACCACCAGGACGATCTCGCCCTCCGCGGGCAGTTCCACGGCGCTGAGCCGCGCACCGGCGTCCTCGTGCAGGACGACGGCCAGGGACGCCGCGGCGATCCGCGCGGCGACGTCACCGGTGGACGCGAGCCCGGCGACCTCGGGCAGCCGGCTGCGCCTGGCCTGCTTGCCCGCCTCGCGGGCGGCGCCGCGCCAGCGTCCGAGGGCCTTCTCCCGGCGTTCGGGGCGCCACTGCGTGACGCAGCGGGCCGCCGACCACGGGACGATCTCGTCGACCCCGGCCTCGGTCATCGTCTCGACCGCCAGTTCGCCCCGGTCGCCCTTCGGAAGCGCCTGGACGGCCACGATGCGGGGCGACGGCGGCGGCTGCCGGTGCCGGGCCAGCACGTCCAGCATGAGGGACGCGCGGTCCGCGGCGGTGACGACGCATTCGGCCAGCAGCCCTTCGCCGTCGGTCAGGTCGACGCGCTCACCGGGCCGCAGCCGCCGCACGGCGGCGGCGTGCCGCCCCTCGGGGCCGTCCAGGACGACGCTGCCCCGCTCCAGCGCGTCCGTCCCGGCAAGAAAGACCGGCGGGCTCACGCGCGCACTCCGTGAGGGGCTTCGCTCATCTGTGCTCCCCTGACCCGCCATGCTCCGGATCGCCGCGGCGGCCCTCGTCGTAGGCCGCCGCCACTGCTCTTCAGTGCTGGTTGAAGACGTCCTTGAGCCGCGAGAACATGCCGCGCTGCCCCGGCGCGAACTTGCCGGGCGGACGCTCCTCGCCGCGCAGCACCGCGAGCTGCCGCAGCAGCTCCTCCTGCTCCTCGTCGAGCCGGTTCGGCGTCTCCACGTTCACGTGGATCATCAGGTCGCCGCGGCCGCTCTCGTTCAGGTGCCGCACACCCCGGTTGTAGAGCGTGATGACCTGCCCCGACTGCGTGCCGGGCTTGATGTCGACGCTCTCGGCGGCGTCCAGGGTCTCGATGGTGACGCTGGTGCCGAGCGCAGCCGCCGTCATCGGGATCTCGACCGTGCAGTGCAGGTCGTCGCCCTCCCGCTCGAAGATCGGGTGCGGCTTCTCCACGATCTCCAGGAACAGGTCGCCGGGCGGGCCGCCGCCGGGACCGACCTCGCCCTCGCCGGCGAGCTGGATGTGGATGCCGTTCTCCACACCGGCCGGGATCTTGACCTTGACGGTGCGCCGGGTGCGGACCCGTCCGTCGCCCGAGCACTCCGTGCACGGGTTGCGGATCACCGAGCCGAACCCGCCGCACGCCGGGCACGGCCGGGCCGTCATGACCTGGCCGAGGAACGAGCGCTGCACCTGCTGCACCTCGCCGCGCCCGTGGCACGTCTCACACGTGTCCGGGTGGGTGCCGGGCGCGCAGCCCGACCCCTCGCAGGCCGTGCAGGCGACCGCGGTGTCGATGGACAGCTCGCGGGTCGTGCCGAACGCCGTCTCGCTCAGGTCGAGCTCCACCCGCAGCGTCGCGTTGCGGCCGCGCCGCGCCCGCGACCTCGGGCCCCGGGAGGCCGCCGTGCCGAAGAAGGCGTCCATGATGTCGCTGAACGGGAACCCGGCGCCGCCGAATCCCCCGGCGCCGCCCGCGGACGCGGACGCGAACGGGTCCGCGCCGAGGTCGTACATCTCGCGCTTCTTCGGGTCGGAGAGCACCTCGTACGCCTGGGTGATCTCTTTGAACCTGTCCTGGGTCTCCGGATCCGGGTTGACGTCCGGGTGGAGTTCCCGTGCGAGCCGGCGGTAGGCCTTCTTGACCTCGTCGGCGCTGGCGTCCCGCCGGACGCCCAGGGTCGCGTAGTAGTCGTTGGCCACTTACGACCCCGCCAGGATCTGTCCCACGTAGCGTGCCACTGCCCGTACCGCTCCCATCGTGCTGGGGTAATCCATGCGTGTAGGCCCGAGCACACCCAGCCGGGCCAGTGTGAGGTCGCCCACGCCGTAGTCGGCGGCGACGACCGAAGTCGATCGGAGCCCCAGGTCGGGGTTCTCGGTGCCGATCCGCACCGTAACTGTAGAGGAATCGCCGGTCTCGCCGAGCAGCCGCATCAGGATGACCTGCTCCTCGAGCGCGACGAGAACCTCCCGCAGGCTGGGCGAGAAGTCCACGGCGGCGAGGTTGGCCGCACCGGCGAAGACGATCTTCTCTTCATGCTTTTCGACGAGCGTCTCCAGGAGCACCGACAGCACCGCCGCCGCGAGCGGCCGGTCCGCCTGGACCACCTTCTCGGGCAGGTCCGCCACCGCGGTCGGGACGTCGCCGAGGCCGAGCCCGTCCAGGCACGTGTTGAGCAACGCCCGCAGGTGCCCGATCGATTCCTCGGAGACGGTGCCGCTGGTCTCGATGACCCGCTGCTCCACCCGCCCGGTGTTCGTGATCAGGACGAGCAGCAGCCGGCCCTCGGCGACGGGCACCAGTTCGACGTGCCGCACCGACGAGCGGGTCAGCGACGGGTACTGCACGACGGCGACCTGCCGGGTGAGCTGCGCGAGCAGCCGCACCGTCCGGCCGACGACGTCGTCGAGGTCGTAGGCGCCGGACAGGAACGTCTCGATCGCGCGGCGCTCGGCGACCGACAGCGGCTTGATCGTGGACAGCCGGTCGACGAACAGCCGGTAGCCCTTGTCGGTGGGGACGCGCCCGGCGCTGGTGTGCGGCTGGGCGATGTACCCCTGCTCCTCCAGCACCGCCATGTCGTTGCGGATGGTGGCGGAGGACACGCCGAGGTTGTGCCGGTCCACGAGCGCCTTGGACCCCACCGGCTCATTGGTGGAGACATAGTCCTCGACTATGGCGCGCAGGACCGCGAGTTTCCGGTCGTCCAGCACCGTGTCACCTCCTTCGTCCCCGTCCATGGGCCCCCGATCGTCCGCCCCCGCGTTGCTGGCACTCATAACTCCCGAGTGCCAAGTGTACGACCCGCGGGGGCGCTCTGGAGTGCCCGAGCACACCCCCCGTACGGCTGCGCGATCCTACCCGTATCGGACGGCGCCGCCACGCCGAGGGACGAGGGACGACGGCGCGCGGGCGTCCGACCGGGTTAATGTGCGGACCCGTGCGGAGTAAGAAATATGGAAACGACGTGCTGGCAGGCGACTGGCGCAGGCCCCGCAAGGGCCGGATCCCCGAGGTCCCGGCGGAGCCCGGCCTGGTCGCCGAGGACCCCGGCAGCGGCTTCTGCGGCGCCGTCGTCGGCTGCGACAAGTTCGGCGTCACCCTCGAAGACCGGTTCGGCAAGCGGCGCGTGTTCCCGCTGGAGAAGTCGGGCTTCCTCATCGACGGCGAACCCGTGACGCTCGTGCGGCCCGAGGCCGCGCCCAGGGGGCCCGCGCGTTCCGCGTCCGGCTCGATCGCCGTCGGGGGCCTGCGGGCCCAGGTGGCGCAGGAGAGCCGCATCTACGTGGAGGGCGTCCACGACGCCGAGCTGGTCGAGAAGATCTGGGGGCACGACCTGCGGGTCGAGGGCGTCGTCGTGGAGTACCTCGAAGGCGTGGACGACCTGCCCGCCATCGTCGAGGAGTTCGGCCCGGACGAGGAGCGCCGCCTCGGGGTCCTCGTCGACCATCTCGTGGAGGGCTCCAAGGAATCCCGGATCGCCGCCCGGATCTCCTCCCCGCACGTCCTGGTCACCGGACATCCGTTCATCGACATCTGGGAGGCGGTCAAGCCCGCGTCCGTCGGCATCCGGGCCTGGCCGCGCATCCCCCGCGGCATCCCCTGGAAGGACGGCGTCGTCGCCGAACTCGGCTGGGGTGACGACACGGGCGCGGCCTGGAAGCGGATCCTGGGCTCGGTCAGCAGCTACACGGACCTGGAACCCGCCCTGCTGGGCCGCGTCGAGGAACTCATCGACTTCGTCACGGCCCCCTGAATCAGGTCAGATCGCGGACGACCGCGTCCGCCAGAAGGCGTCCGCGCAGGGTGAGCACCACGCGGCCCTCCTCGTACGGCGCGGCTTCGACCAGCCCGTCGCCGATGGCCCGCCGGACGGCCCCGCCGTCCAGCAGCCCGGCGGGGCAGCCCTGGGCGAGCCGCAGTTCGAGCATGATCCGCTCGATGCGCCGGTCGTCCCCGCCCAGGACCTCCCTGGCGTGCGCCGGGGTGGTCCCCTCCGCGAGACGTGCGGCGTACGCGGCGGGATGCTTGACGTTCCACCACCGGGTTCCGCCGACGTGGCTGTGCGCGCCGGGTCCGACGCCCCACCAGTCCGCGCCCGTCCAATAGAGCATGTTGTGCCGGCAGGCGGCGCCGGGGTCGGCGGCCCAGTTGGAGATCTCGTACCAGTGCAGGCCGTGCGCGCCCAGCATCTCGTCGGCGATCAGGTAGCGGTCGGCCATGGCGTCGTCGTCGGGCGCGGTCAGCTCTCCCCGCCTCACCTGCGCCGCCAGCCGTGTGCCCTCCTCGACGATGAGCGCGTACGCCGACACGTGGTCGGGTTCCGCGGCCAGGGCCGCCTCCAGCGAGGCTCTCCAGTCGTCGTGGGTCTCCCCCGGCGTCCCGTAGATGAGGTCGAGATTGACGTGCTCGAACCCCGCCTTACGCGTCCACTCCACGACCTGCGGGACGCGCCCCGGCGTATGGCTGCGTTCCAGAACGGCCAGCACCTGCTCGCGCGCGCTCTGCATGCCGTAGGAGATCCGGGTGAACCCGACGTCCCGCAGCCGGGCCACATACGCCTCGTCCACGGATTCGGGATTCGCCTCCGTGGTGACCTCCGCGCCCGGCGCAAGCCCGAACTCGGCGTCGATCACTTCCAGGACGCGCCCCAGATCGTCCGCCGGCAGCAAGGTCGGTGTACCACCGCCCACGAACACCGTCTCAACGGGCAGATCCACGTCGCCCAGCACCCGCCGGGCCATGCGAACCTCACCGATGGCGGTGTCGGCGTAGGAATCGCGGCCGGCGCCCGGCCCGAGCTCCGTCGCCGTGTACGTGTTGAAGTCGCAGTAACCGCACCGCGTCACGCAGAACGGCACGTGCACATAGAACGCGAACGGCCGCGTCCCCAACCCCTCCAGGGCACCACCGGGCAACGCCCCGTCGGCGGGCACGGGATCACCATCGGGCAGTGTGGAAGGCACCCTCCCAGTCTGCCCGGCCCAACCCCCTGCTCAGTCCGCCGAGTCCTCGCGGAGCCTGTCACGGAGCCAGTCGGGGATGTGCTCCTCGCTGCGGGGAAACCGGTCCAGGTCCAGGGCGTAGGCGGACGAGGTGAGGGGCGGGTTGAAGTCGGGTTCGCCGTCGTAGTCGAACTCGGCGCTGAAATGGCCCGAACGTTCGATCTGCAGCCGCGCGGTGAACCAGGCGCCCTTGCCGCGCCGGTACATGACGCGGCGGAGCTCGTCCATCTTCCCCACGGCCTGCCCCGGGGGCATCGCCTGGCGGCGCTCGCCGTCCGGCCCCTCGACCTCGAACGAGGCGCTGTCGATGCCGACCGTCGCGCGGAACTCGAAATCGAGCCGCTCCCAGCCCGACGGGGCGGCGGACCGCAGCGCGCGGACGGCGCCGTTCACCGTCTCCCGCTCCTTCGGGGAACGCAGAACCTGCTCGGGGTGGGTCACGCTACCTCCGGGAGGTCGTCAGGTCGGTTGATCGGCACGGTACCCGTCCGACCGTACAGACATCTGCGCCCAGGCAAAGCAACCCCCGCCGTGTCGCACGACCGCGGCCACGGGAGCCGCCCGGCGCGGCGGCGCCGGTCACCGGCCGCGACGACACGGGCGACCGCCCCGCCGCACGGCGGCCCCGGGTCTCGCGATCACGTCCGAAGGCGGTTTCGGGCATGCGAGAATCTGATCGCGCAGCGAGCCGCCAGGCGAGTTCGGAGCGATGCTGGCGATCGCACGCATTGCCCGACGGTGGAGGGCCGCCAGGCCCGAAGGAGGAGGGCGATGCAATGAAAGCAGCACCTGCGCGGGTGGTGCTTTGCGGTGAACCGGACGGGTGGCACTACGTGGTCGCCGACGCATCCGGGACTGAGCGGCGTTCGGAGTTCGCCGGGGCGGGCACGCGCTGGCAGACGGGCACGGGGTCCGGGCCGGAGCCGGCGTGGTGGCGGCGGAGGCTCTCGGAGACGGCCGAGGGGCTGCGGGAGGTGGTCGCGGAGCGGCTGACCGACGCGACCTTCCGTGCTCTGGGAGTCGAGACGGTCATCACCTGGTTCGCGGTGGACGAGCCCGTCACCTGGGAGGGGCTCGTCACGCTGCGGGAGGCGGATCCGGCGCGCTTCCCCGGCCAGGTGGCACCCTTCATGATCACGCTGGAGCCGGGGCGCGGTGCGCTGCTGCCGGACGCGAGCCTGCTGTTCTCCACACAGGCCCCGGACGCCTGGACGACCCTCGCCGCGGTCGCCGAGCGCTGCGGCACCCGTCCGCCGAAGTCGTCGTTCCTGTGCGGGTGGGCGGGACATCGCAGCGTACGGGTCGGGCGCGGGATGCTGGCGCTGTCCACCGGCCGGGACGAGGACGGCGTGGAGCGGCTCGCGGAGATCTGCGCGACGCGGCCGTCCGGCTGGAGCGGCAACCCGGAGATGCGTCTGCGGTTCGACGGCGTCGACCTGTTCGACGAGCCCGCCGAGGACGTGGTCGCGCTGCTGGGCGAGCTCGGGCACGAGGTCGTGCGGCGCGGCCGGACGGCCCGGCTGGCCGCGTCGGGTCTCACTCTCTACGAGCCCGATGCGCCGGGGACCGCCGCGGAGCGGTTCACCGGCGTGTCCCTGCGGCCCCCGGCGGCGCTCGCGCCGCTGGGGAGGCCCCTGCGGACGCGGGCCTGACGCAAACGAACCCGACATCCACGGGCGACCGGGGCGTCACCGGATCGCGACCCGCCCGGTCTAGATTCGCCGATCATGAGAAGCCGTGCGCGTCATGCCGTGCTCGCCTTGACCGGCGCCGCCCTCGCCGGCGCTCCCCTCACCGCCGCCGTCTCCCCCGCCGCCGCCGCACAGCCGGGCACGATCACGGTCGAGCGCGGTGGTCCCGCCCGGTCGGTGACGTTCACCGCGGACCGGGACGGGGAGGCCGTGATCTCCTTCGCCGCGTCCGCGCCGGGTGTCTCCTGGGCCCGCGAGGGCGCCGAGTCCGCCGTCGTGTCGATCGCGGTGGACGGACGCCATGTGACCGACGCCGTCGTCCCGTCGTCCGAACCGGTGGCCCGGAGCTTCGGTCTCGGGCACGTCCGGGAAGGCGCGCATGAGGTGACGCTGCGGTTCGCCGAGGGCAGCGCCCCGGCCGCCCGCCGCGTGACCCTCGGGGGCACCCGCGTCCGGACGCCCGCCAAGGACGCGGCGGTCCTGCGCCACGCGCCGATCGTCGTCGGGCGGACCGGATGGCCGTTCGGCGACCCGTACCAGAACGCCACCACCGACACCCCGCTGACCGCCTGGCATGAGACGCGGCCCGCCGGCACTCCCGGGCACCGGGTCATCGAGTACTCGATGGTGTGGAGCAACGAGGACGGCGGCACCGACACGCCCGCGCTGATGGCCCGCTGGGGCCGCACGACCGACATCGAGTGGGTGTACCGGGTCGAGGTGGACGCGTCCGGGCGGCGCGTGGACGGCACCGCGGTCTACCAGGCGCCGCTGCATCTGACGTTCCAGTTCACCGGTCGCTTCGAGGGCGATCATCCGGTGCTGCAGACGTGCACGCAGAACAACAACATGTGCGACGTCGTCTCGCCTGACCCGCCGCTGCGCTTCCTGCTCGACGCCTCCAGAACCCGTCCGGAGGGGCGCGCCCGCGAGGCCGTCATGGACCGCGAGCCGTGGACGTACCGTGTCGCCGCCCAGGAGATGGTGCGCGAGGGGAAGATCGAGAACCCGTCCGATCCGGCGACGCGGGAGGTCGGCGACCAGCGCGCGTACCTGTTCGCCGAGTTCGCCAAGTCGACCGGGGCGGCGACCGCGTGGGGTTCGGTGCCGGGTGTGGCGCTCGGCGTCCGGCTCAAGTCGGATCCGTCGGCGCTCTACCGCTCCGACCACGATCAGCCCACCTGGTCGGTCGACCGGGACGGCGCCGTCGCCACCACCGTCGAACTGCCGGAGGGGACGACGGTGTCCGACATCGCGGTCATCGAGGCGCTCCGCCGTCCGACGGGGTTCGGCGACAACGGCGCACCGGCCACGGTCACGTCGATCAACCGGGGCTTCTTCCTGGACGAGTCGTATCTCCCGCGGCCGTCGTCCATCGAGTGGCGCGGGTCGGTGACCCTCACCCCGGAGAAGCCGTCGGCCGTCCTCTGGCGTCCCGGACTCGCCTGACTCCGGCCCGGTGGCGCGAAACGGCCACGGGCCGGGGGAAAGCGGGAACCCGCGCGAACTCCTGGCGCGTCCTAAGAGTCATACACTTCGCCAATAGGTCGCATAGCGAACGCGCAGAGCGAACTTAGGAGAGGACTTCCGCCATGGCCTACGGGCCTCCCCCGTCGCCCGGCCAGGGGCAGCCGCAGCAGCAGGCCCCGTGGCAGCAGCCCGGAAACGTCTGGCAGCAGCAGCCCCAGCAGCAGCCACCGCCTCCGCAGGCCGGTCAGGCCTGGCAGCAGCAGCCTCCGCAGGGCGGGGGCACCGCCCAGATGCCCGGTCACTTCGGCCCCGTCTCCGACGACGAGAGGACGTGGTCGCTGATGGCGTACGTGGGCCAGTTCCTCATCGGCGCCATCGCACCGGCCATCGTCTACGTCGGCAAGGCGCGCTCGCCGTTCGTCCGCCGGCACGCCGCGCAGGGCCTCAACATGGGTCTCGCGGCCATCGCCGTGTGGATCGTCGGCGGGCTGCTGTCACTGGCCGTCGACCTGCTCATCTGGCTGCCGATGGGTTTCACGGCCGCCGTGATGTTCTTCCTCGTCTACGCGGGAAGGGCCGCCAACCGCGGCGAGTTCCGGCGGGTGCCGCCCGTGGTCGCCTGGCCCCTCCTGAAGAAATAGGGCCCGTGCCGAGTGGCCCGGCATGAAGCCGGGCTGCTCACAAGCCTGAAGCGGGGCTACTTGCGGCCCTTGTCCGCGGGCTCGCCGCCGCCGGTGGACAGGGCGGCGACGAAGGCCTCCTGCGGGACGTCCACCCGCCCGATGGTCTTCATCCGCTTCTTGCCCTCCTTCTGCCTCTCCAGCAGCTTCCGCTTGCGGGAGATGTCGCCGCCGTAGCACTTGGCGAGGACGTCCTTGCGGATGGCGCGGATGTTCTCACGGGCGATGATCCGGGCGCCGACCGCCGCCTGGATGGGCACCTCGTACTGCTGCCGCGGGATGAGCTCCTTGAGCTTGGACGTCATCATCAGCCCGTACTCGCGCGACTTGTCCTTGTGGACGATCTGGCTGAACGCGTCCACCGACTCGCCCTGCAGCAGGATGTCGACCTTCACCAGGTCGGACTCCTGCTCACCGCTGGGCTCGTAGTCCAGCGAGGCGTACCCGCGGGTCCGCGACTTCAACTGGTCGAAGAAGTCGAAGATGATCTCGGCGAGCGGCAGCGTGTAGCGGATCTCGACGCGGTCCTCCGACAGGTAGTCCATGCCGAGCAGCACCCCGCGGCGGCCCTGGCACAACTCCATGATCGCGCCGATGTGCTCGGACGGGGACAGCAGCGTCGCCCGCACCACCGGCTCGTACACCGTGCCGATCTTGCCCTCGGGGAACTCGCTGGGGTTGGTGACGGTGTGCTCAGTCCCGTCCTCCATGACCACGCGGTACACGACGTTCGGCGCGGTCGAGATCAGCGACAGGCCGAACTCGCGCTCCAGCCGCTCCCGGACGATCTCCATGTGCAGCAGCCCCAGGAACCCGCAGCGGAACCCGAACCCGAGCGCCGCCGACGTCTCCGGCTCGTAGACCAGCGCGGCGTCGTTCAGCCGCAGCTTGTCGAGCGCGTCGCGGAGCTCCGGATACTGGTCGCCGTCCAGCGGGTACAGGCCGGAGAACACCATCGGCTTCGGGTCCCGGTAGCCGCCGAGCGCCTCGGGCGCCTGCCGCGACGCACCGGTCACGGTGTCGCCCACGCGCGCCTGCCGGACGTCCTTCACCCCGGTGATCAGGTAGCCGACCTCGCCGACGCCGAGGCCCTGCACCGGCTTCGGCTCCGGCGCGATCACGCCGACCTCCAGGGTCTCGTGCGCGGCCCCGGTCGACATCATCAGGCTCTTCTCGCGCCGCGACAGCCGCCCGTCGATGATCCGGATGTAGGTCACCACACCGCGGTAGGTGTCGTACACCGAGTCGAAGATCAGCGCGCGGGCCGGGCCGTCGGGGTCGCCGACCGGCGCCGGCACCTCGTCGACGATCTTGTCGAGCAGTTCGCGGACGCCCTCGCCGGTCTTGCCCGACACGCGCAGCACGTCCGACGGCTCGCAGCCGATGATCCCGGCCAGTTCCTCGGCGTACTTGTCCGGCTGCGCCGCCGGCAGGTCGATCTTGTTGAGGACCGGGATCAGGTGCAGGTCCGCCTCGAGCGCCAGATACAGGTTGGCCAGCGTCTGCGCCTCGATGCCCTGCGCGGCGTCCACCAGCAGGACCGCGCCCTCGCACGCCGCGAGCGACCGCGACACCTCGTAGGAGAAGTCGACGTGCCCCGGGGTGTCGATCAGGTTGAGCACGTGGTCGACGCCGCCGGACGTCCAGGGCAGCCGGACGGCCTGGCTCTTGATCGTGATGCCGCGCTCGCGCTCGATGTCCATGCGGTCGAGGTACTGCGCGCGCATCTGGCGCCCCTCGACCACGCCGGTCAGCTGCAGCATCCTGTCCGCGAGAGTCGACTTGCCATGGTCGATGTGCGCGATGATGCAGAAGTTGCGGATGATCGCGGGGTCGGTCTTGTCAGGATCAGGCGCTGCCACCGGGGTCCGTTCACAAAAACTCAGCTGATGGGCAAGGACATGTGTGCCTCCCATGGTCCCATGTCCTCCGCGATGCTCAGTGCACGGCCCGGTTTGGGGCGGGCCCCGGTGATTGGTAGGCTGTGCGACTGCGTGTGGCGTAGCGTCGTGCCCCGGGGGGTACCGTCCGCCCCCGTTCAGACCTTTCGTCAGAGCCTGCCGACCCGCGCAGGCGAGGATCGCGACCAAGCTGAGGCACTACCGACGTGGCTAACATCAAGTCCCAGATCAAGCGCAACAAGCAGAACGAGAAGGCCCGGCTGCGCAACAAGGCCGTCAAGTCCGAGCTGAAGACGGCGATCCGCAAGTTCCGCGAGGCCGCCGACGCCGGCGACCTCGAGGTCGCCGTCGCCGCGCAGCAGCACGCCGCGCGCAAGCTGGACAAGGCCGTCAGCAAGGGCGTCATCCACAAGAACCAGGCCGCCAACCGCAAGTCGGCGATCGCCAAGCGCGCCGCCGCGCTGCAGGCGAAGTAACGCCCGCACGCACCGGGGCCGGCCATGGCGCGCCGGCCCCGACGCATGTCCATGGACGAGCGGCGCGCGGTGAAGATCTCCAAGTATCTCGCCAGGCATCTGCGGCACCGCCCGGAGCGGATCGGCCTCACCCTCGATCCCGGAGGCTGGGCCGACGTCACCGAACTGCTGGCCGCCGCCGCCCGCCACGGTTTCCCGCTGACCCGCGCCGAACTCGAACACGTCGTCGCGGTCAACGACAAGAAGCGCTACGTCCTCGACGGGAACCGGATCCGGGCCGCCCAGGGACACTCGGTCCAGGTCGACCTGGACCTGCCTCCGGCGTCCCCGCCGGACCTGCTCTACCACGGCACCGTGAAACGCTCCGTGGAATCGATCCTGCGCGACGGACTCCTGCCCATGGGGCGGCACGCCGTCCACCTGTCCCCCGACCGTGAGACGGCCCGGCGCGTCGGTACCCGCCGCGGCGAACCCGTCGTCCTGGTCGTCCAGGCCGGGCGGATGGCCGCCGACGGGCACGATTTCCGCGTCAGCGCGAACGGCGTGTGGCTGGTCGGCCTCGTCCCGCCGGAATATCTGCGCGAATGACCTCGGCCGCGGCCCAGTCCGGGATGTGCCGCACCCACTCGGGCCCCTCCTGCGGCCCGAACAGATACCGGTAGGGGACGATCTCCCGGATGGCCCGGTGCACGTCCAGCCGGTCATCGATCATGTGAGTGATCCCGAGGCCGGCGCAGTGCCCCGCCTTCTCCGCCCGCTTCCGGCAGAACCGGACGTTCTCCCTGGGCAGGCCCGTCCGCGCGTAGAAGTCGTGGTGGTCGAGCCACGCCAGCGTGCGCTTGCGCACCCGGTCGCCGCACTTGGAGATGATCCAGGCCTGTCCGCCGAATTCTTCGATCAGGCCCGGCAGCACCTCGTACACGCCCTCGTTCGCGGGTGAGGCGAGTGCTTCCTCGAAACTCCCGCCGAGGAACACGGTGTCGGAGCCGCCGGGGGCCAGCGGCCCCCCGTGTATGACCCGGCCGAAATCGACGCCGAGCCGAGGTTCGATGTTCATGCACCAACCTTCGAACCCCAGCACTTAAAGCAGAACTATTAATAGCCCATCCAGTTATAGTCACTGATTATGAATCTGAGCCGCCTCTCCACGGACGCGCTCGCCTCGTTCGCCGTCTTCGCCGACCACCTCAACTTCACCCGGGCCGCCGAAGACCTCCACATCTCCCAGCCCGCCCTCCACGTCAAGGTGCGCAAACTCACCGAAACCCTCGGCCACCCCCTCTACACCAGACACGGGCGCAGCCTCACGCTCACCCCCGCCGGCGAGCGGGTCGCCCGCTTCGCCCGCGACCTCGACGCCCGCGTGACCGCGTTCCTCGCCGACGTCCACGGCACCGCACCCGCCCGCGTCCCGGCCCTCGCCGCCGGCGAGGGCGCCTACCTCTACCTGCTCGGCGACGTCGTCGACCCCGGGATGCGGCTGATCAACGGCGACCGGGCCCGCACCCTCACCGCCGTCCGCACCGGCCGCGCCGACCTCGGCGTCGCGGTCCTGGACGTCCTGCCCACCGACGTGGAGGCCGTCCTCCTCGCCACCTACCCGCAGGTCCTGGTCATGCCGGACGACCACCCCCTGGCCGGCAAGGCGAACCTCACCCTCGCCGACCTCGCGGGCGCCGCCCTGGTCGTCCCCCCGCCCACGGGCCCCCACCGCATCACCCTCGAACGCGCCCTGCGCGCCGCCGATGTCCCGTGGTCACTCGCGGTCGAGGCCGAAGGCTGGCCGCTGCTCCTGCACTTCGTGTCGCTCCGCGTGGGCCTCGCGGTCGTGAACGGCTGTGTCGTTCCACCGCCCGGGCTGGTCACACGCGAGATCATCGACCTGCCCGCCGTCCCCTACTACGCCCTCCACCTCCCCGCCCGCGCCGATGACCCCCTCGTCACCGGCCTGCTGTCCGCGGTCCGCGCCGCGCTGAGGAGAGAACCATGCACTTCGAAACCGCCGTCGACATCGACGCCACACCCGAAACCGTCTGGAGCCTCCTGAAGGACGTCGAACGCTGGCCCGGCATGACGGCCTCCATCGACCGCGTCGAACTCCTCGACGAACCCCTCACACTCTCCGGCCGGGCCCGCGTCCACCAGCCCAGACTCCCCGCCGCCATCTGGACGGTCACCGGGTTCGAGGAGAACAAGACCTTCACCTGGGAGTCCCGCTCCCCCGGCGTCACCACCGTCGCCGCCCACGAGATCGTCCCCCAGCCCGACGGCACGGTGACCGTCCGCCTGACCCTCGACCAGAAAGGCCCCTTGGCCCCCGTCTTCTCGCTCCTCACGGGCCGCCTGGTCCGCCGCTACGTGACCATGGAGGCCGACGGCCTGAAGGCCAAAGCCGAAGAGCACTGACTCGGTCCACCCGATCGGGCGGCGGCCAGCCGCGGGCGGCCGGCCGGTCAGCCGCGGGCGGCGACGATCTCGGCGACGGTCTTCTCGAGTGCGTACGCGGGGTCGGCGGCGCCGCCCTTGACCTGTTCGTCGGCCTCGGCGACCGCCGCGATGGCCCGCGCGACTCCGTCCCCCGACCAGGCGCGCAGCTGCCTCTGCACCCGCTCGATCTTCCACGGCGCCATGCCGAGTTCCTTCGCCAGGGCCGCACCGCGCGCACCCCGGGGCGCGCCGCCGACCTTCGCCAGCCCCCGGACGCCCTGGGCGAGCGCGCTGACGATCAGCACGGGCGGCACGCCCGTCGCGAGGGCCCACCTGAGCTGCTCCAGCGCCTCGGCGAGCTGCCCCTCGACGGCCTTGTCCGCCACGGTGAACCCGCTCACCTCGGCGCGGCCCCGGTAGTACCGCGCCACCGCGGCATCGTCGACCTTGCCTCCGGTGTCGGCGACGAGCTGGCTGCAGGCCGCCGCCAGCTCACGCAGGTCGTTCCCGACCGCGTCGACCAGACCCCGGGCCCCGTCCGGCGAGATCTTCCCGCCGGCCCGGCGTATCTCGGCCCGGACGAAGTCGACCCGCTCCCCCACCTTGGTGACCTTCGGGCACGAGATCTTGCGCGCCTTGAGCTTGGCCAGCCCGTCCACCAGCGCCTTCCCCTTGGCCCCGCCGTGGTGGACGGCGATGAGCACCACTTCGTCCGCGGGCGTCCTGGCGTAGGCGAGCACCTCGGCCGTCAGGTCCTTCCCGAGATCCTGCGCCGCCCGCAGCACGAGCACCTTCCCGCCCCCGAACAGCGACGGCGACGTCAGCTCGGCGATCCGCCCGGGCTCCAGCCCGCCCGGTCCGAGGTCGATCACCTCGGCCTCCGGGTCGCTCGCCCGCACGGAGGCGACGACCTCACCGACCGCCCGATCCACGAGCAGCTCTTCGTCACCGACGACCAGGATGATGGGCTCAACCGACACCCCAGAAGCATGTCATGCCCGGCCCCGGCCCGCCTCGCCCGAGGGACGATCGGCCCGGCACCGCGAACCTCGATCGGACCGCCGCTCCCGCCGGCCGGCGCATGCCACCGGCGAACGCCCCGTCGCGGTGGGCGGTCAGTGGCGGGGGACGGCCGCTATACCGGTCGCGGTGCGGATGATGGCTATGTCTCCTGTCTGGTCGGTGCGGTGGATCTGGGTGCCCAGGCGTTGCAGGAGTCTGAGGGTCGCCGGAGACGGGTGGCCGTAGTCGTTGTCCTCGCCGACCGAGATCAGGGAGACGGAGGCGTGGGCGGCGGCCAGGAATCCCGCGTCCTGGCCGCGGGCACCGTGGTGCGGAACCTTGAGCACCTGGACGCGGGGGACGGTCCCTGTCAGGGCACGTTGTGCCTCCTCTTCGATGTCGCCTGCCAGCAGGGCGCTGAAGCCGGGCCTGCTGGCGACGAGGACGACGCTCGCATTGTTGATCGTGGTGCCGTCGTCCCCGGGTGAGAGGGCGGGGCCGGCGGCTCGCGGGGCGAGGACCGAGAGTGCCAGGTCGCCGATCCGCCACTGCCGGCCCGCCTCGGCGGGCCGGGTGGGAAGGCCGGGGGCGAGGCGTGCCTCACGGCCGGACGTGCGGGACGTCGTCAGGACCTGGCGGACGCGGCGGCCGTTCCGGACGCCGGACGTGCCGTTGATGTGGTCGGCGTGCGGGTGGGTCAGGACGAGCAGCGGGACGTCCTCGACGTGCAGGCGTCGCAGGCATCGGTCGATCAGTGCCGGGTCGGGGCCGGTGTCGACGACGACCGCCCGGCCGGGGCCGGTGGACAGCACGAGTGCGTCGCCTTGGCCCACGTCGCAGGCGACCATCTGCCAGCCGGGCGGCGGCCAGCCCGGGGCCGTGACGCGCATGGCGACGACGGCGATCAGGATTCCGGCCAAGGCGGCGGCCATGAGCAGGCGCAGGCGGCGGCTGCGCAGGATCAGGACGGCGATCCCCGCGGCCAGGAGGAGCGCCATCGCGCCCCGGCCGCCGCTCGTCCACGGGACCGTGGCATAGGGCAGCGCGGCGGCGGTGCGGGCGACGCGGACGATCCAGCCGACGGCCAGTCCGCCGGGCCAGACGATCACCTGGGCCAGCGGCGGTGAAAGGAGCGCGACCACGGCGCCGAGCGCGCCCAGGAGGGTGGCGGGGGCGACGGCGGGAGCGGCCAGCAGGTTCGCGAACACCGCGACGACGCCTATCTCGCCGGAGAGCATGACCAGGACGGGAGCGACCGCGACCTGGGCGGCCGCCGCGACGGCGACGGCGTCGGCGAGGGGGCCGGGCAGCCGGCGGGCGAGCCGCTCCCGCCACGGCGGCGCCAGGACGAGCAGCCCGGCGGTCGCCAGGACCGACAGCGCGAACCCGTACGAGCGCGCGAGTCCGGGATCGATCAGGACGAGGAGGAGGACGGCGGCCGCGAGGGCCGGCAGGCCCTGGCGCTGACGTCCGGTGACCAGCGCGAGCAGGCCGATGAGACCCATGACGGTCGCCCGCAGGACGCTCGGCTCCGGGCGGGCGACCACGACGAACGCGAGCACCGCGATGACGGCGACGGGTGGGGCGCGCCGCCGTCCGAGGCCGAGCAGGCGGCAGAGTCCGAGGACGGCGCCGATGACGATCGCGAGGTTCGCGCCGGACACGACCAGCAGGTGGGTGAGCCCGGCGGCGCGGAAGTCCTCCGCGAGCGCCGGGTCGAGGCGGGAGGTGTCGCCGACGACCATGGCGGGCAGGACGCCGCGCTGGTCGGGCGGGAGGCGCGCCACCGCGGCCCGCAGCCGCGCCCGCACGTGCTCGGCTGCGCGCTGGATCGTGGACGGAGGCCCGAGCACGGCGGGCGGACCGCGCACGATCACGACCGCGGCGAGCAGGCCGGCGCCCTTTGGCGTCACGAACCTGCCGTGAAGGCGCACCCGCTGACTGGGCACCAGGCCGAGCCAGCGGGGATCACTCGCGATCAGCAGCACCGGGACGCGGACCTCGGCCCGCGGGACCTCCTCCACCCGGGCCCTGAGAATGATCACCTGTCGCCCGCTGCCCGGTTTCGCCCGGGGGTCGCCGGTGACGACCGCCTCCGCCGTCGCGGAACGCCCCTGGCCGGCGAGGTCCCGCACCGGCCCGGTGCCGACGGCCGTGGCGCGCAGCGCCACGCCGGCCGCCGACGCGGCGGCGCACACGAGGACGACCCCGGCCAACCTCCGCCGCGACGCCTCCGCCCGGGTCGCGGGACCCCGTGGACGGCCGGCGGTGCCGCTCGCGGCGCCACGGCGCGGGCGAGGTCCCGGGGAGCGCGATGGGCGGCGGGGGGCCAGGAGGTAAAGGGCTGTCAGGGCGGTGGCGGCGGCCACGGTGCAGGAGACGGCCGGAGGGAGGCCGATGGTCGCGGCGGCGGTGATCCAGGTGGCGAGGGCCGGAGCCAGCAGGCGCAGGTCGTGGGTCATACGCATACCAGGGGCTTCAGGTCGGCATAGCGGCGGGCGCCGATGCCGCTGACGTCCCGGAGCTGCTCGATCGAGCGGAAGCCGCCCTGCCGGGTGCGGTAGTCGACGATGCGTCCGGCGAGGACGGGCCCGACACCGGGGAGATCGTCCAGCTGGTCGGGGGTGGCGGTGTTGAGGTTCAGCGGGCCGCCGGGTGCGGCGGACGCACCGGACGCGCCGGGCTGGGGCGGGGCTCCGGGCGCCGGTGTGGGACGCGGGACGCCCACCGGGATCTGCTCGCCGTCCACCACCTTGCGGGCGAGGTTGAGGGGGCCGGTCTTCGCGCCTTCGCGGACCCCGCCCGCCGCCTTGATCGCCTCGGCGACGCGGGAACCGGACGGCAGGGTGATCACGCCGGGATGCTCGACCTTGCCGAGGACGTGTACCACCACCGAGGGTGAGGCCGTCACCGGGCTCGCGGACATGGCGGGCCGCGGGCCGGTGAGTGTGGCGTCCGCGGCGGGGGCCGCGGGCTCATGCGGACGCGGCCGGGACAGCCACAGGTAGCCGGCGGCGACCAGGGCGGCGACCACGCCGACCAGGACGAGGATTCGGACGTTCGAGCGTTCGGGTGTGGCGCGTAAGCGAGCGGCCGGCGGCGTATCGGGAGGTCGCAGGCGGCCCATCAGCGCCTGCAGGCGGTCCTGGGGGTCGGGCTTCATGCCGACCGACGCTAGGCGGGCCGCGTATCCGGCCGTGAGCGCTTCGCCGACTGTGGATAACTTCCGGGTCAGCGGATCACGGCGGCCGCCGAGACACGTGCGCGGCGGCCGGTGATCGTCATCGGGAGGCGATGTGATCCCGGGTGGTGGCGAGCCGGCGGCCGCCGCTCACCCGGACCGAATGGGGCCCTCGTGTGCGATCACAGGTGGGGGGCCACGACGACGCCCAGCATGCCGGGGCCGACGTGGGCGCCGATGACGGGGCCCACCTCGCCGACGTAGACGTCCACGGCGTGCGGGATGCGTTCGCGGAGACGGGCGGCTAGGGACTCGGCGCGGGCCGTGGCGGCCAGGTGCTGGACACCCAGGTCGACGCGGCGGTCTCCGGCCTCGGCGACGGCGAGTTCCTCCAGCCGGGCCAGTGCGCGGGACGACGTGCGGACCTTCTCCAGCGGCGCGATCCGCCCGTCCCGGATGTCCAGGAGGGGCTTCACCATCAGCGCGGAGCCGAGAAGGTTGGCCGCGGCGCCGATGCGGCCGCCCCGGCGCAGGTGTTCGAGGGTGTCGACGCAGACGAGGGACCGGGTGAGCGCGGCGCGGCGGGTGGCGGCGTCCGCGACCTGGTCGGCGCTTCCGCCGGACATCGCGGTGGCCGCGGCGGAGAGGGCGGCGAACCCCAGGCCCATCCCGAGGGTTCCGCTGTCGATGACCCGTACCGGCACCGGCGCGGCGGCGGCGGCGAGCCGGGCTGCGTCCACCGTCCCGGACATGGCGGCCGAGAGGTGGACGGAGACGATCTCGCGGGCGCCGGAGTCCGCGGCGGCCCGGTAGGTTTCGGCGAAACGCTCGGGGGCCGGGCGGGACGTGGTGATGGGGTGCCATTCCTTCAGCGCCTGGGCGGCCTCGGCGGTGCTGATGTCGCCCTCGTCCCGCGTGGTGCCACCGACGGCGATCTGCAGGGGGACGATGGTCAGCCCATGCCGTTCGGCGAGCCCCGCCGAAAGGGAGGCGGTTGAATCGGTGACGACCGCGACCGCGCTGCCCATGGCACGGACACTACCCGCCGCCGGGCCGGTGCGTCAGGGCTGGACGGGGACTCCGCCGCGCCAGATGCGCAGCGCGCGGAGGCCGAACGCCCAAGCGAACGCGCCCTCGTGGTCGGCGTCCCACAGGACGATGTCGGCGAGCATGCCGGGGGCGAGGGAGCCGCGGTCGCCGACGCGGAGGGCGGCCGCGCCGCCGAGGGTCGCGGCGCGCAGGGCCTCGGTGACGCTGAGGCCGAACATGGCCACGGACAGCCCGATGACGAGGGGCATGGACGTGATGCCGCACTGGCCGGGGTTGTGGTCGGTGCCGAGGGCGACGGTGACGCCGCGTTCGAGCATCTGCCGGACGGGGGCGGGGGCGCGGCTGCTGTTGAGGGCGCTGCCGGGGCAGACGGTGGCGGTGACGCCGGCGTGCGCGAGCGCCTTGATGTCGTCGTCGTTGGCCTGGGTGAGCAGGTCGGCGGAGGCGCAGCCGACCTCGGCGGCGACCTGGGCCGCGCCGATGCGCTCGTTGGCGCAGGCGTGCATGCGGGCCTTCAGCCCGGCCCGCTTTCCGGTGAGCAGGAGGGCGCGTGCCTCTTCGGCGGTGAAGTGGCCCTCGTCGCAGTAGACGTCGATCGAGTCGGCACCGGCCACGGCGGCGTCGCCGGCCCACAGCCGGACGGCCTCGATGTAGTCGCGGCGGCGGCCGAAGAACTCCGGCGGCAGGATGTGCGCGGCCAGGAACGTGGCGTGGATGCGCGGCATGGACGGTTCGCCTTCGAGCGAACGCAGCATCCGGATGTCGGCGAGTTCACCGTCTCGGGTGAGGTGGTATCCGGTCTTGGCCTCGACGGTGGTCGTCCCGGCGAGGATCCACTGGCGGAGCCGTTCACGGACGCCGTTGCAGAGCGTCCAGGGGTCGGTGCCCCGGGTGACGGTCACGGTGGAGTTGACGCCGCCGCCCGCGGCGGTGATGGCGGAGTGGGACGAGCCGCTGGTGCGCATCGCGAGCTCGGCCCACCGGTTGCCCGCATAGACGGGGTGGGAGTGGGCGTCGATGAGCCCCGGCGTGACCAGGCCGCCGCCCAGGTTCTCCACGTGGTCGACGTCGACGATGTCGTCGATGATGCCGGGGACGCTCTGCGGGAGGTCGGAGGCGGGCCCGGCCCAGACGATCCGGTCGTCGTGGATGAGCACCGCGGCGTTGCTGCAGACGTCGGTGCCCGTCCAGAGCCTGCCGATGTTCGTCAACAGCCGTACGGTCATGGCGTCACCGGCCCGGACGGGGCCATGCGCGCGTCAGCGCGGTTCCGGGCGCCGTGGGGCGTTGCTGCGGGCCGGCCGCTCTCGCTCCGGTGCGAGGCCCTGCCGTGGAGCCGAGGCGGGCCACCAGTTCTCGTTCCGGCGCTTGGATCTTTCATGGAGTGGGCCACCTGCTCTCGATCCGAAACGCCGACTGGGTGCCGGCGACTCACCGTCGGTGGGTCGGGTGATCGGGCGACCACCACTGGCACGAGACCGGAGATATCGGTTTCGTCACGGTAGTGCACTGAAGGCCCGCCCGACAACCTCTGATCGCAGCGCATCGACAGCCATCACCTCGCCCCTGGCTCTACGACCGTACGGAATTCAACCGCACCGTCAAGCCGATTGGGCAAGCTGTCACCGTTCGGGAATGAGGACGGGCCCGGAGACGGCTTCCAGACGCGTCCGAACTCCGTCCTGAACCGAGCCGAAACCCCGCCGGGCGGCTGGACCCGGCGGGATCGTCAGACGCTCGGGGTCACGGCCTCGTACCGGGAAAGCTCCCCGGCGAGGTCGGCCGGGACCCTGGCGTGGAGCATGGTGCCCTCGGCCAGATGGTCCTGCTTGAGGATTTCACCGCGCTCGTGCACCTGCGCGACGAGGTCGCCGCGCTCGTAGGGCACCAGGGCGTGCAGTTCGCTCTCCAGCCCGGGCAGGTCGGCCTCGACGGCCGCGCGAAGGTCCTCGATACCGAACCCGGTGCGGGCGGACACGACGACGCTGTGCGGTTCCCGGCGCTGGAGGCGGGCGATCGCGAGGTCGTCGGCGGCGTCGGCCTTGTTGATGACGATGATCTCGGGGATCTCGTCGGCGTCGATCTCGCGCAGCACCTCGCGGACGGCGTCGATCTGCGCCTCGGGGTCGGCGTCGGAGCCGTCCACGACGTGCAGGATCAGCCCGGCGTCGGTGACCTCCTCCAGCGTCGAGCGGAACGCCTCGATGAGCTGGTGCGGCAGGTGCCGGACGAACCCGACGGTGTCGGCCAGGGTGTAGGCGCGGCCGCCGGGCGTCTCGGCGCGCCGGACGGTGGGGTCGAGGGTGGCGAACAGCGCGTTCTCCACCAGTACCCCGGCGCCGGTGAGCCGGTTGAGCAGGGACGACTTGCCCGCGTTGGTGTAGCCGGCGATGGCGACGGCGGGCACCGCGTGGCGGCGGCGTTCGCCGCGCTTGGTGTCGCGGGCCTTGGACATGCCCTCGATCTGCCGGCGCAGCTTGGCCATCCGGGTGCGGATCCGCCGCCGGTCCAGCTCGATCTTGGTCTCGCCCGGTCCGCGTCCGCCGATGCCGATGCCGCCGGCGGCGCGGCCGCCGACCTGCCGGGACAGGTTCCCGCCCCAGCCCCGCAGCCGCGGCAGCAGGTAGTTGAGCTGCGCGAGCTCGACCTGCGCCTTGCCTTCGCGGCTCTTGGCGTGCTGGGCGAAGATGTCCAGGATCAGCGCGGTCCGGTCGATCACCTTGACCTGGACGGTCTCCTCCAGGTGCCGCAGCTGGCTCGGGGCCAGCTCGCCGTCGCAGATGACGGTGTCGGCGCCGGTGGAGATCACGATGTCGCGCAGCTCCGCGGCCTTGCCGGAGCCGATGTAGGTGGCCGGGTCGGGACGGGAGCGGCGCTGGACGAGGCCCTCGAGGACCTCCGAGCCGGCCGTCTCGGCGAGGAGCGCCAGCTCGTGCAGGGAGTTCTCGGCCATCTCGGCCGTTCCCTCGGTCCAGACGCCCACGAGGACGACCCGCTCCAGCCGGAGGGCGCGGTACTCGACCTCGGTGACGTCGGTCAGCTCAGTGGACAGGCCCGCGACGCGCCGTAGCGCCCGCCGGTCCTCAAGGTCGAGTTCGCCCGTCATGGGCTCGAACTCGCCGGCTTCCCGGCTCTCGAACTCGTCCGCATTCCGGGTCTGGTCTGAAGAGAAAGGTTCAGTCATATGTCCTCAGTAGAACGCCGCGTCGCGGCCGTATCTTCCCGCGATCGTCTCACGCACCGTCCACGGTGGTCACGTGCTTATCGGCGTGGGTTCACGCACGCGCGCGCGGGGAGGTGTGGAGGCAGCGGACCCGCTTTGACCGGGCTCGGCACCGCCGAGTACCGTTCTCCACATAACAGAAGTGAAATTTCGCTATACGAAAGGGCAGGCTGATGGCTGGACTGGAAGGCATCGAGGTCACCGGACCCCTCGGCGAGCGGTACGAGGAGATCCTGACCCCCGAGGCGCTCGGCCTGCTCGCCGCCCTGCAGCGCGAGTTCGGCGCCCGGCGCAAGGAGCTGCTGGAGGCGCGGGCCGAGCGCCAGCGCATGCTCTCCGCGGGCGGCACGCTGGACTTCCTGCCCGAGACCGCCGGCGTCCGCGGAGACGACTCCTGGCGGGTCGCAGACCCCGCGCCCGGCCTGGAGGACCGCCGCGTCGAGATCACCGGCCCGACGGACCGGAAGATGACCATCAACGCGCTCAACTCGGGCGCCAAGGTGTGGCTGGCCGACTTCGAGGACGCCAACACCCCCCTGTGGGACAACATGATCGAGGGGCAGCTCAACCTGCGCGACGCCCTGGACCGCACCATCGACTTCACCGACGCCAAGAGCGGCAAGTCCTACGCCCTCAAGGCCGACGGGGAACTGGCGACCATCGTCGTCCGGCCGCGCGGCTGGCACATGGAGGAGAAGCACCTCCTCGTCGACGGCGAGCCCATGTCCGGCTCCCTGTTCGACTTCGGGCTGTACTTCTTCCACTCGGCCCGCCGGCAGCTCGACAAGGGCAAGGGCCCCTACTTCTACCTGCCGAAGATGGAGAGCCACCTTGAGGCGCGGCTCTGGAACGACGCGTTCAACCTCGCCCAGGACCGCCTGGACGTCCCCCGCGGCACCATCCGCGCGACCGTGCTGATCGAGACGATCCCGGCCGCGTTCGAGATGGAGGAGATCCTCTACGAGCTGCGCGACCACTCCGCCGGCCTGAACGCCGGCCGCTGGGACTACCTCTTCTCGGTGATCAAGAAGTTCCGGGACCGGGGCGCCGACTTCGTCCTCCCCGAGCGGAACGCGATCACGATGACCGCACCCTTCATGCGGGCCTACACCGAACTGCTCGTCCGGACGTGCCACAAGCGCGGCGCACACGCGATCGGCGGCATGGCGGCGTTCATCCCGTCCCGCCGCGACGAGGAGGTCAACAAGGTCGCCCTGGAGAAGGTCCGGGCCGACAAGACCCGCGAGTCCGGCGACGGCTTCGACGGCTCCTGGGTCGCCCACCCCGACCTCGTCCCGATCTGCCGGGAGGTCTTCGACGGCGTCCTCGGCGACAAGCCGAACCAGCGCGACCGGCTCCGCGAGGACGTCGAGGTCTCGGCCGCCGACCTGCTCAACATCAAGGCCACCCCCGGCGACATCACCGAGACCGGCCTGCGCAACAACATCGACGTGGCGCTGCGCTACCTCGCCACCTGGCTGGACGGCGCCGGCGCGGTCGCGATCCACAACCTGATGGAGGACGCCGCGACCGCCGAGATCTCCCGCTCCCAGGTGTGGCAGTGGATCTACAACGGCGTCGAGCTCAAGGACGGCCCGAAGGTCACCAAGGAACTCGTCGAGCGGCTCCTGGACGAGGAACTCGGCAAGATCAAGGCCGAACTGGGCGACGCCTACAACGAACCCCGCTACGACCAGGCCGTGACCCTCTTCAAGGAGGTCACCCTCGCCGACGAGTACTCCGAGTTCCTCACCACCCCCGCCTACCAGCAGTTCCCGTAGAACCCGGGTGCCGGAGCACGGGCCGGGCGGCCGCGGGTCGTCCGGCCCCGATATTGCGGTGGGTCCGCGGCCGGGAGGATGGTGGAGGGGATGGAACCACTACTCACAGCGCTCGGTCTGCGGCTGGAAGCGCTCGTCGGGGCCGATCGGGTCGTCACCGACCCGGTGCGGCTGCGCACGTACGAATGCGACGGGCTGACCAACCACCGCGCGACGCCCGGTGTCGTCGTGCTGCCCGGCACCGCCGAGCAGGTCGCCGCCATCGTGCGGGAATGCGCGGCGGCCGGGGTGCCGTACGTGGCGCGCGGGTCGGGGACGGGCCTGTCGGGCGGGGCGCTGCCCCGCACGGACGGCGTCCTGATCGTCACGTCCCGGATGCGCCGGATCCTGGAGATCGACATTCCGGGGCAGCGGGCCGTGGTGGAGCCCGGCGTGATCAACCTGGACGTGACGCGCGCCGTCCGCCCGTACGGGTACTACTTCGCGCCCGACCCGTCCAGCCAGCAGATCTGCTCGGTCGGCGGGAACGTGGCGGAGAACTCCGGCGGCGCGCACTGCCTGAAGTACGGGTTCACCGCGCACCACGTCCTGGCCTGCGAGGTCGTCACGCCCGACGGCGAGCTGGTCGAGCTGTCGGCGGACGCGCCGGGCTACGACCTGCTGGGCGTGTTCGTCGGGGCGGAGGGCACGCTCGGCATCACCACCAAGATCACGGTGCGGCTCACCCGGGTTCCGGAGACCGTGCAGACGCTGCTGGCGGCGTTCGACTCGATCGAGGCCGGCGGCGCCGCGGTGTCGGCGATCATCGGCGCTGGCGTCGTCCCGGCGGCGATCGAGATGATGGACGCGCTGTCGATCGAGGCGGCGGAGGCCGCGGTGCGCTGCGAGTATCCGCCGGGCGCCGGTGCGGTGCTGATCGTGGAGCTGGACGGCCCGCAGCCGGAGGTCGCGGCGCAGTTCGCCGACGTCGAGCGGCTGTGCCGGGACGCGGGCGCGTTCGAGATCCGCATCGCCGCCGACGACGAGGAGAGGGCGCTGATCTGGAAGGGACGCAAGTCCGCGTTCGCCGCGGTCGGCCGGATCAGCCCCGCCTACCTCGTCCAGGACGGAGTCATCCCGCGGACGGCGCTGCCGCGGGTCCTGGCGAGCATCGACGCGCTGTCGGCCGAGTCGGGGGTGCGGGTCGCGAACGTTTTCCACGCGGGCGACGGCAACCTGCATCCGCTGGTGCTGTTCGACGACGCGGATGAGGGCGCGGAGGAACGCGCCGAGGCGGTGTCGGGCGCGATCCTCGACCTGTGCATCGAGCACGGCGGCTCCATCACGGGTGAGCACGGCGTCGGCGTGGACAAGTCCCGCTACATGCCGCGCATGTTCACCGAAACCGATCTGGACACCATGCAGATGGTCCGCTGCGGATTCGATCCCGCGGGGCTGTGCAACCCGGGCAAGGTGTTCCCCACGCCGCGCCTGTGCGGCGAGGTGCCGGGCGTGCGCAAGGGCCCCCACCCGTACGAAGGAAAGGCGGACCTCTTCTGATGCGGCCCCTGGACGCCTTGGCGAAGGTCTGCGGCGATGTACGGCCCGGTGAGCCGGCGGAGGGCGTGCTCGGTGTCGAGCCCGCTCTCGTCGCCGCGCCGGAGAACCTGGCCGAGGCCGCCGACGTCATGCGCGTCGCCGCCGAGAAGGGACTGGCCGTCGTCCCGCGCGGCGCCGAGACCCGCCTGGACTGGGGAACGCCCCCGGAGCGGTGCGATCTGCTCGTCGACACCCACCGGCTGGACGGCCTCGTAGAGCACGCCGCGGGAGACCTGGTCGCGAAGGTGGAGGCGGGCCTGCCGATGGAGCGGCTCGGCGAGCGACTCGCGGAACGCGGCCAGAGGCTCGCCCTCGACCTCCCCCTGCCGGGTTCCACCGTCGGCGGGACGATCGCCACCGGCGCGGCCGGCCCGCTCCGCTCGCTGTACGGGACGCCCCGCAACCTGGTCATCGGGCTCACGATCGTCCGGGCGGACGGTCAGGTCGCGCGTTCCGGCGGCAAGGTCGTCAAGAACGTCGCCGGGTACGACCTGGGGCGGCTCTTCTGCGGCTCGTACGGAACCCTCGGCCTCATCGTGGACGCCACGTTCCGCCTGCATCCCGTCCCTGCGGCGACCGCCTATGTGACGTGCGCCGTGAACGGGCCTGAGGATGCGCACGACGCCGTCCAGACCGTTCTGCACTCCCCTGCGGCGCCCAGCGCCGTCGAGTACATCAGCCCAGGGACGGTTGTGGTCGCCCTAGAGGGCGTCCAGGAGGGCGTCGCCGCGCGCGCTCGGCAGACCGCGGATCTCCTCGGCGAGAACGCCGAAATCTCAGAGACCGCACCGGACGGCTGGGCACGGTACCCGGACGGCACCACCCTCATCGACATCACCGCCTCGCCGTCCGCCCTCCGCGACGTCCTCGCCGTGCCCGGCCCGGACGCCGCCGTCACGTGGAGCGGCGACGGGCACGGCCATGTGGGGCTCCCCGCCGGATCGTCGCCGGACGACGTCGCCGACGTCCTGGGCCGCCTGCGGGACGTGCTGGCCCGGCACCGCGGCGGCGCCGTCGTCCGCTACGCGCCGGAAGAGGTGCGCGCCGGCGTCGACGTGTGGGGCCCGGTCCCGGCCCTCACGCTGATGCGGCGCGTGAAGGACCAGTTCGACCCGGATCACCGGCTGTCCCCCGGCCGTTTCGTTGGAGGTATCTGATGAGCGCCGAAGACGACCTGCCGAACCTGCTCAGCGACTGCGTGCACTGCGGTTTCTGCCTGCCGACGTGCCCGACGTACGTGCTGTGGGGCGAGGAGATGGACTCGCCCAGAGGCCGCATCCACCTCATGCAGCAGCACGCGGACGGAGAGCCGCTCAGCGGCGCGATGGTCCAGCATTTCGACGCCTGCCTGGGATGCATGGCGTGCGTGACGTCCTGCCCGTCCGGCGTGCAGTACGACCGGCTCATCGAGATGACCCGGGCCGACGTCGAACGCGAGCACCCACGTTCGCTCAAGGAGCGGGCCATACGGGAGATGGTCTTCAATCTGTTCCCGTACAAGCGGAGACTCCGTGCTCTGCGCGGCCCACTGCGCGCGTACCAGAAGTCGGGTCTGGAACGGCTCGTCCGGCGTAGCGGCGTACTGGAACGCATCTCGCCGTCGGTGGCCGCCATGGAACGGCTCGCGCCGCCTCTGGGCAGGGCGCCGAGGCTGCCGGAACGCGTCGCCGCGCGCGGTGAACACCGCGCCACGGTCGGGATGCTGACCGGCTGCGTGCAGAGCGAGTTCTTCCCCGGCGTCAACGCGGCCACCGCCCGTGTCCTGGCCCTCGAAGGCTGCGACGTGGTCATCCCCCGGGATCAGGGCTGCTGCGGGGCGCTGTCCCTGCACTCCGGCCGCGAGGAGGAGGCCCGCGCGTTCGCCCGCCGGACGGTCGAGACGTTCGAGTCCGTCGACGTCATCGTGGTGAACTCCGCGGGCTGCGGGTCCGCGATGAAGGAGTACCGGGCGCTGCTGGCCGGCGATCCCGCCTGGGCGCGGCGGGCGGAGGCGCTGTCGGCCAAGACCCGCGACCTCGCGGAGTACCTCGTGGAACTCGGGCCCCGCGCGAAGCGGAGGCCACTACCGGTCACGGTCGCCTACCACGACGCGTGCCATCTGGCCCATGCGCAGGGCATCCGCAGCCAGCCCCGGGCGTTGCTGGCCGCGATTCCGGAGCTGACCGTCCGGGAGATCGCCGAACCCGACATCTGCTGCGGATCCGCCGGGACCTATAACCTGTTCCAGCCGGAGGCCGCCGGAGAACTCGGCGACCGAAAGGCGGTGAACGTGGACGCCACGGAAGCCGAACTACTCGTCGCGGCCAACCCCGGCTGCTCCATGCAGATCGCCACCGCGCTGCACCGGCGCGGCGCCGGCATCGCGGTCGCGCACACCGCGCAGGTGCTGGACGCCTCCCTACGGGGATTGGGTCGCGACGCCCTCATCGCAGCCGATTCGTAGCCCCGTGACCAGGAACGCCGCCGAATCCGGGCGTCCTGTATCGTGTCTGGCTCCTTGAGACAGGACGCGCTTACCGATCTTGGAGTGGCCCAAGGGAGCACGCAGACCATGTCCAACAACTACCAGCCGTACCGCATGAACCACCGGAGGAAGAAGCGCAACGCGGGGAGGCTCGGGCTCGCCGGGGCCCTCACCGGCGCCCTCGGCATCGCCGCGGTGGCCGCGGCGATCGTGATCATCCGGCCGGGCGACGACCCGGGCGGAGAGGCCGCTCGGCCGACATTGGCAGGTCAGGGAAGCGTCGCGCCGGAGGGTCCGTCGGTGCCCGCCCCGAAGACCGGACCCCCGATCGGGTTCACCACCCCGGAGGGATACGGCTACAGCCTCGCCGCCGTGAAGGCCGGAACGACCCCGCAGCCCCTCGGCGCCACCGAGCCCCCGCCGTCGGGGACGACGTACGCCTACGCGGACTACGTCCTCACCAACAGCCAGCGGCGGCCCGTGCTGCTGGACTATCCAGCCGACCTGTTCATGCCGAAGGCGCAGGTTCCGGCGTCCGCGCAGGAGCGGTGCATGCCGCAGGCGGGCATCCCCGACGAGATGTGCACGCTCCCCAATCACTCCGAGATCACCGCCCGGGTCGACGGGGCGAAGCCGCCCACCGACGAGAACGGCAGCATGATGATCCCGGCGGGTGCCTCCTACGTGGTGCGGATCGCCTCCGACCTCCCGGTCAACGAAGAGATCTCCGCCGGCGACCTGCGGCTGTTCGTGTGGAACGCCCGGTACACCAGCGACCTCAAGGGCATCCGGCTCGTGTTCCCCTGACCCTCTACGACCGGGGCTGAGACGGCTTCGTGAACCCGATGTCCTGGTAGGCGGGCTGGAAGAAGCCGCAGGCGCCCAGATTGGCCAGGTCCCCGCGCGTGGCGACGAGCTGGGGACGCTGGTACAGCGGCAAGACCGACGCCTGGCGCCAGATGAGCCGGTCGGCCCTGTTCACAAGGACGTGAATTCTCGCCTGGTCGACCTCCGCGATGGCGCGCTCCATCGAGGCGTCGATGGCCTCGCTGCCGATACGGGAGTAGTTCTGCTGGATCCGGTCGCCGTGCGGTTGCGCGAACACCGATCTCATCGGCGACACCGGGAAGGACGTGCCCAGCCAGGAGAACGGGACGATGTCGAAGTTCCCGGGGGTGACGTACTGGCCGAACGCGTCGTCGGCGGGAACCGGTTCGATGTCCACACGGACGCCGACGCGTTCGAGCAGCGCCCGCGTCAGTTCCCCTTCACGCTTGCTGATCGGAACGCCGGCCGGGACGACGAAACGCAGCGCCAGCGTGCGTCCGTCCCGGGCGCGGTACTTCCCGCGGGGCTTCCAGCCCGCCTCGTCCAGGAGCCGCCTGGCGCGTTCCGGGTCGTACACGCCGAACTCCCCGGAGTTGTCCCGGTAGCCGTCCTGGGTGTTGACGTAGAAGTGGTTGCCGAGCGTCCGCACCGGCACCCCGAGGCCGGACAGGTCGGACCGGGCGATGGCGCGCCGGTCGATGCCGAGCATGACGGCCCGCCGCACCCGCACGTCGGACAGGACCGGTGAGGCGGCGTTCAGCGTGAAATGCCGCCAGTCGGGGCCGCCCGCCCGGCGGACGGTGGCGCCGCTCACTCCTTGGACGCGCCGCAGAGCGCCCGCGTCGAGGCCGATGTCCATGAGGTCGATCTCGCGGTTGGCGAACGCGCCGGGCGTCGCGCTGGGGTCCATCGCGCGGTAGAGGATGCGGTCGAGTTTCGCGCGCGGACCCCACCAGGCGGGGTCGCGGACCATCGTCACCGTCTTGGCGGTCCGGTCGATCTCCCGGACTTTGAACGGGCCGGCCGTGACGGGCAGGCGGTTCGTCCAACCCGTGTTGAACGCGCGTGGGTCGGAGTACACGGTGGCGGGGTAGAGCGGGCTGAACAGGCTTCGCCAGTCCGCGTACGTCCCGTCGAAGGTCACCTCGACCACGTGTTCGCCGGGGCCTCGTTCGATGCGCTTGATGCGGCGGTAACCGGTGACGGCGGAGACCTCGTATCGCGGGTCGCGTCCTGAGAGCGCGCGTGCCTGCGCCACGAAATCGGCGTAGCCGATGGGGCGGCCGTCCGACCACCTGGCCCGTGGGTTGAGGCGGTACGTGATGGTCTGGCCCTGCCCGGTGCGCTTCAGCGATGCCGACCGCAGGTATTCGGGGACGGGTCGCGGGACGGCCTTCTCATCGGCCCGCATCAGGTAGGGCAGGACGCCGCGGATGACGCGCTCGACCGCCCCCGTGGTGCCCGTGACGTGGTGGAAGTTCCACTGGGACGGGGACTCCGGCAGCGGCCAGCGCAGCGTCCCGCCGTCCGCGACACGTTCGCGCGGGGTCGGGTTGACGTCGGACGCGGGCAGCCGCCCGGACGCGTGGGAAGTGGAGCCCTCCGGCCCGGGGCCGCCGCAGCCGCTCAGCGTCGCGGCGCCGAGGAGGACGGCGCCGAACGTCCGTTTCACCGCCCGTCCCCGACTTCGGCGAGGGGATGGTGACACGCCACGAAGTGGTCGACGCCTCCCCCAGATCGCACGGGACGAGATTCGGGATCGTGTTCCTTGCACAGGGCTCCCTCGACGGCGGTGAGCGTGGCGTAGCGCGGGCAACGGGACCGGAAACGGCACCCGCCCGGTGAAGAAGCGGGGTCGGGTGGGTCTCCCCGCAGGAGGGCGCGGCGGCGACGCCGTTCCAGGTGCGGATCCGCCGGCGGGACGGCGTCCAGCAGCGTGCGCGTGTACGGATGGGTGGACGCGCCGTACACGCCGGCCACCGGCCCGATCTCGACGATGCGCCCCGAGTACATGACGGCGACGCGATCGGCCAGGCCATGGACGACGGCCAGGTCGTGGGCGACGAGCAGGTACGCCATACCGAGCCGCTTGCGCAGACGCTCCAGAAGCGCCATGACGTCGGCCTGAACGGACACGTCCAGGGCCGCGACAGGTTCGTCCAGGAGCAGCAGCCGTGGTTCCAAGGCCAGCGCTCTGGCGATGCCGACACATTGCCTCTGCCCACCGGAGAGACCATGGGGGTAGCGCCTGGCGTGATCGGGCTCCAGACCCACCAGCTCCATCAGTTCCCTGGCCCGGCTCCTCGCCCGCATCGCGGGTACACCGTGCGTGGTCAGCGGTTCGGCGAGGATGTTCTCCACACGCATCCGCGGGTTCAGAGACGAGAACGGGTTCTGGAACACCACCTGGACATCGCGCCGCAGCGCCTTCCGGTCGGCGGCGCGCAGGGCCGCCGTGTCCTGTCCGAAGACGGCGACGCGCCCGCCCTGCGGACGCGACAGCCGGAGTATCTCCATCAGGGCCGTGGTCTTGCCGCACCCCGACTCCCCGACCAGCGCCAGAGTCTCGCCCTCCCGGACGTCGAACCCGATGCCGTCCACCGCGCGCACCGTCCCGGCCCGGCGCCGCAGCAGCGTCCCCTTGTACAGCGGGTGGTGCCGGACGAGACCGTCGACTTCGAGCACGACGGGACGATCCGGCCGGGACGGAGGCACCGGCCGCTCACCGATACGAGGAATCGACCGCAGCAGCCTGCTCGTGTACGGCGTCGCCGGGCGCCGGTAGACCTGCTCCACCGGCCCGGACTCCACGGCTCGCCCGGCGCGCATCACCATGACGCGGTCGGCGAATCCGGCGACGACCCCGAGGTCGTGAGTGATGAGGACGATCGCGGCGCCGGTGGCCTCCTTGGCGACCCGCAGGACGTCCAGCACCTGCGCCTGAACGGTCACGTCCAGGGCGGTCGTCGGCTCGTCCGCGACGATCGCGGCCGGGGCGTTGGCGATCGCCATGGCGATCATCACGCGCTGCCGCATACCGCCTGAGAACTCATGCGGGTAGGCACGGACGCGCCGCGCCGCCCCTGGAATCCCGACCAGATCGAGCAGTTCGACGGCCCGTGCACGCGCCACCGCGCGCGAAGCTCCAGAGTGGATCCGGACCGTCTCCGCGATCTGGTCACCCACCGTGTGGACGGGCGTAAGCGCGGACAGCGGATCCTGGAACACCATGGACAGTTCCTTGCCGCGCACCCGCGACAGTTCGGTGTCCGACCGCCCGAGCAACTCCTCACCGCGCAACCGCACCGAGCCCGCGACACGGGCGCTCTCGGGCAGAAGCCCCATCACGGCGAGTGCGAGCGCGGTCTTGCCGGAGCCCGATTCACCGACGATCCCGAGCACCTCGCCCGCCCCGACCGTGAACCCCGCACCCCGGACGGCATGCACATCGGGTGTGTAACGAACCGTCAGATCCGTGACCCGCAGCACGGTCAACTCCCGTCCCGGACAGGATCGAGGACGTCGCGCAGCCCGTCACCCAGGAGGTTCACCGCGACGACGACGAGAACGAGCAGCCCGGCGGCGAAGCCGAACGGCCATGGACGGGCGGCCGCGGCGCCATGGCCGTCGGCGATCAGCGTGCCGAGCGACACGTCCGGCGGCCGCACACCGAGACCGAGGTAGGACAGGCCGCTCTCCGCGATGATCGCGACGCCGACGTTCAGGCTCACGTCGACGGCCAGCAGTGACGCGAGCTGGGGCAGGACGTGCCGGACGATCACGCGTGGCGCGCCCACCCCGAGGAACCGGGCGGCCAGCACGTACTCACGCTCGCGCAGCGAGACCGTCATGGCCCGCACCATCCGGGCCGTGAACATCCACATGAACGCGGCCAGCAGTGCCGCGAGCACCGGCACGCCCCCGGAGATCCGCGGCGCCGGCACCACGACGATCAGGAGGGGAGGAAGGACCAGCAGCAGGTCGGCGCCGCGCATCAGGATCCGGTCGGCCCGGCCGCCCGCGTAGCCGGCCGCGGTGCCGACGACGGCGGCGAGCCCGGTCGAGATCACGGCGGCGAACACGCCGATGAGCAGCGACATCCGCGCGCCCCGCAGGGTGAGGGCGAAGACGTCGCGGCCGCTCTGCGTCGTGCCGAGCCAGTGCCGCGCGGACGGCCCCTGATCGAAGGCCGTGAAGTCCGTAACGTCCCAGCCCCAGGGCGAGACGAGCGGCCCGGCGAACACCAGCGAGATCACCAGCCCGAGCAGAGCCAGCCCCGCGGTGGCCCGCCGGCTCCGCGCCCCGCGCCGGGCGGTCACGTCGCGTCCCTGACGCGCGGGTCGAGGACGCCGTGCAGCACGTCCGAGACCAGCCCGGCGAGCAGGACCCCGCACACGGCGACGCACTCGATCGCCGCGACCGCGTTGACGTCCCCGCGCGAGACGGAGTCGACCAGCCACTCCCCCAGCCCGTGCCGGCCGAAGACCTTCTCCGCGAACACGCCGCCGAGAACCAGGGATCCGGACGCATAGGCGATGTAGGTCGTCATCGGTATCAGCGCGATGCGCAGCCCGTGCCGCAGCAGGGCGCTCCGCCGCCGCAGCCCCTTGGCGCGCGCGGTGCGCACGAAGTCGGCGTGCAGGACGTCCAGCATCATGCCGCGCTGGTACCGGCAGTAGACGGCGAGTTGCGCGAGCGCGATCGTGGCCGTCGGCAGCACCAGGTGCCGCGCCCGGCCGGCCGGCCCGGAGGACGCGCCGGGCGTGGACTCACCGACCCACACGAAGACCCGCACGCCCATGACCTGGTTGGCCTTGGTCGCGGCGAGCTGCAGCAGCACCGCCAGCACGAACACGGGGACGGCCAGCAGCAGGCATGATCCGAGGGTGATGAGCCGGTCGGCCGCCCGCCCGCGCCGCACGGCCGCGTGAGCGCCGAGGAGGACGCCGAGCACGCACCCGAGGACGGCCCCCGGGAGCACCAGCCGCAGGCTCACACCGAGCCGCCGCCATAACTCGGCGCCGACCGGCTCCCCGTCCCATGTACGGCCGAGGTCGCCGCGCAGGACGCCCGCGGCCCACGTGCGGTACCGGTCGGCCAGCGGCGTCCGGTCGTTGAGGTTGAGGGCGCTGAGCCGGGCGTCGATGACCGCCTCGGGCGGCCGGGGCGCCCGGCCCTCGTAGCCGGCGCGCGGATCGAGCGCGACCGCGGCGAGCAGGTAGGCGAGGCTCGTGGCCAGGACGGCCAGCACCAGGTGGCGCGCCGCCCGGCGCAGCAGGAACGCCCCCATGTCCCCCCCTCCGGGCCGTCCGGCAGAAGCACAGAATGCTACTGGCCGATTACGTACAGCGTTGGGAAAAGCCCGGAGAAGGCGTTCGATGTCAGGCGAGGGCGGGTTCGCGGCCGCGCGCGGCCTCCTCACCGGTACGTCCCCGCAGCCCGCCGACGGCCAGGAGCGCGAACCCGGCGGCGGCCCAGGCGACCAGGACGGCCAGCGGTCCCGCGGCGCCCGCGCCGTCGAAGAAGGCCGTCGACCGCAGCAGCGACACCGCCGCGCCCGGCGGGAGCATCTGGCCGAGATCGCCCCACGGCTGGGGCAGCATCTCCGGCCCGGAGGCGGCGGCCGACAGCGGATTGCCGAGGAGCAGCAGCGTGAGCGAGCCGATGCCGAGCCCGGCGCGCCCGAGGGCCGTGGCGAGGCCGACGAGGGTGCCGGTCACGGCGAGGATCGCCAGGGCCATGGCCCCGGCGAGCGCGAGGTACGGGCCGGGCAGCAGCGACAGCCAGCCCTGCGCGATCCCCGCCACGCCGAGGCCTCCGAGCCCGGCGAACAGCACCACACCGGCGGCGCGCCACACGGCCGCGGGGATCGCGAACGCCAGCAGCACGGAGGCGGCGAGCCCGGACATGATCAGCGGCAGCGCGAGAGCGCCGAATCCGGCCCCGCGCGGGTCGTCGGAGTCGGCGGCGACGACGTCCTGGACGGGCGGGACGGGCGAGACGGGCACAGTCCCCTCCGGGGCGGGCCTCTGGGCCAGCGCGCCGAGTTGCTGGGCGATGACCGGCGAGGCCGCCGAGGCGGTGAGCACCTTGGGGCCGGACGGCGTCGCGACGATGGCGCCGTACGCCTTCCGGTCGGCGATCGCCGCCCGCGCACCGGCCTCGTCCGGCCTGGTCAGGACGTCGAACGCCCCCGGCCGTTCCCGGTCCAGCCGTTCCGCGACGGTGGCGGCCTGAGGGCCGGTCACGACGATCGGGACGTCGCGCGGCGCCACCCGCGCGGCGGGCCAGGCGAAGGCGATGATCATGACGAGTTGCAGCAGCGCGGCGGCCGCGACGACGCCGGCGGTGCGCCGGGCGAGGGACGATCGCATGCTCGGCCTCCCAAATAAAGCGAATGTCCGTTCTCTTTTGCAGCGTCACAGCCGGGGACCGAACTTGTCAAGAAACGAACGTTCGTTTTATCTTGGGGCCATGCCGAGGGTCAGCGAAGAGCATCTCGAGCGGCGGCGCCGTCAGATCGTGGACGCGGCCCGCGCCTGCTTCATCCGCAAGGGCGTCCACGCGACGTCCATGCAGGACATCTTCGCCGAGGCCGGGCTCTCGGCCGGCGCCGTCTACCGCTACTTCAAAAGCAAGAACGAGATCATCGAGGCCAACATCTCGACGGTCGTCGGCGACATGCAGGCGTTCTTCGACGAACTCTCGCGCGGCGACCCCCTCCTGCCGCTGGACGAGGTGATCGAGCAGCTCGCGGCCAAGGTCGTCGACCTGTCCGGCGATGACGGCCCGCTCCGGCTCGCGCCGGAGGCGTGGGCCCTCGCCCTGCACGACCCGGAGATCGCCACCTACGCCGCCGCCAACGTCACCGGTCTCCGGGAGACGTGGACGTCCTACATGCGCCGGCTGGTCGAGGCCGGGTTCCTTCCCGCCGACACCGACGTCGTGGCCGTCGGCAAGACGCTGTTCGCCGTCGTGCCCGGTTTTCTCGTGCAGCGGCTCGTCCTCGGGGACTTCTCCCCGGAAGAACTGCGGCGCGGAGTGCGGGCGCTCACTCGCGAAAGCATGTTGACTCTGCCGACCTGACGCGGCCTCCATCCGGCTGTGCGTCGCCGCGTCCGCGGCCCATTCCGGCCGTTCCGGCACCGGCGGCGATCCGAACCCGCCCCTGTGAAGGGCTCAGAGCCGCCGCCCGCACCGCGTTGCCGGGCACCGGCAGGCGGCGCGGAGACATCGCCCGGTGGCTCCCACCGGGCGACCGTGACCTGCGCCTACGGTTCTATCCGCCGGTTTCCGCGGTTACCATCACGGCACGCGCCACCGCGCCGCGACGGGGTCAGTGTCCTCGGAAGGGGGTCCCGGTGTCCTGAGGCGGACGCCCTGACGTCTGCAGGACAGGGGCAAGACGCTTTAACATTCCATTACTTTTGGTCTGGGGTGGGCATGGTCGAGACGGCAGAACAGGACCCCGGGGCGGCACGCGTCGCTGTCCCGGTGGCGCTCGGCGCCGTCCTGCTCGTCGCCGCATCGTTCGTGATCGGTACCCGGCTGCCCTCTGACCTGCGGATGGTCTGGTGGCATCCGGAGATCCTCGTCGCGATCGCCTGGACGCCCGTGGCCGCCGTCCTGCTGCGGCACCGGCCGAGGCTGACGGTCGGCTGGCTCATGCTCGGATCCGGCTTCAGCGCCGCCGTTTACGTCCTCTCGCTCAACATGGCCCCGTGGTTCGAGCTCCGCCACTGGACCGGGACCGCCTTCCTCACCTGGCTCAGCATCTGGCTGTGGGCCATTGACACCTACGCCCTTACGCTCGTCCTGCCGCTGATCTTCCCGGACGGGCGGCTCGTGTCGCGCTGGTTCCGGCCGGTGCTCGTGCTGGCCTGCCTCATCCCGGTGATCGTCTGCGTCCACCTGACGATCGACCCCGACGTGCGCCGCTGGCACAACGGGGTGTCGACGTATCCGTTCGGCGGGATCCCGGTGGCCATCACCGTGGCCATCCTCGGCACCCTGGCCGCCGGGCTGCTCTCGGTGGCCGTGCGGTTCGTCCGGTCGCCCCCGGACGTCCGGCGGCAGATCGCCTGGGTCGTCTATCCCGGCATCGTCGCCCAGGCGGTCATCTACGTCGGCGAGAACAGCATGATCGGGGATCCGTTGCGCAACGTCACCATCGTCGCCGTCCCCGTCTGCATCGCCATCGCGATCACCCGCTACCGGCTCTACGACATCGATCTCGTGGTCAGCCGGACGCTGGTGTACGCGGGGCTCGTCGCCGTCATCACCGGCGTGTACTTCGCGCTGGTCGGCGCGGCGAGCCTGCTCGCCCACGGCCAGGGAACCCTCTCCGGGCTGGCCGGGGCGATCGTCGCGGGCGCGGTGTTCGAGCCCGTCCGGCGGCGGCTGCAGCGCACGGTGGACGGGTTCATCCACGGCGAGCGCGACCCGTACCGGATCGCCGACCGCCTCAACCGCCGGCTGCAGACCGCCGCCGACCCGGCCGCGGCGCTCGCCGTGGCCGCCGAGGTGGCGCGGTCCGCCCTGCACGCCACCGGCGTCGTGATCGAGGTCCTGGACCGCGACGGCCGGACGATCTCGGCCGAGGACGGTGTGCTCGGCGACCGGCCGCAGCTCATCCCGCTGGTCTGGCACGGGGAGCCGGTGGGCCGGCTGCTGTTCGGCGTCACCCGGTCGCCGGACGCGCGGCTCTCGGGCATCCTGGCCCGCAACCTCGCCGAACTGTCCAACGCGGTACGGCTCGCCGCGGACGTCCAGCGGTCCCGGGAGCACATCCTGCGCACCCGGGAGGAGGAGCGCCGGCGGCTGCGGCGCGACCTGCACGACGGGCTCGGCCCGACGCTGGCGAGCCTCGCGATGACGGTCGACGCCGCGCGCATCACGCTGAAGACCGACCCCCATGCGGTGGACGCGCTGCTGGAGGAGCTCCGCGCGACGATGGGGAGCACCATCGGCGACATCCGGGAGCTCGTGTACGGGCTCCGGCCGCCCGCGCTGGACGATCTGGGGCTGGAGGGCGCGATCCAGGCGCTCGGCGGGGTCGTCGCCACGGGCGACGGTCCCAGAGTGGACGTCCAGGTGGAGGGCGATCTCAAAGGTCTGCCGGCGGCCGCCGAGGTCGCCGCGTACCGGATCGTGCAGGAGGCGCTCACCAACGTGCACCGGCACGCCAAGGCCGGGTCCGCGCTCGTCCGGCTGCACCTGAACGGCGACCTGCACGTCACCGTCGACGACGACGGCGTCGGCCTGCCCTCACAGGTGCGATCCGGCATCGGCATGTCCTCCATGCGGGAACGTGCGGCCGAGCTGGGCGGCTCCTGCACCGTGAGCCCCGGGCCCAAAGGGGGGACGCTCGTCCGCGCCAGGCTCCCCGTCAACGGCGTCCGTTCCTGACGCCCGCCCGCATCATCCGGGCCGGGCCAGGCCGTCCGGCCCCTTCGGCCCTCACCCGGGTGGGAGGGCCGGTGACCGCCCCCCGCCAAGAAGGTCGCCACCGGCCCTCAGGCTCCGTACGGAACGGGGCTCCCATCCCGATCCATACGGGCCATTCACCAGAGGGTGTGCATGAACGAAGTTATGCGGCTGATGGTCCCGTTGGTGAGGGACACCTGTCCCGTTCGAGCCGGGACGAGCCGGAACGCGGCTCCGACCCTGGTTGGACCGGGTCTCCGCTAGATCAGGCCGGGACGGGTCTCGCCCTCGGCGACCAGCACCGCCGGACCCGTCAGGCGGCTGGTCTCCGCGTCGAGGGCCACGGTCACCCGCCCGCCGGGGACGTCCACCGTCCACTCGGACGGGCCGGAGGCGCCCAGGGCCGCCGCCGCGGCGACCGCCACCGTGCCGGTACCGCACGAGCGGGTCTCGCCGGAGCCCCGCTCGTACACCCGCATCTCCAGGTGCCGCTCCCCGACCGCGCGGAAGAACTCGACGTTCACCCCGTCGGGGAAGACGCCGGGATCGAATGCGGGTGCCCGTGACAGGTCCAGCGCCGCGACCGGCCCGTCCACCCGGCACGCCAGGTGCGGGTTGCCCACGGAGACGCGTTCACCCTGGAACAGGGCGCCCGCCATGGACGCCTCACCTGAGCCGAGGACGTCGGCCGGGCCCATGTCGACGCACACGTCGCCGGACGTGCCGAGCGTCACGCGCCGCAGCCCCGCGCGGGTCGCCACGTCCCACTCCCCGGGGGCGGCGAGGCCGGCGTCGACGAGGTAGCGGGCGAAGACGCGCATCCCGTTGCCGCACATCTCGGCGATGCCGCCGTCGGCGTTGCGGTAGTCCATGAACCACTCGGCGCCCGCGCCGCCCTCCGCGTCCGCCCCGGCTCCCGCGGCCTTCGTCCGGACGGCCCGCAGGACGCCGTCGGCCCCGATCCCGGCCCGCCGGTCGCACAACCGGGCCACGGCCTCCGGGGTGAGGTCCAGGACGCCGTCCGGGTCGGGCAGGATCACGAAATCGTTCTCGGTACCGTGCCCCTTGACAAACCGCATCCCCCGATCATATTGCGTCTCCGGACGCCTCAGCCGACCAGGGCGAGAGCGCGGCCGGCCAGGTCCGGGGCGTCGTAGGGAAGCCATCGGACGCGGGGATCCCGGCGGAACCACGACTCCTGCCGGCGGGCGAACCGCCGGGTCGTCCGGACGGTGTCCTCCATGGCCTGCTCCTGCGTCAACTCCCCCGACAGGAACCGGAGGACCTGCGCGTAGCCGAGGGCGCGCCCGGCGGTCAGGCCGTCCCGCAGACCCCGCCTCTCCAGCTCGCGGACCTCGCCGACCAGCCCCGCGTCCCACATCCGCGCCACCCGCAGGGCGATGCGGTCGTCCAGCTCGCCGCGGGGGACGCTCAGCCCCACCTGCACGACCGAGCCGTAGCGGTAGCGGTGCTCGGGCAGGGTCGCGGTGAAGGGCCGGCCGGTGATCTCGATGACCTCCAGCGCCCGGACGATCCGGCGGCCGTTGCTCGGCAGGATCGCCTCCGCCGCGGCCGGGTCGAGACCGCGCAGCCGATCGTGCAGCGGGCCCGGACCGGCGTGCGCCAGCTCCTCCTCCAGCCGTGCCCGGACGGCCGGGTCCGTCCCGGGGAACTCCAGGTGGTCGAGCGCCGCCCGCACGTACAGGCCGGAGCCGCCGACCAGGACCGGCACCCGGTGCCGTCCCCGGATCCGCGCGATCGCGTCGGCGCTGAGCCGCTGGTACTCGGCGACGCTCGCGGTCTCGGTCACGTCCCAGACGTCCAGCAGGTGGTGGGGGACGCCGCGCATCTCGTCCGCGGTGAGCTTCGCCGTGCCGATGTCCATGCCGCGGTACAGCTGCATCGAGTCGGCGTTGACCGCCTCCCCGTCCAGCCGGAGGGCCAGTTCGACGGCGAGATCGGACTTGCCGGCGGCGGTCGCGCCGACGACCGCGATCACATCGGGTCCATTCGCTGAGGTCACAGGATCGATTGTGGCAAGAGAACGGGTATAGGCGGGATGTACGGGTGTTGTGCGCGAACGCGCGACACCACCGACGAGACGAGGGATCCGGGGGGATTTTCAGTGTCCATCGTCGACAAGGTCAAGCAGATGCTCGGGCAGAACCCCGACAAGGCCCGCCAGGGCGTCGATCGGGCGGGGGACATGTTCGACCAGCGCACCGGCGGCAAGCACGCCGACAAGGTCGACAAGGCCCAGCAGAAGGCCGGCGACTACATCGACCGCGAAGGCGGCCAGAGCGGCCAGAGCGGCGAACAGGGCGGCGGCCAGGGCGGCGGTCAGCAGCCATAACCCGTCCGCGACCAGGCCGAGACGAAGTAGCCGACTCCGTACGGTGCCTCGTCTGCGAGGAGAGCGGCCGTCAGGCCGCCCTCCCCGCCGGCCGTGGCGGCGCCGGCGAGCACCTGCCACGCCGCACGCCCGGCCGCCTGGAGTTCCACGGCCCGCCCCGGATCCAGCGCTGCCAGGGCGGCGGCGTCGGCGCCGGCGAGCGCACGCGCCACGGCCTCGTCGAAGGGGCGCGCGCGCCCGTCGAGGTACCCGGGAGCCTTCTCCGAACGGCATGCCGACCCGTCGCCCATCACCAGGAGCGCGACCCGGTCGGCGGACTCGGCCAGGCGCCGCCCGAGTGAGAGGCATTCCTCCGGTGAGGCGTCGAAGGCGACCGCCTCGTAGCCGGCGTCGAGATCGGCGTCATGCCGCCGGAGGAGCCACCGCCCGATGGTGAGGGAGAGCGGCAGCGCCTCCGCGCCGTCCTCGGGCTCGTCGGGGATCGTCCAGTCGAGGCCGTACGGCCGGAGTGTCGCGTAGGCGCCCGGCCCGTAGGAGCGGGTCGCCCCGGCACCGCCCACGACGACCAGCGCATCCCCCGGCCGGGCACCCGGCGCCCCCGTGGGACGACCTCCAGGACCCGCCGGGAGGCCGGTCAGGAGGCGGACCGCCTCATCGCACGCGGTGCGCAGCGCGTCGAGTTCCGGCGCCGCCTCCCCCGCCATCGCGGGCACGAGGATGGGCGGATGCGGGCACACCGCCGCCGATACGAGCACACTGCCTCCCTGCCGCCGGGCCCCTCACATGGACGAACCCGATCATGCCGGAGTTCAGGAGGCGGTGGAGCAGCCGGGCGCGGGCGCGTCGGCCTGGGCCGGGCGCCCGATCGACGGCATTCCGAGCGAGACGCCCCTCCGGCCCGCCTCCCGGCCCTGGCGGGCTTCCCACGCGTCGCCCGCGCGCGTCCGCCGGACACCCTGTACCGGCTTGTCGGCGACCAGGTGGTGCGGCGCGGCGTAGCTGACCTCGACCGTGACCATGTCGCCCGGACGGACCGGCTCCTCCGGCACTCCGAAGTGGACCAGGCGGTTGTCGCGCGCGCGGCCCGACAGCCGGCGGGTCGCCTCGTCCTTGCGGCCCTCCCCCTCGGCCACGAGGACCTCCAGGGTGCGGCCGAGCTGCTTCTTGTTCTCCTCCCAGGAGATCTCCTCCTGAAGGGCGACCAGCCGCTCGTACCGCTCCTGGACGACGTCCTTCGGCACCTGCCCGTCCATGGTCGCCGCCGGGGTGCCCGGACGCTTGGAGTACTGGAACGTGAACGCCGACGAGAACCGGGCCTCCCGCACCACGTGCAGGGTCTCCTCGAAGTCGGCCTCGGTCTCGCCGGGGAAGCCCACGATGATGTCGGTGGTGATCGCCGCGTCCGGGATCGCGGCCCGGACCTTCTCGATGATGCCGAGGTAGCGCTCCTGCCGGTAGGAGCGGCGCATCGCGCGGAGCACCGCGTCCGACCCGGCCTGCAGCGGCATGTGCAGCGACGGCGTCACGTTCGGCGTCTCGGCCATGGCGGCGATGACGTCGTCGGTGAAGTCCTTGGGGTGCGGCGAGGTGAACCGGACTCGCTCCAACCCCTCGACGTCCCCGCACGCCCGCAGCAGCCCCGCGAACGCGGACTGCCCGCCCGCCGTCATCGCGCGGACCTCGTCGGGCGCGGCGGCGAGGGCGCCGAACCCGGAGCCGTAGGCGTTGACGTTCTGGCCGAGGAGAGTGACCTCCAGGGCGCCCTCCGCGACGAGCGCCTCGATCTCCGCGAGGATCTCCCCCGGGCGGCGGTCCCTCTCCTTGCCGCGCAGCGACGGGACGATGCAGAACGTGCACGTGTTGTTGCAGCCGACGGAGATCGAGACCCACGCGGCGTACGGCGACTCGCGGCGCGTCGGCAGCGTCGAGGGGAAGGTCACGAGCGACTCTTCGATCTCGACCTGCGCCTCGCTCTGGACGCGCGCACGCTCCAGCAGCGCGGGCAGCGACCCGATGTTGTGGGTGCCGAACACCACGTCCACCCAGGGGGCGCGCTTGACGATGGTGTCGCGGTCCTTCTGCGCGAGGCAGCCGCCGACGGCGATCTGCATGCCGGGATGGCCGTCCTTGACCGGCCGCAGATGGCCGAGGTTGCCGTAGAGCCGGTTGTCGGCGTTCTCCCGGACCGCGCAGGTGTTGAAGACCACCACGTCGGGTTCGGCATCCCCGGCGCGGACATAGCCGGCCGCCTCCAGGAGCCCGGACAGCCGCTCGGAGTCGTGAACGTTCATCTGGCACCCGTAAGTGCGGATCTCGTACGTACGGGCAGCCGTATTCATAGGCGCATTCATGACGGTTACCAAGGGTACGGGCCCGGCGCGACATCGCCGAACGGACGGCCCGCCACGCACACGAGCCGCGATGATCACTCTCCGCCACGGCGGACCCCGCCCGACATGGGGATTCGTGATCGTATCGGTACCGCGCGGCAACTTCAGCGGAGTCACCGATGACGTAAAGTCCGAGCGCATGACGGACAGCGAAGGCGGGCCCGACCTCACCAAGGACGGGCCGGAAGATCCCGGCCCGGAGCGGGCCCCCGAGGGCGGGCGGCCCCTCGTCGTGGTCGAGCACGTCAACAAGCACTTCGGCGAGCTGCACGTTCTCAGGGACATCAACCTCACCGTCGACTCCGGCGAGGTGGTCGTCGTCATCGGCCCGTCCGGCGGCGGGAAGTCGACCCTGTGCCGGTCGATCAACCGGCTGGAGCCCATCGACGACGGAACGATCCTCGTGGACGGCAAGGAACTGCCCAAGGAGGGCAAGGACCTGGCGAAGCTCCGCGCCGACGTCGGCATGGTGTTCCAGTCGTTCAACCTGTTCGCCCACATGACGATCCTGGAGAACGTCACGCTCGGACCGGTCAAGGTTCGCAAGCAGGGCAAACAGGAAGCCGAGAAGCACGCGATGGAGCTGCTGGACCGGGTCGGCATCGGCGATCAGGCGTCCAAGTACCCCGCCCAGCTGTCCGGCGGCCAGCAGCAGCGGGCCGCGATCGCGCGCTCCCTCGCGATGAAGCCCAAGGTGATGCTCTTCGACGAGCCGACCTCGGCGCTGGACCCGGAGATGGTCAACGAGGTCCTCGACGTCATGACGGGACTGGCCCGCGAGGGTATGACGATGATCGTCGTCACCCACGAGATGGGCTTCGCGCGCAGGGCGGCGCAGAAGGTCGTGTTCATGGCGGACGGCCAGATCGTGGAGGAGAACACGCCCGACGAGTTCTTCACCAACGCGCGCACCGACCGCGCGAAGGACTTCCTTTCCAAGATCCTCACGCACTGAATCACTCGCCTCCGGTTTTGTCAGCAAGAACTTGAACCGTTCGGTCCGCAGAGGATGAGAATGGTCCACCAAGCCGCGGGGCTCCGGCAGAGAGCAGAGGTAGGACGAGAAATGCGAGTACGTCGTTTCGGCGCCCTCATCGGGGCGGGGATGGCGTTGTCACTGGCGCTTTCCGCCTGTGGCAGCGACACGGAGAAGACCGAGGCCAAGACGGTCGTCGAGAAGGCCAAGGCCGACAAGAAGCTGACCATCGGCATCAAGTTCGACCAGCCCGCACTGGGCCTGAAGAAGCCCGACGGCACCTTCGACGGCTTCGACGTCGACGTCGCCAAGTACATCGCCAAGCAGCTCGGCGTCCCGGAGAGCGGCATCACGTTCAAGGAGACGACCTCCGCCAACCGCGAGTCGTTCATCGGCGGCGGGCAGGTCGACCTCGTGGTCGCCACCTACTCCATCACCGAGGCGCGCAAGCAGCAGGTGACGTACGGCGGCCCGTACTACGTTGCCCACCAGGACACGATGGTCAACGCCGACAACAACGACATCAAGGTGACCAAGGACCTCAAGGGCAAGCGGCTGTGCAAGGCGGCCGGGTCCAACTCCTTCCGCCGCATCACCGAGCCGCCGCCGGACGGCAAGCTCGACATCTCCGGCGTCAAGCTGGTGGACGCCCAGAGCTACTCCGAGTGCGTGAGCAAGCTGAAGTCGGGCGCGCTGGACGCGGTCAGCACCGACGACCTGATCCTCGCCGGGTTCGCCAACCAGCAGAAGGGCTCCTTCAAGGTCATCAACGACCCCTTCACCGACGAGAAGTACGGCGTCGGCATCAAGAAGGGCGACACCGAGACCTGTGAGGCCGTCAACAAGGCCATCAACCAGATGTACTCCGACGGCACCGCGGGCCAGCTGCTGGACAAGCACTTCGCCGGCACCGGGCTGAAGCTCGTCAAGACCGTCCCGCAGATGGAGGGCTGCGCCTGATCACAGGCCGGCCCGACCCGTCATGCCTGTGCGTCCCCGCGAGGACGTGTCCTTCCGGGGGCGCACCGGCATGGCCCGACACCGCTGGAACGCCATGGAACTGTTGAGCAATGTTTGACTTCAGCCCGTTCTTCGACAACTTCGGGGAACTCCTCGAAGGATTCTGGGCGACCCTGCGCCTCGCGGGCGCCGCCGCGGTGCTCTCCCTGATCATCGGCACGCTCATGGCGAGCTTCCGCGTCGCCCCCGTCCCCGTCATGCGCGCCTTCGGCACGGGCTACGTCAACATCGTGCGCAACACGCCGCTCACGCTGGTCCTGCTGATGTGCAGCCTGGGACTCAATGACATCCTCGCCCTGAAGTTCTCCAGCAACTACTCGACGAGCTACTACTGGTGGGCGGTCGTCGGACTGTCCGCCTACACGGGCGCGTTCGTCTGCGAGACCCTGCGTTCGGGGATCAACACCATCCCGCTGGGGCAGGCCGAGGCGGCCCGTTCGATCGGGCTGACGTTCAACCAGTCGCTCCGGATCATCATCCTGCCGCAGGCGTTCCGCTCGATCATCGCGCCGATGGGCAGCGTCCTCATCGCGATGATCAAGAACACGACGGTGGCCGCGGCGGCGAGCTACGGCGAGGTCGCGCTGGTGACCAAGACGATCGTCGACAAGCCGACGTTCTCGGACGGGGTGATCCCGCTGTTCCTCGGCGTGGCCATCGGCTTCCTGATCCTCACGCTGCCGACCGGATACTTCTTCGGCTGGCTGGCCAAGCGAATGGCGGTGGCGCGGTGAGCAAGGAAGCGAGCGTACTCTTCGACATCCCCGGGCCGCGGGCGCAGACGCGCAACAGGCTGCTGACCGTCATCGTCTCGGTCGTGCTCCTGGCGATCCTGGCCGGGCTGATCTGGAGGCTCTACGACAAGGACCAGTTCCAGGCGAAGCTGTGGACCCCGTTCACGGAGTGGACGGTCTGGCGGCACCTGCTCCTGCCCGGCCTGCTGAACACGCTGAAGGCCGCCGCGATGGCGACCGTCCTGGCCCTGCTGTTCGGCGCCGTGTTCGGCCTCGCCAGGCTGTCGAACCACTGGTGGATCCGGGTCCCCGCCGGGGCCGTCGTCGAGTTCTTCCGCGGCATCCCCCTGCTGATCTTGATCTTCCTGGCGTTCTTCGTTCCCAACAAGATCAGCCCGGAGATCGCCGAGTCCCCGTTCGGCCAGCTCCAGCGGATGTCGGTGGACTACTTCTTCTTCATCTTCGGGGTGGAGAGCAACGCCGGCGTGGTCACCGTGCCCGCCTACGCCGCGGTCGTGTTCGGCCTGGTGATGTACAACGGCTCGGTGCTCGCCGAGATCGTGCGGGCGGGCGTCCTGTCGATCCCGAAGGGGCAGTCGGAGGCCGCCTACTCCATCGGGCTGCGCAAGAACGGCGTCATGCGGCTCGTCCTGCTGCCGCAGGCCGTCACCGTGATGATGCCGGCGATCGTCAGCCAGATCGTCGTCCTGCTCAAGGACACCGCGCTCGGGTTCATCATCGCCTACGGAGAGTTCCTGCAGGCGGGCTTCAAGCAGGTCCCCGCCAACTACCACAACAACGTCCTCCAGGCGGGGATCGTGGTCGCGATCATCTACATCGCGATCAACATGTCGCTGAGCCGGGTCGCGACCTGGCTGGAGAAGCGCAGCCGCCGCAGCCGCAGGACCACGGGCAAGACCATGGGCACCGGCGGGCCTCCCCCGGCCCCGGGAATGTCAAGCCGGGCCACCGGCGAGGCCGGAGCGGCCTGAGTCCGCCCCGCCCGCACGCGGAGGGCGCCGCCGGTTCCGGCGGCGCCCTCCGCGACGTACGGGCCCCGGGTCCGGTTCGGGGGGCGCGGGCCGCTGATCACCGGTGTTACCCGCGAGTTGCCTGGTGGCCGCTTGTATCTTTCCGAGTTCAAACGGCCAGTCATGACCCCAACACGTCCCCGTATGCGGGACGATTCCTGGTATGACCGCTCGTGCGACCCTTCCCTTTGGCTCATGGCCCTCCCCCATCTCCGCGGCCGACGTCGCCCGCGCCCGGCTGCGCCTCAGCTTCCCCACCGTCGCGGGCAACGACGTGTGGTGGCAGGAGACGCGGCCCGAGGAGGGCGGGCGGACCACGGTCATCCATCTCCAGGGCGGTCACCGCACGGAACTGCTGCAGGCGCCGTGGGACGCCCGCACCCGCGTCCACGAGTACGGCGGGCGGTCCTACCTGCCGGTCCGCACCACCGCCGGCCGGTCGATCGTCTTCTCCAACTACGACGACCAGCGGCTCCACCGGCTCGACGAGGGCGACCCGAAGCCGTACCCGCTGACCCCCGAGCCGGCCGTCCCCGCCGGGCTGCGCTACGCCGACTACGTCCTGTCCCCCGACGGGACCGAGATCTGGTGTGTGTGCGAGGGCCACATCGCCGCGCCCCAGCCCGAACCCGAGGCCACCGGCGACGCGCAGGCCCCCGCGCCCGCGGCGGACGACCCGGCCGCCGCCGGCATCAGGCGCGCCATCGTCGCCGTCCCCCTCGACGGCAGCGCCGCCGACGACGCCGGCGCGATCCGCGAACTCGTCACCGGCGCCGACTTCTACGCCTCCCCTGCCCCGTCCCCCGGCGGCGGGCACCTGGCGTGGGTCCAGTGGAACCACCCCCGCATGCCCTGGGACGGCACCGAGATCCGCGTGGCGGTGATCGAGGAGGGCGTCACCGTCGCGCCCCGCACCGTCAAGGGCGGGCTCACCGAGTCGGCGCTGGCACCGGTGTGGCGCGACGACGAATCCCTGTACGTCGTCTCCGACTGGCCGGGCTGGTGGAACATCTACCAGGTCGGGCTGCACGGCGAGTCGCCGCAGGCGCTGTACCCGGCCGAGGAGGAGTTCGCCGGTCCGCTGTGGCAGCTCGGCGGCATGCCGTACGCGCTGCTCGGCGACGGGCGCCTCGCCGTCCTGCACGGCGAGGGCGACATGCGCCTCGGCGTCTACGACCCCGAGACGCTCGACCTCGTCGACCTGGAGGTCCCCTACGGGCACTGGCAGCCGCAGCTGTCCACGGACGGCACGACGATCGTCGGCATCGCCGGCGGCCCCGACCTGCCGACATCGGTCGTGCGGGTCGACACCGTCACCGGCCGCGTCGAGGGGCTGCGCCGCGAACTGGCCGAACTTCCCGACGTCGCCTTCCTGTCGAAGCCGCGCGCCGAACGCCTGGAAGGGCCGTTCGGACGTCCCGTCCACGCCTACGTCTTCCCGCCCGCCAACCCCGAGGCCGCCGGGCCGGAGGGCGAACTCCCGCCGTACGTCGTGTTCGTGCACGGCGGACCGACCGGGCGCGCCTCCACGGTCCTCGACCTGGAACGGGCGTTCTTCACCAGCCGCGGCATCGGCGTCATCGACGTCAACTACGGCGGATCGACCGGCCACGGCCGTGCCTACCGTGAACGGCTGCGCCGCCAGTGGGGCGTCGTGGACGTCGAGGACGCCGTCGCCGCCGCGCAGGCCCTCGTCGACGGCGGGATCGCCGACCCGGCCCGGCTCGCGATCCGCGGCGGCTCCGCGGGCGGCTGGACGACGCTCGCCGCGATCACCCGGACCGACGTGTTCAAGGCCGCGACGTCCTACTACGGGATCAGCGACCTGCAGAGTTTCGCCGAAGCCACCCACGACTTCGAATCCCACTACCTGTTCGGGCTGATCGGCCCCCTGCCCGGATTCGAACGCGCCTACGAGGAGCGCTCCCCGCTCGGCAGCGCCGACAAGACCGCGTGCCCCGTCCTGCTGCTGCAGGGCCTGAACGACCCGGTCGTGCCGCCCGACCAGTCCGAGCGCTTCGCGCTGGCGCTCGCCGGAAAGAAGATTCCGCACGCCTACCTCACGTTCGAGGGCGAGTCGCACGGCTTCCGGCGGGCCGACACCGTCATCCGCTGCCTGGAGGCCGAGCTGGCGTTCTACGGCCAGACGCTCGGCTTCGAGCCCCGCGGCGTCGAACCCATCAACCTCACGGTCGGCTGAGGACCCGCCCGTCCGTCCGCGCCGGCGGACGGGCCGCTCAGCGGGCGAACTCGATCGCCCGCGACTCCCTGACGACGGTGACGCGGATCTGCCCCGGATACGTCAGCTCGTCCTCGACCTGCTTGGCGATGTCCCGTGCGATGACCTGCGCCTGGATGTCGTCGACGGAGTCGGGCTTGACCATCACCCGGATCTCCCGCCCGGCCTGCATCGCGAAGACCTTCTCCACACCCTCGTGCTTGTCGCGGGCGATCTCCTCAAGCCGCTCCAGCCGCTTGACGTACGCCTCCAGCGACTCCCGGCGCGCCCCCGGCCGGCTGCCGCTGACGGCGTCGGCCGCCTGCGTCAGCACCGCCTCGACCGTCCGGACCTCGACCTCGTTGTGATGCGCCTCGATCGCGTGCACGACATCGTCGTGCTCGCCGTACCGGCGTGCGATCTCCGCGCCGATCAGGGCATGGCTGCCTTCCACCTCGTGGGTCAGCGCCTTGCCGATGTCGTGCAGCAGCGTGCACCGCTTCGCGACCTCCACCGGCAGCCGCAGTTCACTCGCCATGATCCCGGCGATGTGCGCCGACTCGATCAGATGCTTCAGCACGTTCTGCCCGTACGACGTGCGGTACCGCAACTGCCCGAGCAGCGCGATGAGCTCCGGATGCATGTCGGCGATACCGACGTCCACCAGGGCGTCCTCACCGGCCCGGACGCACAGCTGCTCCACGTCGCTCTTGCTGCGCTCGTAGATCTCCTCGATCCGCTGCGGGTGGATCCGCCCGTCCAGGACCAGCTTCTCCAGCGTCAGCCGCCCCACCTCCCGGCGCACCGGGTCGAAGCAGCTCAGCAGCACCGCCTCCGGCGTGTCGTCGATGATCAGGTTGACGCCCGTCGTCGTCTCGAACGCCCGGATGTTGCGGCCCTCACGCCCGATGATGCGGCCCTTCATCTCGTCGCTCGGCAGATGCAGCACCGACACGACCGACTCCGCCGTCTGCTCGCTCGCGACCCGCTGGATCGCCAGCGTCACGATCTTGCGGGCCCGCTTGTCGCCCTCCGCCCGCGCCGCGTTCTCGATCTCCCGCGTGATCGGAATGGCCTCCCGCTTGGCCTGGTTCTCGATCGCCGCGACCAGCTCGCCCTTGGCCTGCTCCGCCGTGAGCGCGGCCGCCTGCTCCAGCACCTTCCGGCGCTCCTCGGCGACGCCGTCGAGCTCCTCCTTGCGGGCGTCGAGAGCCTTCTCTGTCTCGGCGAGCCGCCCCTGCCACTCCGCCAGTCGCCGCAGCTCACCGTCCAGCCGCTGCTCCCGTTCCGCGAGGCGCGCCTCCCGGCGCTCCAGATCCTCCCGCACGGTCCGCAGCTCGTCGCGGAGCGCCCGGCCCTCGTCCTCGACCTCCACACGCGCCGCAGCCGCGATCCGCTGCGCCTCCCGCTCGGCCGTCTCCAGGACCTCCCCGGCGTCCCGTTTCGCCTTCGACCGGATCTCGTCGGCCTCACCTCGCGCCCGGGAGATCTCCGCCGCCGCCTTGCCGGGCGTGCCTGGACGCCACACGACGACGATGACGAGAGCGACCAGGGTCACCAGCAGCGCTGCACCCAGCAGGACGCTCTCCATGAGGTAGATCCTTCCTCGCCGCGGGCCCGCCTGGAATCGGGACCCTGCCTAGCGAGGATTTACTCGCGCCCATCGGACGGCCGGATGCACAACATCGCCGGGCAGCGCACCGCGCGCACCCGACCACTCGCCCGAATCCGGTCGACGAACGTGTCCTGTATGCCTCTCAGCTGCTGGAACGTGCTCGGTCGTATGGCAATCCGCGAGACGCGGAGTAACTCCTCACTGCCGTAACGGTAAGCGGCGCGGAGGTAATGAGCAAGGAGTGTTCACTTGAAGGGTTCATTGCAGTGCCTTGGCGCCGGGCGGGCGTCAGTCGATGGGGGCGGGGGTTTCGGGAAGGTCTCCCGGGTCGGTGCCTTCTTCGGCCAGGGCCTCCTTGACCACTCGGTAGGCGAGGCCGGGCGGGTAGCCCTTGCGGGCGAGCATGCCCACGAGGCGGCGCATGCGTTTTGCGGGGTCGGCGCCTCTGGTGGACGGGAGTCTGCGGGCGACGAGGGCGCGCGCGGTTTCCTCTTCCTGGGCGGGGTCCAGCGACTCGACGGCGTCGTTGACGGTCTCGTTCGCGACGCCGCGGCGGCGGAGTTCCTGGGCGAGGGCGCGTTTGGCGAGGCCGCGGCCGGCGTGGCGGGACTGGACCCATGCCTGCGCGAACGCCTCGTCGTCGATGAGGCCCACGTCGGTGAAACGGCCGAGGACCCGTTCGGCCACGTCATCGGGGATGTTCTTGCGCCGCAGGGCGTCCGCGAGCTGTGCCCGGGTCCGTGGTGACGCGGCCAGCATGCGCAGGCAGACCTCGCGTGCGGCCCCCTCGGGATTCGATCCTCGCCCGCCCCGCGTGTCCGCATCTCCGGGTTCTCGGAGAGGGCCGTCGCCGCGCTCAGCCGGCGGCATCGGCCGTGGGAGCGGCGGCGCCATCGGGGAAGGTCCGCGCACCGATCATGCGGTGCGGGGTAGGGCGCCGCCGCCCTGCATACGAGATCATCGCTCAGTCTCCGTCAAGAGTCACCCTTATCTGGGGATTCTCCGTCAGGATTCACCCGCCTTGGCCTTGGCCGCCTTCCTCCCGGGGGGCTTGGGGGCCGCCTCCAGGGGGGCGGGCGCGGCGTCCGGGGCGGCGGCGGGCTCGGCCTCCTGGTCGACCTTCGGGCCGATGCCGAGCTTCTCCTTGATCTTCTTCTCGATGCCGTCGGCCATGTCGGGGTTGGCCTTGAGGAAGTTGCGGGCGTTCTCCTTGCCCTGGCCGAGCTGGTCGCCCTCGCAGGTGTACCAGGCACCGGACTTGCGGACGAAGCCGTGCTCCACGCCGAGGTCGATCAGGCCGCCCTCGCGGCTGATGCCCAGGCCGTAGAGGAGGTCGAAGTCGGCGACGCGGAACGGCGGGGCCATCTTGTTCTTGACGACCTTGACGCGGACGCGGTTGCCGACGGCCTCGGTGCCGTCCTTGAGGGTCTCGATGCGGCGGACGTCCAGGCGGACGGAGGCGTAGAACTTCAGCGCCTTCCCGCCGGTGGTGGTCTCCGGCGAGCCGAACATGACGCCGACCTTCTCGCGGAGCTGGTTGATGAAGATGACCGTGGTCTTGGTCTGGTTGATCGCGCCGGTGAGCTTGCGCAGCGCCTGGGACATGAGGCGGGCCTGGAGGCCGACGTGGCTGTCGCCCATCTCGCCCTCGATCTCGGCGCGCGGGACGAGCGCGGCGACGGAGTCGATGACGACGATGTCGATCGCGCCGGAGCGGATCAGCATGTCGGTGATCTCCAGCGCCTGCTCGCCGGTGTCGGGCTGGGAGACCAGCAGGGCGTCGATGTCGACGCCGAGCTTGCCGGCGTACTCGGGGTCGAGGGCGTGCTCGGCGTCGACGAACGCGGCGATGCCGCCCTTCTTCTGGACGCTGGCCACCGCGTGCAGCGCGATGGAGGTCTTGCCGGAGCCCTCGGGGCCGTACACCTCGACGACGCGGCCGCGGGGCAGGCCGCCGATGCCGAGCGCGATGTCGAGGGAGATCGCGCCGGTGGGGATCACCTCGACGGGCGCGCGGGCCTCCTCGCCCATCCGCATGACCGACCCCTTGCCGAACTGCCGCTCGATCTGGGCGAGTGCGGTGTCGAGAGCCTTCTCCCGGTCGTTCGCTGCCATGTGAGATGTCCTTCTCGTCGTGACTGTCGGCTCTCGGCCGCTGCCTGCGATGTCGAGGGCGACGTTACGGCGGGCCTCCGACACTTTGCGAGACCCGGGCGCGATTGTGGACGACGCCGTGTCCCGCACAAGCGTACCGAACATTAGTTCGATCATCGTCCGGTTCGGTGATTCGGGTGGGAATCTCCGTGCGCGCCATGGTCTCGACCCCGTACGCTGGCGCCGTCCACGGAGGGTTCCAATCATGACGCTGACCGTTCTCTTCTGCGTCGATCCGCTCCACCCTCGGCGCGTTGACCCGCACTTCTCCCGTGAGGCCGCGGCGGTGCGGGACCACTACGGCGAGATCGCCTTGATCGACCATGACGCGTTGCAGCGCGGCGACGTGGACGACGCGGTCCGGGCGGTGCCCTCCGATCTGGGTCCGGTCTGGTATCGCGGCTGGATGCTCACCGGGGACGAGTACGCCGCGGTCTCCGCCGTCCTGAAGGGGCGGGGCACGGTGCTGCTCACGCATCCGGACGACTACAGGCGCGCGCATGAACTGCCGGGCTGGCACGACACGTTCGCCGGGTTGACTCCGCACAGTGTGTGGCGGCCCCTGGGCGCGGGACAGGATCCCGGTGACCTCAGCGAGCTGGGGGAGCTGGTCCGGCCGCTGCGCGGCGGGCCGGGCGTGGTGAAGGACTATGTGAAGTCGTGCAAGCACGAGTGGGAGGAGGCGTGCTTCGTCCCCGACGTGAAGAACCTCTCGCGGCTTCATGACGTCGCCTCGAAGATGGTCGCGCTGCGCGACGACCATCTGGCGGGCGGTCTCGTCGTGCGCGAGTTCGAGCAGTACGACGGCGACGGCGAGGCGCGCGTGTGGTGGGTGGACGGCGAGCCGGCGCTGGTGGGGCCGCACCCTGACAGCCCGGGTGTGGATCCCGATCCCGATCTGGACGCGGTGGCTCCGGCGGTGCGCGCGTTGGGCTGCAGGTTCATCACGACCGATCTGGCGCGCCGCACGGACGGCGCGTGGCGCGTGGTGGAGGTCGGCGACGGCCAGGTCAGCGATCTTCCGTCGTCCGTGGACGCGATGGACCTCTACGCGCATCTGCCCGTTCCGGACTGACGGGCCGGCCGGATCGAGTTCGGTGGCGGACGCACGCCGAGATCCGGCGGATGACCTACTGAAGCCTCGACGGGACGTCGAAGGTGGCGACGACGGCCTTCCAGACCTTCTTGGCGGGTTCGCCGTCGGCGAAGGCCTGCTCGATGGTGCGGCCGCTGAGTTCGGCCAAGACGTAGTCCTTGGCCACGCTCTGGGCGTAGCTTTCGCCGAACTGCTGGTTCATCCGATCCCAGAAGACTGTGAGCCGCACCCGTCCACGCTATCCGACGGTGCCGTCCCCCATGACCTCGGCGGGGACGGCCGGGGCGGAGCCCTGGAGGTACTGCCGGTGCAACCCGGTCAGGTACCGCTCGACGCCTTCGATGACGCGGGCCGTCCGGTAGGAGGGGAAGACGTCGAACGCGTGCTGGGCGCCCTTCATCTCCGCGTAGATGACGGGGGCGTCGGAGACGTCCCGGAGCCGTTCGACGAACCGGCGTGCCTCCGCCGCGGGGATGAGCGAGTCGCGGCTTCCGTGGATGACGAAGAAGGGCGGCGCGTCCTTGTTGATGTAGGTGACGGGGGACGCCTTGGCGTACGCCTCCCGGTTCTCCGCGAAAGGCTTCTTGATGACCATTTTCTCAAGGAGGCGGGTGTCGCCCATCGGACGCGGCCACGGTCCCGCTTCGAAGAAGTTGTAGACGCCGTAGAAGGGCACGGCGCCCTGCACGGTGGTGTCGGCGTCCTCGAAACCCGGCTGGAACTCCGGCACGTTCGCGGTCAACGCGACCATCGCCGTGAGGTGCCCACCGGCCGAGCCACCCGTTACGCAGAGGAAATCGGGGTCGGCGCCGTACTCGGCGGCGTGCTCCTTGTACCAGGCCACGAAGCGCTTCAGGTCGATCAGATGCTCGGGCCAGGTGGCGCGGGGGCTGAGCCGGTAGTTGACGTTGAAGCCCACCCAGCCCTGGAGAGCCATGTGGTTGAGAAGCGGCAGGCCCTGCTCACGCTTGTCCCCGATCACCCATGCGCCGCCGTGGATCTGCATGAGCCCGGGGCTCGGTTCGCCGCCGGAGCGCTCACCGGCGGAGCGGAAGACGTCCAGCTTGAGGCGCAGCCCGTCCTCGCCGGGAAGAGCCCCGCCCTCATGGAAGACGATGTTGCGTTCGACCTGGACGCCCCTGCGCGGGATCAGGCACAGCTGAGGGACGATCAGGTGCGCCAGCGGATAGCGGGGCGCGCCTTCCGGGTCGAGGTCGAGGGGCGCACCGCTGTCGCGCAGGGTGACGACCGTACGGCGTGCCGCGACGAGGGTGGCCGCGACGCCCGCCATGGCGAGGATCGCCAGGACGAGCCCGGCCCAGCCTGCCCAGCCGCCCAGTCCGCCGGACACCGCCACCAGCGCGGTCGCCGCGGCCCAGGTGACGAGCACATGCGGTGCCATCTCGATCGTCAGCCACGCGCAGAAGAAGCCCGGGGCGAGCAGGACGGCGTTGCGCGGGGGAACGTGCGCGTTCGCCGCGGCAAGCGCGAACAGGATCCCGAGGGCGAGAAGAAGGTAGGGCATCGAGACCCCCTTGGCGGCGGATGTCCTACCCGTAGACCTTGCCCGTACAAGTGCTTGCTTACAATGTGACGCGCGCCACTCCGCCGCGTTCTGTCGGACCCGCGAGGCACTATGGCGCCATGGGCGGTGACGTGCTCGAACGATTCTCTCCGGCGACCCGTGCCTGGTTCACCGGCGCGTTCGCCGCGCCCACCCCGGCCCAGGCCGGGGCGTGGGAGTCGATTTCGAGCGGCGACAGCACGCTCGTCGTGGCGCCGACCGGCTCCGGCAAGACCCTGGCGGCGTTCCTGTGGTCACTCGACCGGCTCGCCGGCGACCCCGTGCCCGAGGATGCCCTGCGGCGCTGCCGGGTGCTGTACATCTCGCCGCTGAAGGCCCTCGCCGTGGACGTCGAGCGCAACCTGCGCGCCCCGCTGACCGGCATCCGCCACGCGGCGCGCCGGCTCGGCCTGCCCGAGCCCGCCATCCGCGTCGGGATGCGGTCGGGCGACACCCCGGCCGACGAGCGCCGGAGGCTGGCCGTCAAGCCGCCGGACATCCTGATCACGACGCCGGAGTCGCTGTTCCTGATCCTCACCTCCCGGGCACGCGAGTCCCTGCGCGGGGTCGAGACCGTCATCGTGGACGAGGTGCACGCGGTGGCGGGCACCAAGCGCGGCGCACATCTGGCGCTGTCACTGGAACGCCTCGACGCCCTCCTCGAACGGCCCGCCCAGCGGGTCGGCCTGTCGGCGACCGTCCGTCCCGCGGACGAGGTGGCGGCGTTCCTGGGCGGGACGAGGCCCGCGGCAGTCGTCCAGCCGCTTTCCGACAAGGTCTTCGATCTCGACATCGTCGTCCCCGTGGAGGACATGGGCGAGGTGGGCCGGTTCGTCGACGACTCCGGGGCGGCCGATCCACGCCAGCGCAGCATCTGGCCCCATGTGGAGGACCGGCTGCTCGACCTCATCCAGGCGCATCGTTCGACGCTCGTGTTCGCCAACTCGCGGCGGCTGGCCGAACGGCTCTGCGGAAGGCTGAACGAACTCGCCTACGAACGCGCGACCGGCGATCCCCTGCCCGAGGACCACTCCCCAGCGGCCACGATGGCCCAGGCGGGCGCGGCCAGAGGGGCGCCCCTGGAGATCGCCCGTGCGCACCACGGTTCGGTCTCCAAGGAAGAACGGGCGGGCATCGAGAACGCTCTGAAGGAGGGCCGCCTCCCGGCCGTCGTGGCGACGTCCAGCCTGGAACTGGGCATCGACATGGGCGCCGTCGATCTGGTCGTGCAGGTGGAGTCGCCGCCGTCGGTGGCCAACGGGCTCCAGCGCGTCGGGCGCGCCGGCCACCAGGTCGGCGCCGTGTCCAAGGGCGTGATCTTCCCCAAGTACCGGGGCGACCTGGTGCAGACGGCCGTGGTGGCCGAACGCATGCGCGGCGGCGAGATCGAGGAGATGCGCTATCCGCGCAACCCTCTGGACGTCCTCGCCCAGCAGATCGTCGCGATGGTCTCCATGGACGAATGGACCGTCGACGACCTGGAGTCGCTCGTCAAAGGCGCCGCCCCCTACGCCGCCCTCCCCCGCTCCGCACTCGAAGCGACGCTGGACATGCTCGCCGGGCGCTACCCCGGCGACGAGTTCGGCGAACTGCGTCCACGCCTGGTCTGGGACCGGGTCACCGGAGTCCTGCGCGACCGCCCCGGGGCGCAGCGCCTCGCGGTGACCAGCGGCGGGACGATCCCCGACCGCGGCCTCTTCGGCGTCTTCCTCGTCGGCGAGAAGGCGTCCCGCGTCGGGGAACTCGACGAGGAGATGGTGTACGAGTCGCGCGTCGGCGACGTGTTCGTCCTCGGGGCCAGCTCGTGGCGCATCGAGGACATCACCCCGGACCGCGTCCTGGTCTCGCCCGCTCCCGGCCAGCCCGGCAAGCTGCCGTTCTGGCACGGCGACACGCTCGGGCGTCCCGCCGAGCTGGGCCGCGCGCTCGGCGCGTTCACCCGCGAGCTGGCCGAACTCCCCGGCGACGACGCCCGCGAGCGCGTCTCCGCCGCCGGGCTGGACGAGTGGGCGTCCGCCAACCTCGTGTCGTACGTGAGCGAGCAGCGGGAGGCGACCGGGCACATCCCCGACGACCGCACGATGGTCGTCGAGCGGTTCCGCGACGAACTCGGCGACTGGCGGATGGTCGTCCACTCGCCGCTCGGCGCGCGTGTGCACGCGCCGTGGGCACTGGCCATGGCGGGCCGCCTGCGCGAACGGTACGGCATCGACGCGCAGGCCATGCACGCCGACGACGGCATCGTCATCCGCATCCCCGACATGGACGAGCCGCCCAGCCTCGACCTGGCCGTCTTCGACGCAGACGACATCGAACGCATCGTCGTGGACGAGCTCGGCGGCTCGGCGCTGTTCGCCGCACGGTTCCGCGAGTGCGCCGCGCGTTCGCTGCTGCTGCCCCGCCGCCGTCCCGGCAAGCGGATGCCGCTGTGGCAGCAGCGCCAGCGCGCCGCGCAGCTGCTGGCCGTCGCGAGCAAGTACCCGTCGTTCCCGATCGTGCTGGAGACGATGCGGGAGTGCCTGCAGGACGTGTTCGACGTTCCGGGCCTGGTGCAGCTGATGCGCGACCTGTCGGGACGCAAGGTCCGCATGGTCGAGGTCGAGACGCCCGAGCCGTCCCCCTACGCCCGCTCGCTGCTCTTCCACTACGTCGGCGCGTTCATGTACGAGGGCGATTCGCCCCTCGCCGAACGCCGCGCCCAGGCGCTCGCCCTCGACTCGGCGCTCCTCTCGGAACTGCTCGGGCAGGCCGATCTCCGCGAACTCCTCGATCCGGAGGCCGTCGCCGACACCGAGCGCGAACTCCAGCGCCTGGCCGCCGACCGCCGCGCCCGCGACCTGGAGGGCGTCGCCGACCTGCTCCGCACTCTCGGCCCCCTCACCACGGCGGAGGCGGCGGAACGCACCCTCCCCGCAGGTGCGGACACCGAACCCGCATCGGATGACGACGCGAAGCCCGCCGCCGGCGGCGACCTGCTCGTCCAGGCGTCGCGGTGGCTGGCGGAGCTGGAGGCGACACGGCGGGCGATCCGCGTCAGGGTCGCGGGCGAGGAACGCTGGGCCGCCGTCGAGGACGCGGGACGCCTCCGCGACGCCCTCGGCGCGCCGCTGCCCGTGGGCCTCCCCGAGGCGTTCCTCGAACCGGTCGGCGACCCGCTCGGCGACCTGATCTCCCGGTACGCGCGCACGCACGGGCCGTTCCGGGCGGGCGACCCGGCCGCCCGCTTCGGGCTGGGCGTCGCGGTCGTCGTCGAGACGCTGCGGCGGCTCGCGGGCGCGGGACGGGTCGCCGAGGGCGAGTTCCTGCCCGTCGGGTCCGTCTCCGGCCCGCTGACGAGCGAATGGTGCGACACGGGCGTGCTGCGGACGCTGCGCCGCCGGTCCCTCGCCCGGCTCCGCGCCGAGGTCGAGCCGTCCCCGCCGGAATCGCTCGGGCGTTTCCTGCCCGTCTGGCACGGCATCTCGGGCGGGTCCCGGTTGCGGGGCGTCGACGCGCTCGTCCAGGCGGTCGAGCAGCTCCAGGGAGCGGCGGTGCCCGCGTCGGCGCTGGAGTCGCTGATCCTGCCGTCGCGGGTGCCCGGCTACTCCCCGGCCATGCTGGACGAGCTGACGTCCGCGGGCGAGGTCGTGTGGACGGGCCATGGCGGGCTGCCGGGCGGAGACGGCTGGGTGGCGCTCTATCTGGCCGACACCGCGCCGCTCCTGATGCCGGAGCCCGCGGAGATCACGCTCACGCCGGCGCACCAGGCCGTCCTGGACGCCCTCGGCGACGGCGGCGCGCTGTTCTTCCGGACGCTGTCCGACCGGGTGAACCGGCACGTCACCGCCGACGACGCCGATCTCGTCACCGCCGTCTGGGATCTCGTCTGGGCCGGGCATCTCACCAACGACACGATGGCTCCGCTGCGGGCCGCGCTCGGGTCCGGCCGTCCCACGCACCGTTCCCGGACGACGCGCCGCGGCCGTCCCGTGCTGCCGTCCCGCACCGGCCCTCCCACGGTCGGCGGACGCTGGTGGCCGCTCCCCGGACGGGAGGCCACCGCGACCCTGCGTTCGCACGCGCTCGCCGAGGTACTGCTGGAGCGGTACGGCATCGTCATTCGCGGCGCGGTCGCGGCCGAACGGACACCTGGCGGGTTCGCCGCCGTCTACCCGGTTCTGCGCGCGTTCGAGGAGACGGGCCGGTGCCGGCGCGGCTATTTCGTCGAGGGCCTGGGGGCCGCCCAGTTCGCGCTGCCGGGCGCCGTCGACCGGCTCCGCGCGCTGCGCCCGGCGGCGGCACCCGCACCGGACGACCTATCCGCGCTCTGGGAGACGCCCCGCACATCCGCCGACCGCGCCCTCGTGCTGGCGGCGGCCGATCCCGCCAACCCGTACGGCGCGGCCCTGCCCTGGCCTGGCCGCGACGACGATGTCGCAAGCGGCCACAAGCCGGGCCGCAAGGCGGGGGCGCTGGTGGTGCTGACCGAGGGCCGCCTCGTCCTCTACGTCGAACGCGGCGGCCGGACTCTGCTGACCTGGGACGACGACCCCGAGGTCCTGCAACCGGCCGTGGACGCGCTCGCCCTCGCCGTCCGGGAGGGCGCCCTCGGGAAGCTGACCGTCGAACGCGCCGACGGTGCGGCGATCGCCGGTTCCCCGCTGGCCGCGGCACTGGAGTCGGCGGGCTTCCACCCGACGCCCCGCGGCCTGCGCCTGCGGGCGTGACCAGTCCGCCTGCGGGAGCGCCGGTCCGCCTGCGCGCCTGACCCGCGCGCCCCGGCGCACGTCCGCCGCGAGCGAAGCGAGACGCCGCCGGGTTCATGCGCGAGTGCATTCGACCGGGGCGCCTGAGGCCGGCGCGGGCGGTCGCCGCCGAGCAGAAGGCATGGGTGAGGAACCTCTACGCTGACCTGACCGGGGGCGCGAGCGGCGTCCTGGCCGATCAGCTCCTCATCGTCCACGAGGGCGCGGTGGTCGCGTTCAGCGTCGGCGGCGTCCGCGACGCCGCCGCGAAGGCCCGCGCCATCGCCGACACGATCCTCCCCGCCCCTCGTTGACCTGCGGCATGGCGCCCTTCAGAGGGCCGCCATAAGGGCGGCACCCCGTACGCGAACGTGGTTCAGCGGCGGCGGCCCTTGAACATGTTGATCAGGCCGCGCAGGGCGCGCTCGTCCAGGGAGCCGAACGGGTTGTCGTGGACGAGGTACGTCCACGTCGCCGAGGGACGCTTGAGGCCGGCGGAGTCGAGGTCGATGCCGTCCTCGGACGCGGTGAGCGCCTCGAACGCGGCGATCGAGCGCTTCCTGGCGTCGGCGAGGAGGCGCTTGCCCGCCGGGACGGCCTCCCGGTTGAACTCGACCAGCGGGTCGAGGCCGCGGCCGAGGGACCGCAGGTGAATGCCTTCGCGCAGATCGGCGAGGTAGGCGAGGTGCTCGGCCCAGCAGCGGTCGAGCTGGTACAGGACGATCTGGCGCGCGGCGGCGGCCACCGCGTCCGCACCCGCGATCTTGGTGAGTTCGGCATGCCGTCCGGAGGCGTCCGCGGCCATGGCCCGGTCGGCGGCGTCGCCGTGCAGGACGGCGTCGCGCTCGGCGAGGAGCTCGCGGCGCTGCAGGCCGATCAGATGGTTGTAGCGCCACGTGTTGCGGTGCAGTTCCAGGTCGACGCCCTCGGCGACGCGCTGGGCGTGCCCGACGATCCAGTGGGCGCCTTTGTCGGTGATGAGCCCGTCGTCGTCGGAGGGCGCCTTCGACTTCTCGTCGGGCGCGTAGCGGGTGACGAGCTCGTCCTGGAGGCTGGTGAAGAACACCGAGCCGCCGGGGTCGCCCTGGCGCCCGGCGCGGCCGCGGAGCTGGTCGTCCAGGCGGCTGCTGTGGTAGCGGCCGGTCCCGATGACCAGGAGGCCGCCCGCGTCCGCGACGCGGTCGTGGTCGCCGCCCGCGGCCTCGGCGGAGGCGGTACCGGGCGCGGACGGGTCGCCGGGGGCGCCCGGCGCGGGGCTGCCGCCGAGCCGGATGTCGGTGCCGCGGCCGGCCATCTGGGTGGAGACGGTGATCGCGCCGTACGCCCCGGCCTCCGCGATGATCGCGGCCTCCTCGGCGTCGTTCTTGGCGTTGAGGACGACCCGGTCGAGGCCGGCGCGGGACAGGCGGCGCGCGAGCCGCTCGGACTCGGCGACGTCGCCGGTGCCGATCAGCACCGGGCGCCCGGCGGCGTGCGCGGCGGCGATCTCCTCGACGATCGCGACCTCCTTGTCGGCGGCGGTCGCGTAGAGGCGGTCGGGCTCGTCGTCGCGGACACACGGCGTGTTCGGCGGGACGACCGCGATCTGCAGCGAGTAGAACTCGGTGAGCTGCGCCGCGACGGCCATCGCCGTGCCGGTCATTCCGCACCGGACGGGGTAGCGCCCGATCAGCTCCTGGACGGTGATCGAGTCGAGGATCTCGCCGCTCGGGGACGCCTCCAGGGCCTCCTTCGCCTCGACCGCGGCCTGCAGCCCGTCCGGCCAGCGCTGCAGCAGCGCGACCCGGCCCCGCGACTCGCTGATCAGCTTCACCGCACCGTCGCGGACGATGTAGTCCACGTCGCGGTGCAGGAGGACCTCGGCGTGCAGGGCCACGTTCACGGCGGTGAGGGTGCGCAGCTGCCCGGGCGCGTAGAGGTCGAGGCCCAGGACGCGTTCGACCTCGTGGGCGCCCGCCGTGGTGAGCTGGACGTTGCGGGCCTCCTCGTCGGTGGAGTAGTGCAGGCCGGGCCGGAGCCGGCGGACGAGGTCGGCGTACCGGGGGTCGGCGGCGTCGAGGTCGGCGGCGCCCGCGAGGACGAGCGGCACCATCGCCTCGTCGACCAGCACCGAGTCGGCCTCGTCGACCAGCGCGACGGCCGGCTCGGGCTGCACGGCGTCGCCGGCGCCGGTGACGAGCCGGTCCCGCAGCAGGTCGAAGCCGACCTCGCTGACCGGCGCGTACGTCACGTCGGCGCGGTAGGCCTCGCGCCGCTCGTCCGGCGTGGACGACTGCCCGACCCAGCCGACCGTGACGCCCAGCCGCTCGTACAGCGGGCCCATCCACTCGGCGTCGCGGCGCGCGAGGTAGTCGTTGACCGACATCACGTGGACCCGCCGGCCGCGCAGCGCGTAACCGGCGGCGGCGATGGCTCCCGACAGAGTCTTCCCCTCGCCGGTGGCCATCTCCGCGACGTGCCCGGACAGCAGGGCGAGCGTGCCGATGAGCTGCACGTCGAACGGCCGCTCCCCCAGGGTCCGGCGGGCGGCCTCCCGGCCGAGGGCGCACAGCCCGGCCAGGTCCTCCTTCTCGCGGAGGCCGGAAGCGGCGGCGGTCAGCTCCTCGTCGGACAGCTTCCGGACGCGGGACTCGCGCTCGCCCGCCTCGTCCACCAGGACGCGGAAGGGCGCGAGGTCGACGCTGCCCGGCTTCTGGACGAGCCGCCGCAGCCGGTCACGCAGCGCCATGGCGCAGCCTCCGTTCATCGCTCACGGTTTCCCCAACGGGGCCGTACTGGAGTGCGTTCCCCATCATGATCCCAGGGCGGAGCCCCACGTCGTCCCGGGGTGTTCTCCGCACTTGGTCTGAGCTCGATTTCATTCCTCGGGGGGATCCCCCGGCCGCTCGCGCGCGAGAGCATGGACGCATTACGGGGTTGCGGTGGCGAGGGGAAAACGCCATCGCGGAACGGGGTTCACCATGACGCCTACGGCACGCAAGGCCGCCGCGCTCCGGCGCAAGCGGCAGGTCATCAGCCGGACGGTCATCGACCGCGCGCTCAACGACCCGCGGCGCCATCAGGAGCAGGTCGTCGCCACGGCTGCGGCCAAGTAGGAGACCGCTGGAACGGGACAAGGAACGCTCCAGTGAGCGCCCCCGCCGGATCGGCGGGGGCGCTCATGCCGTTCAGCCGCGCCGCCGTCCGGGACGCGCCGCCGTTCAGGACGCGCCCGCGGCCGAGAAGACGTCGTCGCGGGCCTGTTCGAGCGCCGCGTACAGGGCGCCGCGCAGGACGGGGTTGCCCTCCACCTCGGTCACCGCGACGGCGGGACGGGTCGGGCTGATCCGCCCGACGATCTCTTCGATGCGGGTGGCGAGGGGACGCCCGCCCGCCCGGCCGAGGCTTCCCGACAGCACGACGAGCCCGGGGTCCAGGACGATGTTGACCGAGGTCACACCGTAGGAGATGCGGCCTGCGAGAGCGTCCAGGAAGGCGCCGCCGCGGGCCTCGTCGGCGGCGGCCGCGCGGACGCAGTCCACCGCGGTCGGCTCGGCGATGCCGTGCTCGTGGGCGAGGGCGCGGACGCCGTCCGCGCCGACCAGGGCGCCGTAGCCGCCGGCGAGCGTCGGGATCCCCCAGGTCGTCGACTCGGTCACGCCCTCGTCGGCGGGGCCGCGCCGGGCCGCGCCGAGGGGCAGCGGCGCGCCGGGGACCGGCAGGTACCCGATCTCGCCGGCGCCGCCGGAGCGGCCGCGGTGCAGCCGGCCGCCCAGCATGACCGACAGGCCCATGCCGCGGTCGAGCCACATGAGGGCGAAGTCGTCGGCGGTGTGCGCGGCGCCGTAGGCCCGTTCGGCGATGGCGGCGAGGTTGACGTCGTTCTCGATCGTGACGGGGCGGCGCAGGTCGGTCTTCAGCGCGGCGAGGACGCCCTCGTGCCAGGCCGGGAGGTCGAAGGAGAACTGCACGTCGCCGGATTTCGGGTCGACCACGCCGGGGGTGCCGATGACGAAGGCGCTCAGCTTCGACAGCGCGACCTTCGCCGAGCGGCAGGCCTTGGCGACGGCGCTGTGCACCATCTTCACCGGCTCGTCGGCGCCGTTCGGGTCCACGGTGACCTGGGCGGCGATGTGGCCGGTGATGTCGGCGACGCCGGCGGTGACGCCGTCCGGCCCCACTTCGAGGCCCGCGACATAGGCGCTGGACGGGACGACGGCGTACAGGGCGGCGTTCGGCCCGCGTCCCCCGGCCTGCGATCCGACGACGGCGACGAGCCCCCGGTCCTCAAGCCTGGACAGCAACTGGGAGGCGGTGACCTTGGACAGCCCGGTGTGCTCGCCGATCTGCGCGCGGGTCAGCGGGCCCTGGTCGACGAGCAGGTCCAGCGCCGCGCGGTCGTTGAGCTCGCGCAGCAGCCTCGGCGTTCCCGGACGGTTGGCGGCCATGCTGATACCCCTCGATGTCTCAATCCGCTAACGAGCAGTTTTGTTTAGGAAAGTTTCTTGTTAGTTTACGCCCAGGCGCCGACCGGTCCATACCCCGGGCTGGGGGCGCTCGCAGAGCGCCGACTGGCGAGCAGGGCGCCCGCGTGCGATGCGAACGCGAGAGGGGCATGGCTGGGACCCTAAAGGGTCCGGGCCGTGTCCACTCGCACCGCAGGCCACAAGGCCGCGCGAGGCGAAGCCGGAAAGGATCCCCAATGAAGTACATCAAGGTTGCGGCCGCGGCGGCCGCGATCGCCCTGGCCGCCGCGGGCTGCGGCGGCGAGGACGGCGGCGATGCCGGTACGGGCAAGGACCCGGCGCAGCTCAAGGTCTGGATGATGGGCGAAGGAACCCCGGAGCAGACCAAGTTCCTCGACGCCGTCGAGGCCGACTTCAAGGCCGAGCACCCGAACACCGACGTCCAGATCAAGTACGTGCCGTGGCCGCAGGTCGCCACCACGTTCCAGAAGGCGGCCGCCGGCGGCGAGGGCCCCGACGTGACCGAGATCGGCAACACCGACGTCCAGTCCCACATCGAGCAGGGCAACCTGGCCGACATCACCGGCGAGTTCAACGGCTGGGCCGACGGCAAGACGCTCAACAAGACGGCGCTCGGCAACGACCAGGCGGACGGCAAGACCTACGCGGTGCCGTGGTACGGCGGCGTGCGGGGCGTCTGGTACCGCACCGACTGGTTCCAGGAGCTGAACATCCAGCAGCCGAAGAACTGGGCCGAGCTGACCGCCGCGGCGAAGAAGATCCAGGACGCCAAGGACGTCCCCGGCATCGGCGTGCCGAGCGACCAGACCAACGCGCTGCTCAGCTTCATCTGGGGCGGCGGCGGCTCCGTGGCCGTCCAGGACGGCGGCAAGTGGACGGGCACGCTCGACCAGCCGCAGGCCGTCGAGGCCGTGAACTACTACGCCGGTCTCGTCTCCAAGGAGAAGGTCGCCCCCGAGAAGTACATCGGCAAGAACGAGCTGGAGGGCCCGCAGCGCGACTTCGCGCTCGGCAAGCTCGGCATGTACTTCGACGGCAGCTGGGCGCTCAAGGAGATGAAGAAGATCTCCGACAAGAACGCGGACAAGTGGGGCGTCTTCCCGATCCCGGCCAAGGACGGCGGCAACGCCCCCGTCATGGCGGGCGGCTCCGACCTCGGCGTCTGGGCCGACAGCGAGGCCAAGGCCGCGGCCTTCGACTACATCACGACCCTGAACAACGCCAAGAACGCCAAGGCGTGGGCCGACTACAGCGGCTTCTCGTCCATGCGCTCGGACGTGAAGTTCTCCGACCCGAAGCTGGCGGTCTTCACCGACATCGCCGCCAACACCAAGTTCCCGCCGCTCACCGCCGGCTGGGGCGAGTTCGAGCAGGCCAAGAAGGTGCTGCCGAACGCGGTCAAGTCGATCATGCAGGGCGAGCCCGCCGCCGGTGAGATGAAGAAGGCGAACGAGCAGGCCAATACCCTGCTCAACCCGTAGCCCGCCCACCTCGCCACATCAGCTGATCGGAACGTCCATGCTCGACACCGCTCCCGCGGTGCGCGGGACGCCCGGCCGGAGACCCTCCGGCCGGGCGCGCCCCCGCCGCAGGCCCCGCCTCGGGCCCTACCTGCTCATCGCGCCCACCGTGGTCGTGATCGCCGTCCTGATGTTCTGGCCGATGATCCAGATCGGGATCATGTCGTTCCAGAAGGTCGGCAACCGCCAGCTGCGCGGCGAGCCGGCCGAGTCGGTGGGGACCGGGAACTTCGAAAAGATCTTCAGCGACCCGTTCTTCTGGCAGACCCTCAGGCAGACCGTGCTGTTCGCCGTCGTCGCGGTGACGCTGACCCTGGTCATCGGGACGCTGGTGGGGCTGCTGCTCAACAGGCTCGGCAAGCGGATGTCGGCCTTCGTCGCCGGCGGCGTGATGATCGCCTGGGCGACCCCGCCCGTCACCGCCGCGATCATCTTCACCTGGCTGTTCGGCTCGACCGGCGGCCTGGTCAACTGGACCCTGGACCTGCTGCCCGACGCCCTCGTCGGAAGCGGCTGGACCGACTACAACTGGTTCGCCAGGCCGCTGTCCACCTACACCGTCCTCACCGTGTGCGTCGTCTGGCAGGCGTGCCCGTTCGTGGCCGTGTCGGTCCTGGCCGGGCTGAAGAGCGTCCCGGGCGAGTTGTACGAGGCGGCCCGGGTGGACGGGTCCGGCCCGTGGCGGACGTTCTGGAGCATCACCTACCCGATGCTCAAGCCGATCTTCCTCGTGCTGATCGTCATGTCGATCATCTGGGACTTCAAGGTCTTCACGCAGCTGTTCATCATGGCCGGAATGGCCAACCGCGACGCGTTCAACCTGTCGCTGTACGGCTACTCCGAGGCGTTCGGCTCGCTGAATCCGAAGCTCGGCATGGGCTCGGCGGTCGCGCTGGTGCTCACGATGATCCTGCTCGTCGTCACCGCCCTGTACGTGCGGGTCATGGTCCGTCAGGGGGAGACGAAGTGAGACCCGCATTCGCGAAGCGACCGGGGGGTGTGGGGGGTCGTCCCCCCACAATGAAACGCACCGCTCGCAAGGCCCTGCTGAACGGGACCGGGCTGCTCGTCTTCCTCCTCGCGGTCTTCCCCGTCTTCTGGATGATCTCGACCGCGTTCAAGCCCAACACCGAGATCTTCAGCACCACGCCGAAGCCGCTGCCCGTCCACCCGACGCTGGACCACTTCGACCTGGTGCTGAACGGCGGCATCGCCGAGGTCTCCTTCTGGGAGTACTTCCGCAACAGCGCGTTCCTGGCCATCGCGACGGTCGTGGCGTCGGGGCTGCTCGCGCTGCTGGCCGCGACCGCCGTGGCGCGGTTCCGCTTCCGGTTCCGCACCACCTTCCTGATCATGCTGCTGGTGGTGCAGATGGTGCCGCTGGAGGCGCTGGTCATCCCGCTGTTCCTGGACCTGAAGACGCTCGACCTGCTCAACAGCCTGTTCGGCCTCACGCTCGTCTACATCGGGTTCGCCGTGCCGTTCGCGATCTGGATGCTGCGCGGGTTCGTCGCCGCGGTGCCGCGCGAACTGGAGGAGGCCGCCGCCATCGACGGGGCCGGGCCGATCCGGACGTTCTTCACGGTCATGCTCCCGCTCGTCGCGCCCGGACTGGTCGCGACCAGCATCTTCTCCTTCATCACCGCATGGAACGAGTTCATCTTCGCCTACACGTTCCTGGAAGACCAGGACAAGTACACCCTGCCGATCATGCTGCAGTTCTTCTTCGGCCGCAGCGGCAACGCCTGGGGGCCCATCATGGCAGCGTCCACGCTGCTCACCATTCCCGTCATCGCCTTCTTCCTGCTCGTCCAGCGCCGCATGGTGTCCGGCCTCACCGCCGGGGCGGTGAAGGGGTGACGGCCGACGACATCGCGACCACGGCGGAGATCGCCCGCCTGGCACGCGGCACGCTGCTCCCGTCGTTCCCGGGTGCGACCGCCCCGCGCTGGCTGCTGGACGAGCTGGAGGCCGGCCTCGCCGGCGTCACGCTGTTCGCCCTCATCGGCAACGTGCCGAGCCCGGAGTCCCTCGCCGCGCTCACCGCGCGGCTGCGCAAGGCGGGCGACCCGTTCGTGACGATCGACGAGGAGGGCGGCGACGTCACCCGCCTCGGCGGCCACCGGGCCGGCAGCCCCTACCCGGGCAACGCCGCGCTCGGCGCCGTGGACGACCCCGAGCTGACCCGGCGGATCTACCGGTCGATGGGCGCGGAGCTCGCCGGGGTCGGCGTCAACTTCAACTTCGCGCCGTCGGTCGACGTGAACACCGCCGACGACAACCCGGTGATCGGCACCCGCTCCTTCGGCTCGGACCCGGCCCTGGTCGCCCGGCACGCGGCCGCGTCCGTCGCCGGCACGCAGGAGGCGGGCGTCGCGGCCTGCGCGAAGCACTTCCCCGGCCACGGCGCGACCGTGGACGACTCCCACCTGTCCGTCCCGCTCGTCGACGCCGACCTGGACCTGCTGGAACGCCGCGAGCTGGTGCCGTTCCGGGCGGCGATCGAGGCCGGCACCCGCGCGGTGATGACCGGGCATCTGAACCTGCCCTCGATCACCCGCGGGACACCCGCCACACTGTCCCCCGACGCGATCACCGGGCTGCTGCGGGAACGGCTCGGCTACCAGGGCGTGATCGTCACCGACGCCCTCGACATGGAGGGCGCGAGCGGCGCGATCGGCATCCCCGAGGCGTCCGTGCGGGCGCTCATCGCGGGCGCCGACCTGCTGTGCCTCGGCCCCAACGAGCACGCCGAGACCGTCCGGGCGACCCTGGCCGCCATCGGCGCGGCCGTGCGCACCGGCCGGCTGTCGCCGGACCGGCTGCGGGACGCCGCCGAACGGACCGCCCGCCTCAAGGAGTGGCTCGCCGGGTACTCCCCCGCCGTCGTCGACCGGGCCGCCGGGCTGGAGGCCGCCCGCCGCGCCGTCCGCGTGTCGGGCTCGCTGCCCGGCTGGGACGGAGCGCCGCTGATCGTCGAGACGGAGGCGACCGGGAACATCGCGGTCGGGCCGACCCCGTGGGGCCTCGGCCCCTGGGCACCCGACGCCGTCCAGGCCGACGGAGCGGACGGAACGGCGGACCGCGTCCTGAAGCGCGCAGCGGGCCGCGGCCTGGTCATCGTCCTCCGAGACGCGCACCGGCACGCGGGCCAGCGGGCCCTCACCACCGCTCTGCTGACGGCCCGCCCCGACACCGTCGTCGTGGAGATGGGCCTGCCCGTGTGGCGCCCCGGATCGGCCGTCTACCTGGCCACCTACGGCGCCGCCGCCGCCAACGCCCAGGCCGCCGCCGAACTCCTGGGGCTCTGCTAGCACGAGCTCGCGGCGTGCCGCCGGGCAAGGAGCCCGGTCCCGGCAGGCACGCCGCGTTCCCCGGAAACCCGACCGGTCCTATCGGCAAGGGATAATGCTCGCATGCGATTGTCCGCCCGGGTCGACTACGCGTTGCGCGCCTCCGCCGAGCTGGCGGTCGCCGGGAGCCACCCGGTGACCGCGGTCCAACTCGCCGAGGCGCAGGGCATACCACCCAAATTCCTTGAGAACATCCTCGGCCAGCTGCGCCGGTCCGGCATCATCCGGAGCCAGCGCGGGCCCGAGGGCGGCTACTGGCTGGCGCGGCCGGCCGATCAGATCTCCCTCGCCGACATCATCCGCGCCATCGACGGTCCGCTGCTCGGCGTCCGGGGCGAGCGTCCCGAACACGTCGGCTACGAGGGGCCCGCGCGTTCCCTGCAGGAGGTGTGGATCGCGCTGCGCGCCAGCGAGCGCGCCATCCTGGAGAAGGTCAAGCTCGCGCACATCGCCGCCGGGGAGCTGCCCGAGCCCGTCCGCAAGCTGACCGAGGACCCGTCGGCCTGGGAAAGCCCCTCCCTGATCTGAGCCATGCCCGAGGGCGATGTCGTGTGGCTGACGGCCCGGCGCCTGCGCGAGGCGCTCGCCGGGCGGACGCTGACGCGCTCGGACTTCCGCGTCCCCCGGCTCGCGACCGCCGATCTCCGGGGGCGGACGGTCCTGGACGCGGTGTCGCGGGGCAAGCATCTCCTCATCCGCGTCGAAGGCGGGCTGACCGTCCACACGCACCTGCTGATGGAGGGGCGCTGGCAGATCCGCCGCGCCGGGCCGGCCCCGCGCGACCACCGGGTGCGGCTCGTGCTGGCGAACGCGCAGTGCCAGGCGGTCGGCTACTCCCTCGGCCTCGTCGAGCTGCTGCGCACCGCGGAGGAGGACAAGGCCGTCGGTCATCTCGGACCGGATCTGCTCGACGCGTCGTGGGACGCCGGAATGGCCGCCGAGGCCGCCGAGCGGCTGGGCGAGCGGCCTGAACGGGCGATCGGCGAGGCTCTGCTCGACCAGACGCGTCTCGCCGGGATCGGCAACGTCTACAAGGCCGAGATCCTCTTCCTGAGGGGCGTCAGCCCGTGGACCCCAGTCCGGGACGTCGCCGGCCTGCGGGCCCTGGTGGAACTCGCTCACCGGCTCCTGGACGCCAACAAGGAACGGCACGGCCACATCACCACGGGCGACCTGGGGCGCGGCCGCGAGCACTGGGTGTACGGACGGGCCGGGCGTCCCTGCCGGCGTTGCGGGACCCGGATCGAGCGCGCCGGCCAGCGGTCCCAGGCCGGCGAGCGCGTCACGTTCTGGTGCCCCCGCTGCCAGCCCGCCGCCGATCCGTGATCAGCGGACGGTCACCGTGCCGCCCGCGACGGTCAGCGCGGCTTGGGGGCCGCCCTCACCGCAGTGCTCGCCGTTCGGGAACGTCGCCTTCGGGGTGACGTCGACGCGGCGGTCGACGAGCGTCCGGTCCCGGGCGTCGCGGAGCGTGAGCGTGACCTGGACGGGACTCTTCGGCAGGCCCTCCACCCGGGCGAACCCCGTGCTGCCTCCGTCGGGCGACGCGGAGGCTCCGCAGGTGCCGTCGGGCTCGTCGCCGTCGCAGCCCATCGGGACGGTCGTCGAGGACGGCCGGAGTTCGATCCGGGGCTCCCGGCAGGTCCCGTCCCAGCACACGCGCACGGACGCGGACGTCACGCGCGAGGCGTCGGGGGCCTTGACGGAAACGCTCAGGCCGGCCGGCGAGCCGATCGCCGTGCACGGCCGTCCCGCACCGAGGCCGCCGGAGCCGCAGGCGGCCAGGGCGAGCAGAGCGGCGCCGAACGGCAAGGCCCCCTTCGGCAGAACGTCCATACCCCATGATCACAGCATTCCGGGCAGGACACCAGCCAACCGCCGCAACCGCCCGACGACCTCAACGGTCGCGGGCGCGCAGCGAGCCGCAAGGCGAGCCGGAGCGATGCGGCGATCGCACGCAGTGCCCGCCGAAGGAGGGCCTTCCGGGGCGCGACGCCGAGGGCGCCGCGGTTAACGCTGCGCCTGGAACATCCAGTGCTGTTTCTCCAGCTCGGCGGTGATGCCGATGAGCAGGTCCTGCGTGACCTGATCCGGCTCGTCGGTCGCCGCGATGCGCTCGCGGAACCGCGCGATGATCTGCGCCAGGATGTCGGTGACCGCGGCGACGACCTTGTCGTCGTCGAGGTAACCGGCCTCCAGCTGCGGGATCGTGGTCCGGTCGGCCACCGTGCGGACACGGCCGTCGGGGTTGTAGCCGACCGCCACGGCACGCTCGGCGACGTCGTCCTGCCCGCTGCGCGCGAGGGCGACGACCTCGTCCAGGTGCTCGTGGACGACCTTGAAGTTGCGTCCGTGAAGGTTCCAGTGCGCCTGCTTGGCGACCAGAGAAAGATCGATGAGGTCGATGAGGGAACCCTGGAGGGCGTCCCCCGCGACCTTCAGGGCCGAATCCGAAAGCGGGCTCTTGACCGCCGCCATGTCCGGGCTCCTTCCGCGTCGTTACGGTTGTCCGTTACAACCCGGGAGCCTCCCCGCAAATGCCGCGTTCATGCGTGAGGCCGCGCACACCCGCGGCCCCGCTCGGGCATGAACACACCAAGAACGGTTCAGGCCGCGACCATGTCGGCGCGGAGTTCGCCGGTGATCTCTTCCGGAGTCTCCGGAATGCTCTCGGTGGAAATGCGCTCGTGCTCGGGTGCACCCGCCATGACGGGCTCGTGCTGCAGCTCGGCGAGGGCCAGCTGATCCGCTACTTCCCTGAGGACGTGCGACAGCGGAACGCCCAGGGCTTTGCAGATCGAGGACAGCAGCTCCGAAGACGCCTCTTTCTGCCCCCGTTCGACCTCGGACAAATAGCCGAGTGACACCCGCGCCGCCGCGGACACCTCACGGAGGGTGCGTCCCTGGCGCAGCCGCAGCTGCCGCAGTACGTCACCGAGCAGCTGGCGAAGCAGGACCATCGTCTCGCTCCCTCCCTCAGTTCGGACCATCTGCCGGTTCCACCGTACCCGGCTTGACGGTGAGCATGGCAGACCGTTGATTTCGTGTTCGCTGGGAACGTAACGCTGTAATCAGCCTCGATCTTCCCGATCTGCCCGAGCCTCCTCGCTCCCGCCCTCGACGTCAAGCCCCAGCAAAAGACGTCTCAGCAGGTCAAGGGCGTGCACGACGGTCATCCGCCGGATCACCGCACGGATCTCCGGCCCGGCCCCCGGTACGGGGAGTTTCGGACTGACCACAGTGCGCATATTTCCGGGTCCGGCCACACCGATATAGACCGTTCCCACCGGCCGGCCGTCCTGGGAGTCGGGACCGGCCACACCCGTCACGGCGAGCCCGTACGTCGCACCGAGCGCGTCCCGCACGCCGGCGGCCATCGCGGCGGCCACGTCCGGGTGGACGGCCCCGTGCTCGGCCAGCAGCTCCGCCGGGACGCCCAGCACCTGCCGCTTCACGTCGGTCGCGTACGTCACCATGCCGCCCGCGAACGTGGCGGACGATCCCGGCATGGCGGTGAGCTCCGCGCCGATGAGCCCGCCGGTCAGCGACTCCGCCGTCGCGACGGTCTCCGAACGCCCGGCGAGCAGCCGGTGGACGACACGGTCGAGCGTGTCCTCCTCGACGCCGTACACGGCCGGGCCCAGCAGACTCCGCACGTGCGCCTCGACGCCCTCCAGCCGCCCCGCGGCGTCCGGTCCGGCCACGGTGATCCGGATCTTCACCTCGGCCGGGTCGGGCAGGTAGGCGAGCCTGACCCCGTCCATCGCCTCGACCTCGGCGAGCCGGGTGGCGACGACCGACTCCCAGATGCGGGCGGTGCGCAGGGTGCGGCGCGCGACGGCGGGCAGCCCGGCGAGCCCGGTCAGTTCCGGCAGCACGACCTCGTCCATGATCGTGCGCATCTCGAACGGGACGCCGGGCAGGGCGTAGACCATCCCGCCCGGCAGCTCGACGCGCAGGCCGGGCGCCGAGCCCGCTGAGTTGACGAGCGTCCGCGCGCCCTCGGGGACGTCCGCCATGCGCAGCGCCATGGGCTGCAGTTCGCGGCCCGCCCTGGCGACCCGCTCGCGCAGCCGCCGTTCGAGCGCCGGGTCCCGGACGAGCGCGACGCCCGCCGCCTTGGCGAGCGCGTCCCTCGTGAGGTCGTCGGAGGTGGGGCCGAGGCCGCCGGTGGTGATGACCGCGCCGGCCCGGCCGAGCGCGGACCGCACCGCCTCGATGATCACGTCGAGGTCGTCGCCCACGACGACGCTGCGGGTGACGTCGACACCGTGGTCGGCGAGCCTGCGCCCCAGCCATGCCGCGTTCCCGTTGACCGTGTCGCCGAGGAGCAGTTCGTCCCCGACGGTGAGCAGTTCGACCCGCATCGCGTCCCCATCCCGGCTGTTCGCACCGCATGCCCCCCGGGGAGCACGGCCCGGGTTCGGCCCTCCGAATCTACCGGCGGCGTCCCGGCGCCCCGCGCCCGGCGACGGACCCGGACGCCCGCCGGTTGACGGGAAAAACGTCCGAATGAGGACGGACGCTATGTCGCCCGATCGAACCGGTCCAAACCGACTTCGCCGGGTATTCCCCGTTCACTCGCCCGGGAGGCGACGGCCGCACTTTGTGTCCTGTGATGGGGCCGTCCCCCGCCACTGCGCGCGCCTTGGAACGCCACCCGGGCGCGCATCGTCACCAGGCGTTACCGACGCCCGGTCCACCAATTCACGGAAGTGCAGGTCACGTTGTGAGTCAAAACTCATTCGCCCGATTCGCCGGTCCGCGCATTCGCGGGGGATAATTGCCGAGCGCGGCGCCCGCGAACGGGGCTGCGGGACCACGACCGGGGTGGGCGTGGTCCCGCAGCCCACCTCCTGGCACGTCGGCCCCGCCCGCCGGCCGCCGTGGCACCGCCGCCGGGCGCAGGAACGCCGGCCCCCCGAACGGCCGTACCGGCCCTGCCGTCGCCGTGACCGCTCCCGCGCTCGGATTCGTGAATCCTGTGCGGTGATGACCGTTCTCGGCTGCAAACTGACGAATCGGCGTCAAGTATCGCCGGTTTCCCTGGTCAGCCGCGCGGCGGGTCCGTAGCGTCCGTCGCATGAACGCCGTTGTCGCAGAGCTGAACGTCTTCCCGATCAAGAGCGCGGGCGGTGTCGCGCTCGCCGAGGCCGAGGTGACGCCGAACGGGCTGCGCCACGACCGGGAGTTCATGCTCGTCCGCCCGGACGGACGGCACCTGTCGCAGCGGGAGGTCCCGGAGCTCGCCCTGCTCCGTCCCTCCTACGACGGCGTGAAGGTCACCGTCCACACGCCGCTCGCCGGCACGCCGCTGGTCTGGGAGGCGGTGGACGGCCCCGCGCGCGACGTGACCGTGCACCGGCGTCCCTGCCGGGGCATCGACCAGGGCGACGAGGCGGCCGGCTGGTTCTCCGACGCCCTCGGGCTCACCTGCCGCCTGGTCCGTTTCACCGGGACGCGTCCCTCGGTCCTCGGCGGGGGGACGCTGGCGTTCGCCGACGGTTACCCGATCTCGGTGCTGTCCGCCGAGTCGCTGGACGACCTGAACCGGCGGATGGGCGCCGGTCTCCCGATGACCCGGTTCCGCCCCAACATCGTCCTGCGGGGCCTCGGGCCTTACGGGGAGGACGCCGTCACCCGGCTGCGCGGCGGCGCCGAAATCGAGTTCGTCAAGCCGTGCGGCCGCTGCGTGATCATCAACACCGACCAGGACACCGCCCGCCGAGCCCCGGCGCCCCTGCGCGCCCTCGCCGGATATCGCACCGAGCGGTTCAACGGCGTCCGCGAGATCATGTTCGGCCGCCTCGGCATCCCCCGCACGCCGGGCGTCCTCCGCGTGGACGACGAGGTGGCGGTCACCTAGAGGTCGCACGAATGGCCGGCCGGATAGTACGGCGACCACGCCCGGTGGGCATGCCTGCACGCCGGTGGCGGGCGCTCGCCGAGACGCCGGAGCTTCTCGGGCTGTGAGCGGCCCCCTCAGGACGCCTCGGACGCGCGGCGCATCTTCCACGCCTGGACGACGTAGTCCACGCCGGTGACGACCGTGACGACCAGGGCCGCGCCCATCGTGATCCAGCGCAGGTAGTCCAGCGGGCCGGGCAGGATGTAGAAGCCGATGGCGATGACCTGCAGCATCGTCTTGAGCTTGCCGCCCTTGCTCGCCGGTATCACGCTCCGGCGGATCAGCACGAACCGCATCACCGTGATGCCGACCTCGCGGATCATGATGGCGGCGGTCACCCACCACCACAGCTCCCCCATGATCGACAGGCTGACCAGCGCCGCCCCGGTGAGCGCCTTGTCGGCGATCGGGTCCGCGATCTTGCCGAAGTCGGTGACGATGCCCCGCGCCCGCGCGATGTCACCGTCGATCTTGTCGGTGATGGACGCGACGGCGAAGACGCCGAACGCGGCCAGGCGCCAGCCGGTGCCGTCCAGGAACAGCAGCCACACGAACACGGGGACCAGCGCGATCCGGACGAGCGTCAGCGCGTTGGCGATGTTCCAGACACCGGCCGGCGGCGGGTCGTGCGAGCCCGCGACCGGATCCGGGGTGCCGGCGATCATGCCACGTCCGCGATCAGGTCCACGCCGTCGCTGCCGGTGACGCGGGCCGCGACGACCTCACCGAGGGCCAGGCCCCCGCCGCGGACCACGACCGTCCCGTCCACCTCCGGCGCCTGGTGCGCGGCGCGGCCCTCGATGTCGCCGTCCTCGGTCTTGTCCTCCAGCAGCACGTGCACCTCCGAGCCGATGCGGTCCTCGGCGCGCTGCGCCGTCAGTTCCTCGGCGAGGGTCGACAGTTCCTCCACCCGGCGGGCGACCTCCACCGGGTCGAGTTTGCCGTCCAGGTCCGCGGCCTCGGTGCCGTCCTCGTCGGAGTAGCCGAACACGCCGATCGCATCCAGCCGCGCCGCCGACAGGAACTCCGCCAGCTCCTCGAAGTCGTCCTCGGACTCGCCGGGGAACCCGACGATGAAGTTCGAGCGCACCCCCGCCTCCGGGGCGAGGCCGCGGATCTGGTCGAGCAGCCCCAGAAACCGCTCCCGGTCGCCGAACCGCCGCATCGAACGCAGCACCGGACCGCTCGCGTGCTGGAACGACATGTCGAAGTACGGGGCGACGCCGGGCGTGCCGCAGATCGCCTCGATGAGCCCCGGCCGCGTCTCGGCGGGCTGCAGGTAGCTGACCCGGACGCGTTCGATGCCGTCCACCGCGGCGAGGTCCGGGAGGAGCCTCTCCAGCGCCCGGAGGTCGCCGAGGTCCTTGCCGTACGACGTGGAGTTCTCGCTGACCAGCACCAGTTCGCGGACGCCGTGCCCGGCGAGCCAGCGGGCCTCCTCCAGCACCTCCGCGGGCGGCCGCGACACGTACGCGCCGCGGAACGCGGGAATCGCGCAGAACGTGCAGCGCCGGTCGCAGCCGGACGCCAGCTTCAGCGGCGCCACCGGCCCGCCGCCGAGCCGCCGCCGCAGCACCCGCGGCCCGGACGCCGGCGCCACACCGTCCGGTAGCTCGTCCGGTGCCCCGTGCCCGGGGATCGCCGCGTGCGAGGACGAACGCTCCACCGGGCTGATCGGCAGAAGGGTCCGCCGGTCACGCGGTGTGTGCGCGTCATGCCTGCGTCCCGCCAGCACGTCGTCGAGCCGCTCGCCGATACCGGCGTAGTCGTCGAAGCCGATCACCGCGTCGGCCTCCGGCAGGGCCTCGGCCAGTTCCTTGCCGTACCGCTCGGCCATGCAGCCCGCCGCGACCACCTTGGCCCCCGAGTCGTGCGCGGCCAGCAGCGTGTCGATCGAGTCCTTCTTCGCCGCCTCGATGAACCCGCAGGTGTTGACGACCACCACGTCGGCGCCGTCCGCGCCGTCGGCCAGATCCCAGCCCGCGTCCTCCATGCGCGCGGCGAGCTCCTCGGAATCGACCTCGTTGCGGGCGCAGCCGAGCGTGATGAGTGAGACCTTGCGGCGAGTCGACATGACCCTACGGTAATGGGCGCACCCGCCCGATCCGACCAGCGGCCTCGGTTCGGGCCGTGTCGCTGCGGGACGGGTCTCCGGTCAGGCGGATCCCGGGTCGCCGCGGTCGAAACTCAGCCGCTGCACGCCGTCGCCCTCGCCCGGGGAGCCGAGGTCCTTGCCGTTGACGGTCAGGCTGACGCTGCCGCCCACCCCGATCACCAGCCGGATCTCCTTCTTGGCCGTCCAGTCCTCCGTGTCGCCCTTGCGGAGCATGCCGCTGAACAGCGTTCTGCCCTTCTCGTCACGGGCGTTCAGCCACGTCGTACGCTCGGCCTCGACCCGGACCTCCACCTTGGTGCGCGGCGACGCCGCGACCGGGTCGCTCTGCTTCGGCGGCGCGGACGTGGCGGGCGCCGGCGTCGAGGGCGCGGGCGTCCCGGCGACCTGCTGCGCGGTGCGCCGCTCCCCGCCGCCGCCGCTGCCGACCACCTGGAAGACGCCGTAGATCACCACGACGGCGAGGGCGAGCGCCATCGCGGCGCTCCAGTTCGGCGCCCTGCGCTCACGGAACGCGACGGGCTGCTCCGGCTCGAACGCCGACACGGCCGAGACGGGCTGCGGCGCGCCGCCGTGCGCCGAGTCGAACTCCGCGACGAGCGGCTCCGGATCGATGCCGATGACCCGGGAGATGCTGCGGATGTGCCCGCGGGCGTAGAAGTTGCCGCCGCAGTAGGAGAAGTCGTCGGCCTCGATGCCGCGGATCACGGTCTCCCGGATCCGCGTCTGAAGACTCACCTGTGTCACCGAGAGACCCGCCCGCTGACGTTCCTGAGCCAAGGTCTCGCCGATGCTCACGCCGGGCCTCCTGAGGGCACTCGTCGCCGATCTCTTGCGACATCAGTCTAGGAACGGCCATGCCCGCTGGGCGACAGCCGACACGTTCGAAACAGGGCAAGATTTCGCATCATTCCGCCATGCCCCGGCAGGCGCACCCGTTCCGGGCTCACCCGCCGCCGCGCAGTTCCGCGAGCACCCCGGGGAGATCGTCCGGCTTGGCCAGCACGTCGCGCGCCTTGGAGCCCTCGCTCGGCCCGACGATGTCGCGGCTCTCCATCAGGTCCATCAGGCGTCCCGCCTTGGCGAACCCGACCCGGAGCTTGCGCTGCAGCATCGACGTCGACCCGAACTGGGTGGACACGACCAGCTCGATGGCCTGGACGAGCAGGTCCATGTCGTCGCCGATCTCCTCGTCGATCTCCTTCTTCGGCGCGCCCGCCGCGGCGACGTCCTCCCGGTAGTTCGCCTCCATCTGCGCCTTGCAGTGGTCGACGATCCCGCTGATCTCCTTCTCCGCCACGTAGGCGTTCTGGAGGCGCATCGGCTTGCTCGCGCCCATCGGCAGGAACAGCGCGTCGCCCTGCCCGACGAGCTTCTCCGCGCCCGGCTGGTCGAGGATGACGCGGCTGTCGGACAGCGAGGACGTCGCGAACGCCAGCCGGGACGGCACGTTCGCCTTGATCAGGCCGGTGACGACGTCCACCGACGGCCGCTGCGTCGCCAGCACCAGATGGATCCCGGCGGCACGGGCCAGCTGGGTGATGCGCACGACCGAGTCCTCCACGTCGCGTGGCGCGACCATCATCAGGTCGGCCAGCTCATCCACGATGACCAGCATGTACGGGTACGGCGTGTACACCCGCTCGCTGCCGGGCGGCGGCTTGAGCTTGCCCGCCTTCACCGCCTTGTTGAAGTCATCGATGTGCCGGTAACCCGACGCCGCCAGATCGTCGTAGCGGCGGTCCATCTCCCCCACGACCCAGTCGAGCGCCTCGGCCGCCTTCTTCGGACTGGTGATGATAGGCGTGATCAGATGCGGGATGCCCTGGTACATCGTCAGCTCGACCCGCTTGGGATCGACCAGGATCATCCGCACCTCGTCCGGCGTGGCGCGCATCAGAATCGAAGTGATCAACCCGTTGATGCACGTCGACTTACCCGCACCGGTCGCCCCCGCGATCAGGATGTGCGGCATCTTCGCCAGGTTCGCCACCACCGTGCGGCCCTCGACGTCCTTGCCGAGCCCGACGATCATCGGATGGTGCTCATTGGTCGCGGCCGGGGAACGCAGCACATCACCGAGGCTGACGATGTCCTTGTCGGTGTTGGGGATCTCCACCCCGATCGCCGACTTCCCGGGAATCGGAGAGATGATCCGCACATCCGCGCTCTTGACCGACAGCGCGATGTTCTTGGTCAGCGCGGTGACCTTCTCCACCTTCACCGCCGGACCCAGCTCGATCTCGTACCGCGTGATCGTCGGACCCCGCGTGAACCCGGTCACCTGCGCATCGATGTCGAACTGCTCCAACACCCCCGTCAGCGCGTTCACCACCGTGTCGTTGGCCTTCGTCCGCGGCTTGAGCACGCTGCCCGGCCGCAGCGCCGACGGGTCGGGCAGCATGTAGATCTCGCCGGACGACGACAGCGGCAGCTGCTCGGACCGGCGCGGCGCCGGCGTCGGGTCGGGGACCTGCGACTGCGGCGCGTCGCCGCCCGCCACGTGCACGTCCGCCGGCGGCTCGTCGTCGGCCGGAGGCGCGGGCGGCGGGACGTCCGCCCGGAACGGGTCCGGCTCGAACAGCTCGTCGGCGAGGTCGCGCCGCGGGCGGTCGGCCTTCTTCGGGTCGTCCTCCAGCAGCGGCGTGTCGTAGGGCCTGGAGTGCTCGCCGACCTCCAGTTCGTCCGGCTCCCCGTCGCCGGTCTTCTTCTTGCGGCGGCGCTTCTTCGGCGCCTCGGCCTCGCCGTCGCCTTCACCCTCGCCGGCGGCGGAGGCGCGTTGCGGACGCCCCTGCAGCGTCGCCACCGCCCACAGGTCCGCGACGCGTTCGGGGACCCGGTTGATGGGGGTCGCGGTGACGACCAGCAACCCGAAGCCGGACAGGAGCAGCAGCAGCGGTACGGCCACCCACCCGCTGAGGGCCGCGTCCAGCGGGGCCGACACCAGCCAGCCGATCACGCCGCCCGACTCGCGCACCCCGTCCATGTCCTTCGCGGGCGACGGGACACCGGCCGCGATGTGCAGGATGCCGAGCACGCCGACGCCGAGCGCGGTCATGCCGATGACGATGCGGCCGGTGTCCTCGTGGTGCTCGGGGTGGCGCAGCGTCCGCCACGCCAGCAGGGCCAGCAGGACGGGCAGCGCCATCGCGATGACGCCCAGGCCGCCGCGCACGACCTTCTCCAGCGCGATCGTGACGACGCCGTCGGGACGGAACCAGGTGACCGAGGCCAGCACGATGGACGAGCCGAGCAGCGCCAGCCCGAGCCCGTCGCGGCGGTGCTCGGCGTCGAGGTTGCGGGCGCCGTGCCCGTAGGCGCGGAAGACCGAGCCCACCGCGACGGCGGCGAGCAGGTACAGCTTGAACAGGAGCCTGAAGAACCCGAGGACCGCCTGGGAGATCGGATCGGGCTTCTGCGGGGGACGACCGCGGCCCGAGCCGCGGTTCCCGCCTCTTCCGGTACCGCCGCTCGGTCGCTTCCGGGGGGCCGACCTTGCGGGCTTGCGAGCCGCACTGCCCCCCGCACGCGAGGAGCTTTTCGCGCCCCCGGACGCACGTGTGGCCATGGTTATGAGAGTAACCAAGGACCCCGGGGGTTCCCGGGATGACGGACGGGCGTGTTGGAACCGGACGTTCCGGGAGCGGGCGTTCCGGGAGCGGGCGTTCCGGCCGTGCGCCGGCCGCGGGACACGTGGCCCCGCGGCCGGCACGGCCGTGTCACACCTCGACGACGACCGGGACGATCATCGGGCGGCGCCGGTAGTTGTCGCTCACCCACTTGCCGACCGTGCGGCGGATGACCTGGCCCAGCTGGTGCAGGTCGTTCACCCCGTCGCCGGCGGCGTCCGTCAGCACGGCCTCGATCCGCGCGATGATCTCGTCGAAGTCCTCGTTGACGATGCCTGCGCCGCGGGCGTGCACCTCGGGGCCCGCGACGAGCTTGCCGGACGTCGAGTCGATGCCGACGACGATGGAGACGAAGCCCTCCTCGCCGAGGATGCGCCGGTCCTTCAGCGACGTCTCGGTGACCTCGCCGACCGACAGGCCGTCCACGTACACGTATCCGGCGGGGACGGCGCCGACGATGCGGGCGCGCCCGTCCACGAGGTCGACGACGACGCCGTCCTCGGCGATGACGATGCCATCGTCGGACACCCCGGTGAGCGCGGCGAGCTTGGCGTGCGCACGCAGGTGCCGCCACTCGCCGTGGATCGGCATGAAGTTGGCCGGCCTGGTCACGTTGAGCACGTACAGCAGTTCGCCCGCCGACGCGTGCCCGGACACGTGCACGAGCGCGTTGCCCTTGTGCACGATGCGGGCGCCCCACCGGGTGAGGCCGTTGATGACGCGGTTGACCGCGTTCTCGTTGCCCGGGATCAGCGAGGACGCCAGCATCACGGTGTCGCGGTCGGTGATGCGGATCGAGTGGTCGCGGTTGGCCATCCGCGACAGCGCCGACATCGGCTCGCCCTGCGAGCCCGTGCACACCAGCACCAGCCGGTCGCCGGGGATGTCGTCCAGCTCCTTCTGGTCGACCATGATGCCCTCGGGGACGCTGAGGTACCCGAGTTCGCGGGCGACGCCCATGTTGCGGACCATCGACCGCCCGACGAAGCAGACCTTGCGGCCGTTGGCGACGGCGGCGTCGAGCACCTGCTGGACGCGGTGGATGTGCGAGGCGAAGCAGGCGACGATGAGCCGTTCCTGCGCGGTGCGGAACACCTCGTCGACGACCGGGCCGATGTTGCGCTCGCTGGTGACGAAGCCGGGGACCTCGGCGTTGGTCGAGTCCGACATCAGCAGGTCGATGCCTTCGCCGCCGAGCCGGGCGAACCCGGGCAGGTCGGTGAGCCGGCCGTCCAGCGGCAGCTGGTCCATCTTGAAGTCGCCGGTGTGCAGGACGAGACCGGCGGAGGTGCGGATGGCGACGGCGAGCGCGTCCGGGATCGAGTGGTTGACGGCGAGGAACTCGCAGTCGAACGGCCCGAGGGTGCGCCGCTCGCCCTCCACGACCACGTCGGTGACCGGTTTGATGCGGTGCTCGGTGAGCTTGGCCTCCAGCAGCGCCAGCGTCAGCCTCGAGCCGATGATCGGGATGTCGCGGCGCTCGCGCAGCAGGTACGGGACGGCGCCGAGGTGGTCCTCGTGGCCGTGCGTGAGGATGACGGCCTCGATGTCGTCCAGGCGCTCCCTGATGTATTCGAAATCGGGCAGGATCAGATCGATTCCGGGCTGCTCGGTCTCGGGGAACAGCACGCCGCAGTCGACGACGAGCAACCGGCCGCCGTGTTCGAACACGGTCATGTTGCGGCCGATCTCCCCGAGCCCGCCGAGCGCGACGATGCGCAGACCGCCCTCGGGCGGCGCGGGCGGGTCCGAGAGCTCCGGGTGAGGATGACTCACCGGGCGACCTCCGGGATGGCTACCTCCGGCACTTTGACTCCCCCTATCGTGAGGTCTTCACGCAGTCGCGCCGCGAACTCCGGCGAAGCCTCCACGAGCGGCGCGCGCAGCGGGCCGCCTCCGGGGAGGCCGAGCAGGTTCAGCGCTGCCTTGACGGCGATGGCGCCCTGCGTACGGGTCATGATGGCGGTGACCACGGGCAGCAGCCGCCGGTGGATCTCCAGCGCCCGCCCGGGGTCACCGGCGCGGTAAGCGTCGATCATCTCATGGAGTTCGGCGCCCACGACATGTCCGACCACGCTGACGAACCCCGCCGCGCCGACCGAAAGCCAGGGCAGGTTGAGGTTGTCGTCGCCGGAGTACCAGACGAGATCGGTCTGGGCCATCACCCTGGACGCGCCGAACAGGTCGCCCTTGGCGTCCTTGACGGCGACGATCCGCGGGTGCTCGGCGAGCTTCACCAGCGTGTCGTTCTCGATCGGCACCCCCGCGCGCCCGGGGATGTCGTAGAGCATGCACGGCAGCCCCGTCGCGTCGGCCACGGCCGTGAAATGGCGGACGAGGCCTTCCTGCGGGGGCTTGTTGTAGTACGGCGTCACCACGAGCAGAGCGTGCGCGCCGGCGGCCTCGGCCTGCCGCGCGAGCTGGAGGGTGTGCTCCGTGTGGTTGGTTCCGGCACCGGCGACGATCACGGCGCGGTCGCCGACCGCATCGATGACCGCGTGCAGAAGCCTGCGCTTCTCGTCGTCGCTCGTCGTCGGCGACTCGCCCGTCGTCCCGTTGACGACCAGGCCGTCGTGGCGCCGCTCGTCGACCAGGTGGGTCGCGAGGCGCGCGGCGCCGTCGTAGTCGACGCCGCCGTCCGGCAGGAACGGAGTGACCAAGGCGGTCAACATCCGTCCGAACGGAGCGTCAGGTGATGTGCTGGGTGCCATGCATCGAACGGTACCGTTCCGGGCGCGGCAGGTGGACCCGCAGGTCCAAGGTGACCTGGGACGGGCATCGGGCGGGCATCGGCGCCGAGCGGGAGTCCGGGTGCGAAAGCGGGACGGAAACGGCGTGGAAGAAGCCGCCGCCACACGCTCGGGGGTACGCGTGGCGGCGGCTCCCACATCCACATCGTGGCACGCAAATGCCGCGTTACGGGGTCAGTCCGGCCACTTCCCGGACTCGGTTGGATAACGTGACCCAGCGGTCATCTCGTGTAGCCGGACGCGCAGTTCCTCGACGTCGGGAGTGCGCACGAGATCGTTGCCGCGGACGGCCCACCAATGGCCTGATCCGCCTCGTCCGAGCCGCCAGCCGGTGAACTCGGCCGACAGCTCGCTGAGCCGGTCGGCGTCACGCCACGCGGTCTGCTGAGGGCCCATCGCCTCGCCCCTTTCTTTGCCGTCCGCTGGTCGAATCCTGACTTCCGCACCGAGCAGTACCCCCGCGGCCGTACGGTTACCCGACCCTTTCCGAACGTCGCCGGCCGGGTTTCTCAGCCGCCGGGACCCGCCGTCGCCGCGGGCAGCCAAATAGCGCGATAACGTGCCCAATCGCCGGGCTGAGTGGTCCAGCCCGCATACACCCCGACGCCGTACGGACGCGTCGGTGGCCGCTTCAGGTCATCGATCCCCCGCCGGACGCCGCGCAGCGCGACCGGCAGGTCCTCCGCCCAGTCCATCAGCGGACGGTACGTGGGCACGCCCATGAAGACGGTCGTGCGGTCGCCGATGAGCTCCAGCGTCGTGCGGGTGTGCCGGGCGAAGTGCCACCCGGCCAGGGCCTCGGTCGGCAGCGACACGTCATAGGTCATGATCGCGACCTGGTCGGCGCGGTCGGCGACGGCGCGCAGGAAGTCCGCGGTCGGACGAGGCGGGTAGTGGATCGGGCCCTTGCGCGGAATGAGCGCCTTGTACACCGGCTGGGCGGCGTCCAAGAGCGTCGGCTGCTCCAGCGCCACCGACAGCAGCCGTCCCCTCGACCGGGTCAGCTCGCGGGTGCGGTCCATCAGCGTCATGAATGCGTCGTCGTCGGGATAGATGGGCTCGAAGTCGTAATGGATGCCGTCGAATCCGAGATCGAGGAATGCCGCGTCGGTCTTCAGGACCTGTTCGCGCACGGCCGGATCGTCCAGGTCGATGACGCCCTCGCCTTCCACCACCCTTATCTGCCCCAGGTACGCCTGGGCTCGGACTCCGGGCGCGTATTCGCGCATGGCCTCGATGAGCTGCGGGGCATGGCGGTACTTGGCGGCGGGGACCGTCCCGTCCGACTCGAACGGGCCCGTGTGGAAGAACACGTCGGTGATGCGGTTCTGCTTCAGCAATGCGCCGAGCGCGCGGTACTCCGCGTCGGTGTGCGGCTCCCCCACCCACTGGTGCCGCGCCCACAGCGCGTTGGCCTCGGTGCCGCGCGCCTCGGGATCCTGCTGCCACCACACCCAGGCCCCGGCGAACACGAGGGCGGCGAGGCCGAGCATGAGGGCCGCCGCCCACCCCGCCCACCGCAGCGCCCTGCCCAGCGCACCACCGACCCGCCCGATTCTGACCATCCGGCAATGATCCCGGATCGAACGGGCGGATCGGCCGCAATGCGCCCGGGTCCGCCCTGCACCGACCACGGCCCGCCCATGAAACGATCATGATCGGGTCGTGATCGCGCGCCGCGCGCGGCGGGCGTTGACATCGGGGGAACCCTATGGTGACGAGCGGTTCAGTGGTGTCGGCCCATGCCGCGATGGGGAACCGCCCGGTCCTTACCGTCCATCCGGATGGAGGTCGAACCGGCATGCGAGTACCACCCGAGCAAGGCGAACCGCGGCCGCTGATCAGCACGCGGGCCCTCGTGATCATTCTCGTGGCGATCGGCGCGGCCGTCCTCACCGCCGCCGCCCCCAGGGTCGCCATCCCCATAGGCGTGGGCGTAGGGGTGATCACCCTCCTCGCCCACATCGTCAAGGACTAGCCGATTCGTTGACCTGCGGCGTGTCGCGCTTTACAGCGCTCTCACAAGGGCGGCGCACCGCAGGCGAACGTCGGTTCACGCGGGTGCGCTGGGTCAGGGCCACGCAGACCAGGACCGCCACCGCGGCCAGCGCGGTCGTCGCGTCGATCCGCTCGGCGAGCAAGAGCCCCGACCACAGCAGGGTCATCACCGGCTGGGCCAGCTGGACCTGGCTGGCGCGGGCGATTCCCGCCCGCGCGAGGCCCTCGTACCAGGCGAAGAAGCCGAGGTAGGCGGAGAACGCGGCGACGTACCCGAAACCGAGCGCGGCGCGTCCGGTCCAGGCGGGATCGGTCGTGGCCAGCAGCCACGCGGTCGCAGGGACGGTGATGGGCGCGGCCAGCACGAGCGCCCAGGAGATGACGCGCCAGCCGGGCATGTCGCGGGCCAGCCGCCCGCCCTCGGCGTAGCCGGCCGCGGCGGCGACCAGGGCGCCGAACAGCAGCAGGTCGGCGGCCGTGACGTGGCCGGCGCCGCGGATCAGGGCGAAGCCGGTGACGCAGGCCGCCCCGGCCGCGCCGGCGAACCAGAACGCGCGGGACGGCCGCTCCCCCGCCCGCAGGACGCCGAACACGGCGGTGGTGGCGGGCAGCAGCCCGACCACGACGGCCGAGTGCGAGGACGAGGCGCCGTGGTCGAGCGCGAGCGTGCTGAGCACCGGGAACCCGAAGATGACGCCGGCGGCGACGGCCGCGAGGCCCGCCCACTGGCCGCGCCGCGGTGGGCGGGCTCGCACCGATAGCAGTGCGAGGGCGGCGAGGACGGCGGCGGCGGCCGCACGGCCGACGCCGACGAGGTAGGGGTCGAGTCCGTCCAGCGCGAGAACCGTGCTGGGGAGGGTGAGGGAGAAGATCAGGACGCCGAGCGAGGCGAGCCCGAGACCCCGCCCGAAGACGGTGCCCGCTATCGGCCGGGAGACAGTAGCGCTATCTTTGGTCCTCATGAAAGACGATAGCAGTGTGGCGGTGCTCGCCGACGCGCTGCGCGCCGACGTCCGCCGGCTGAACCCGGGCGAGCGGCTGCCGTCGAGCCGGGCGCTCGTCGAGCGGCACAGGGTCAGCCCGGTGACGGTGTCGCGTGCGCTGGGGCTGCTCGCCGCCGAGGGCCTGGTGGTGACCCGGCCCGGCAGCGGCGCGTTCGCCGCCGAGCGCCCCCCGGCCGGCGGCGAACCGGCCGACCTCGGCTGGCAGGCCGTGGCGCTGGGCGACCGGTCGGTGGACCCGGCCGGCGTGGCGGGGCTGCTCACCCCGGCCCCGGACGGCGTGGTGGCGCTCAGCGGCGGCTACCTGCACCCCGCGCTCCAGCCGGTCCGCGCGCTCGCCACGGCGGCGGCGCGGGCGGCCCGGCGCCCGGACGCCTGGGAGATGCCGCCGCTCGGCGGGATGACCGGGCTGCGCGCCTGGTTCGCCCGGACGGTCGGCGGCGCCGTCACCCCCGCCGACGTGCTGATCACCAGCGGCGGGCAGCAGTCGATGACGACCGTGCTGCGGGCGATGCTGCGGCCGGGCGCGCCCGTGCTGGTCGAGTCGCCGACCTACCTCGGCGTCCTCGCCGTCGCCCGGGCGAGCGGGCTGCACCCGGTCCCGGTCCCGGTGGACGCGGACGGCGTCCGCCCCGGCCTGCTCGCCGAGGCGTTCGCGATGAGCGGGGCGCGGGCGTTCTACTGCCAGCCGTCCTTCCACAACCCGACCGGCGCCGTGCTGAGCGCGGAGCGGCGCGCGAAGGTCCTGGACGTGGCGCGCGCGGCGGGCGCGTTCGTGATCGAGGACGACTTCGCGCGGCACCTCGGCATCGCCGCGCCCCCGCCGCCGCTGATCGCGCAGGACGCCGAGGGCCGCGTCGTGCACATCGCGTCCCTGACCAAGGCCACCGCACCCAGCCTGCGGATCGCGGCGGTCATCGCCCGCGGCCCGGTCGCCGAGCGGATCCGCGCGACGCAGCTCGTCGAGGAGTTCTTCCCGGCCAGGCCCATGCAGGAGACGCTGCTGGAGCTGGTCAGCTCCCCCGGCTGGGCGCGGCACCTGCGGGCCGTCCGCGCGGCGCTGCGGTCGCGCCGGGACGCGGTCCGCACCGCGTTCGCCCGGGACCTGCCGGAGTTGCGCGTGAACCATCCGGCCGGCGGTCTTCACCTGTGGGCGCGGCTGCCGGACGGCGTGGACGACACGGAGCTGGCCGAGGCCGCCCTGCGCGCGGGGGTCCTGGTCAGCGCGGGGCGGCCCTTCTTCCCCGCCGAGCCCCCCGCCCCGTACCTGCGGATCAGCTACGGGACGGCGGCCTCGGAGCGGGAGCTGGCGGAGGGCGTCCGCCGCCTCACCGCCGTGCTCCGTTCATGAGGCGGCGCCCGTCACGGCTGCGTGCAGAAGCAGAACTCGTTGCCCTCCGGGTCGCGCCAGACCCGGAAGGGGGACGCGGGATTGCCCATCGGGCCGGTGGCCGGGGTCGCGCCGAGGCTCGCCGCGCGCTCGCCGGCGGGCCGGATGTCGGGGACGTCGAGGTCCAGATGAATCCGGTTCTTGATCGTCTTCCCTTCCGGGACCAGCTGGAACGACAGGACGGGCCCGGTTCCGCCGATCGGCTCCAGGTCGATCCAGTCGTCGGTCGCGTCCGTCGTCCTCATGCCGAGCAGCCCTCCCCAGAACGCCGCCATGGCGTCCAGGTCGGTGCAGTCGATGACGATGTGGCTCACCTTCGGGCTGACGCCGGTCATCGCACACCACCCGCCATCCGGACGGCGTTCGCCGAGCGTGCGGCGGCGCGCGCGCAGTAGGGCGCGGGCCGGCGGCGGCGCGGCGGGCGCAGTCCGCCGAGCCGGTCACGGAGCGACGCCCGCCATCGGGCGGCGCGCTCGATGGACCGCGCGCGGGCGATGAGCCGCGCCTCGACGATGTCGGCGTGCAGCCGCGCGTACTCATGCCCGGCCCATTCGTGCCGCACGGCCAGCGCCGCCAGGTACGGCAGCTCCTTCATGTCGCCCTCCCGTTCGTTGACACCATCTAAACCGTAACGCTGGTGTCGAAGAAGTGCAACCAGTCAAAACCGAATGCCGGTGTTGCATCTTGGTAGACTGCTCACCGGACAGCCAGGAGGGGTGATGACCGACGCTCACGAGGACCCCGCGCTGCTGCTGAGGGACTTCGTCAACACCTACGACGTCGAGCCCGCCGTGGACGAGATCCCGACGCCCGCCCGGCTCACCGCGTGGCTGGCCGGCCGCCGGCTCGTCCCCGCGGACACCGAGGCCACCGGCGCCGACCTGGCCACCGCGGTCGCGCTGCGCGAAGGGCTCCGCGAGGCCATGGCCGCCAACCACGGCCCCCGCGGCGCCGAACTCCCCGACGACCTGGACGACGCCCTCGCCGCACTGCCCCTGCGGCTCACGTTCACCGGACCGCGTCCCGCGCTCGTCCCTCTCGACCCGCCCGCGACGGCCGCCGCCGGCCTCGCCCGCATCGCCGCCGCGATCACCGGCTCCGTCGCCGCCGGGACCTGGCCACGGCTCAAGGTCTGCCAGGAGGACACCTGCCGCTGGGCGTTCCTGGACACGTCCAAGAACCGGTCCCGCGCCTGGTGCTCCATGAGCACCTGCGGAAACCGCACCAAGACCCGCGCCTACCGGGCGCGCCGCCGTCCGCCGACGGCGTGATCCGCACCGCTCGCTAGGGTGGGCGGTGATTCCGGACGAGAGGACGTGCGACGCAATGGCCGATGTCGGAGTGCGGCCCGCACGGCGGGCGGACGCCGCCGCCGTCGCCGACATCCAGGTGCGGGCGTGGCGGCAGGGCTACCGCGACCTGCTGCCGGCGGGCGTCCTCGAACGGGTGACCGGGCCGGACGCCGCGGAGGCGTGGCGCGACCGGTGGGCGGAGGCCGCGGCGGCGCCGCCGAGCCCCCGGCACCGGCTGCTCGTCGCGGTCGCGTCCGACCTCGTCGTCGGATTCGCCGCGCACGGCCCCGCCGAGGACCCCGACCTGGACTCCGGCGGCTCGGCCGAACTGATCACGCTGCTGGTCGACCCGATGCACGCCCGCGCCGGGCACGGCAGCAGGCTGCTCGCCGCCACCGCCGACCTCCTCCGCGAGGACGGGTTCGGCACCCTGATCACCTGGGCCTTCGAGGACGACGAGGTCACCCGGACGTTCCTCGCCTCCGCCGGATGGGCCCCCGACGGGACGGCCCGCACCCTCGACATGGGCGAGCCCGTCCGGCAGATCCGGCTGCACACCGACATCAGCATCGACTAGGGCGTTCGCCCGGGGTCGGTGAAGGGCACGGGGGTCGCGGCCATATCTTTGAAGTCGTGCCCGAATCCACCTCTCTGACGCCGCCGCGCGCCTCCGCGGCGGCGCCCGCCGCCGGCCGCCGCCGCCGGCTGGGCATGGTCGTCATGAGCCTGGGCGTCTCCCTGATCGTCGTGGACGCCACGATCGTGGGCGTGCTGCTGCCCCTGATCATCACCGATCTGGGCCTGACGACCACGGACGCCGAGTGGGTCACCTCGGTGTACGCGCTGGTGTTCGCCGCGCTGCTGATCCCGTTCGGCCGGGCGGGCGACCTGTTCGGGCGGCGCCGGATGTTCGTTGCCGGCATGGCGGTGTTCACGGCGGCGAGCGTCGCCGCCGCGCTGGCGGGCGACGGCTCGGCGCTGATCGGCGCGCGTGCCCTGCAGGGCGTCGGCGCCTCGATGATCCTGCCGGCCGCGCTGTCGACGGTGAACGCCGTCTTCACCGGGCGGGAGCGCGCCGTCGCGTTCGGGATCTGGGGGTCGGTGATCAGCGGCATGGCCGCTCTCGGGCCGCTGGCGGGCGGGGCGCTGGCCACCGCGGGCGACTGGCGCTGGGCGTTCGGCGTCAACCTGCCGCTCGGCATCGCCCTGGCCGCCGCCGCACTCGCACTCATGCCCGAGACGCGGTCCCGCAGCCCCCACCCGGCCGCCCTCTCCAAGGACAGGCCGCGCTTGGCCTTCCTGTTCCGGTCCGGGAGCGTTCGGCGCGAGATCGACTGGCCCGGCGGGCTGCTGTCCGCGCTCGGTCTCGGCGCACTGGTGTGCGGGATCATCGAGGGTCAGACGTACGGCTGGTGGACCCCTACACGCCCGTTCACGATGGCCGGGTTCGACTGGCCGGAGTCCGGGCCGTCGCCGGTCCCCGTCGTCCTCGCCCTCGCCGCCGTGCTGATCGCGGCGCTGATCGTCGTGGAGCGGTCCCGGGCGGCCGCCGGGCGCGCGGTGATGCTCGACCTGGATCTGTTCCGGATCCCGAACTTCCGCCGCGGGAACCTGGCGTCGGCCCTGATCAACGTCGGCGAACTGGGGCTGCTGTTCGTCCTGCCGCTGTTCCTGCTGGGCGTGCACGGCACGAGCCCGCTGCAGATCAGCCTGGCGATCCTCCCCCTCGCCGCCGGCGCGTTCCTGGCCGGCGGATACGCGGGCAGGCTCGCGAACCGGCGCGGCGCGCACCGGGTCGTGCAGATCGGCATGGTCCTGGAGGTCGCCGCGGTCGTCGCGCTGGGCCTCACGGTGTCGGCGACCACCGGCGGGCTCGGGCTCGCGCCGTGGATGCTGCTGTACGGGGTGGGCCTCGGCCTGACCTCGGCGCAGTTGACGAACGTGTCGCTGGCGGACGTCCCGCCGGAGCAGTCGGGGCAGGCGTCCGGGACTCAGTCCACGGCCCGGCAGATCGGCGCGGCGCTCGGCATCGCCGCCATCGGGACGGTGTTCGCGACCAGCCTCGGGCACACGATGACCGACCGGCTGTCGGGCTCCTCGCTCCCGCCCGACAAGCAGGCCGCCGTCGCCCGCGAACTGCGGGAGAGCGCCGGTACGTTCGGTCGCGACCTGCACGCCGATCCCCGGACGGCCGACACGGCCCGCGCCGCGGACGAGAGCCTCGCCGTCGCCACCAGGCACGCCTCGCTCACCACCGCGGTGATCCTCGCGCTCGGACTCGCGATGTCGATGCGCCTCCGCCCCGGCGGTGACCATGGGGAAGAATCGAAGCACTAGCCCCCCTGTCGTCCAACGAAACAAGCGGTGACTGTGGCCACGCTCTCCCAATGGGTCGCCGGATCCCGGCCCCGCACCCTGCCCGCGTCCCTCGTTCCCGTCGTCGTCGGCACCGGCGTCGCCGCGGGTGAGGGCCACGCCGTCTGGTGGCGCGCCGCGCTGGCCGCGTTCGTCGCCCTCGTCCTGCAGATCGGGGTGAACTACTCCAACGACTACAGCGACGGCGTCCGCGGCACCGACGAGGACCGCGTCGGCCCGCTCCGCCTCGTCGGTTCCAGGGCCGCGCCGCCCGGGCAGGTGCTCGCCGCCGCACTCGGCAGCTTCCTCGCCGCAGCCGTGGCCGGGCTGGTCCTCGCCGCCGTGACGACCTGGTGGCTGCTGCTGGTCGGCGCGGTGGCGATCCTCGCGGCCTGGTTCTACACGGGCGGCAAGACGCCGTACGGCTACCGGGCGCTCGGCGAGGTGTCCGTCTTCGTCTTCTTCGGCCTCGTCGCCGTCGTCGGCACGGTGTACGTGCAGGTCGAAGGGCTGCCGTGGGAGGCGTGGGCGGCGGCGGTACCGATCGGGCTGCTGGCCTGCGGGCTGCTCGTCGCCAACAACCTGCGCGACATCCCCACCGACCGCGAGGCGGGCAAACGAACCCTTGCCGTGCTGCTCGGCGGCCCCTGGACCCGGATCCTGTACGCGGCGTGCACCGCGCTGCCGTTCATGTTCGTCCTGGCGCTGGCCGCCCCGCACCCGTGGGTGCTGATCGCACTGCTCGCGGCGCCGCTGTCGCTGCCGCCCACGCGGAAGGTGCTGGACGGCGCGACCGGCCCCGACCTGATCCCGGTGCTGGGCGAGACCGGCCGCCTCCAGATCGCCTACGGGGTGCTGCTGGCGATCGGCCTGGCGCTCTGAGCGTCCCTCTCGGCGAGCAGGAAGGCGCCGGTCACGCCCATGAGGACGCCCGCGAGCACGCCGCAGAGCGCCGTCAGGTCGAGCGCCGCCGTGGACTCCCCGTCCAGGAACCCCGGGTGGCTCAGCGTCACCAGGAGCCCGTACAGGGACCAGGCGAACGTGGCGGCGGCCCCGACCCACGCCGCCGCCAGCGGGACCACGAACCGCCCCGGACGGCCGGCCCGCTGGACGATCACCAGGAGGGCCGTCGCGCCGGCGAGCGCCAGCAGGGCCGCCGTCCCGTCGACCAGGTGCTGGACAACGTTCCGGTGATCGACCTGTTCGGCGGTGAGACCCGCCGTCCCACCGAACGCCCAGAAGAGGTGGACGACGGCGAAAAGAACGGCGAGAACACCCGCCGCACGGGCTAGGAGCGCCTGCACCCGATGGGTCGCGCCCTTGGGGACGTCCCTGGTACGGACGGTGAAGACATCGGCCCACCGGTGCCGCGCGTACAGGACGAAGGCGGCGAGCAGTCCGAGACCCTGCACCGTGAAGCCCGTGTAGACGACCCCGTACACCCAGCCCTGGAGCGCGCCGCCGGACGCGCTCAACGGCTCCGAGGAGAAGAGCACCTGGAGGACGCTGCCCAGCGGCACGGCGAGGACGATCGGCGCGAGGAGCCCGGCGGCGACCCAGATCGGCATCAGCACCAGCCACGCCGGGATGCGCATGCCCCAGCGGAACGTGAACGCCAGCGCGACGGCGACGGCCATCGCGTCCATGCCCATCGTGATCGCGTTGCCCACGTAGAGCGCGGACTCCTTGGCCGCGTCCGTGTCGTTCCACCCGACCGTGCTGCCGGACAGCCACGCGATCTTGATGGTCAGGTAGGGGACGCACGCGGCGATGGTCGCCGCGCAGACGACCAGTCGGAGACGGCCGGGACCACCGCGCGCGATCCGCGTCCGCCCCGTGAACGGCTGAGCTGTAACGGTCATGGACCCGACGATGCCGGGCGCCGCCCGCGCACCGCTTCCCGCCGCAGGACGAAAACCCCGCCACGCCTCCCCCGCACGGGGGAACCACACCGACGGGCCCGGCGCCGGGCCTTTCGCTCTCAGTTCGCGCGGGCCTCCGGTCCCCAGTCGATCTCGGGGAGGCCCGCATCGACGAGGGCCTTGTTCACGGCGCTGAACGGGCGCGTCCCGAAGAACTTCTTCGCGCTGAGCGGGCTCGGGTGCGCGGACTCGATCACGGTGTGCTGCGCCCCCGTGATGAGACGTGCCTTCTTGCGGGCGTAGGCGCCCCACAGCACGAACACCACGCGGTCGGTCTTGTCGTTGAGCGCGCGGATCGCGGCGTCGGTGAAGTCCTCCCAGCCCTTGCCGCCGTGCGAGCCCGCCTCGCCGCCGCGGACGGTCAGCACCGCGTTCAGCAGCAGGACGCCCTGGTCGGCCCACCGGGTGAGGTCGCCGGACGCCGTGACCGGAACGTCGAGGTCGGTGGCCAGTTCCTTGTAGATGTTGCGCAGCGACGGCGGCAGCCGCACCCCGTCGCGCACGCTGAAGCTGAGCCCGTGCGCCTGGCCCGGGCCGTGGTAGGGGTCCTGCCCGAGGATCAGGACGCGGGCGCCACCGAACGGGCAGTGCCGGAACGCGCTGAACAGGTCCTCGCGCGGCGGGTAGACGGTCTGCGTCTCGTACTCCCCCGCGACGAACGCGCCCAGCGCGGCGGTGGCCGGCGGGTCGAGCAGCGGGTCGAGCCGCTCCCGCCAGTCACCGGGCAGCATTTCCATCAGGTCGAGGGACATCGTCGGGCCTCCGGGACGTGATCTCCAGTTGCCGCAAACACTAGTGCGGCCCACTGACACGCCAGGTCGAATCACGGGAGCGAAAGCACCCCGACCCTAGGATGAGGCCATATGCCCGATTCCCCCCGTCGGCGGCGGCTCCGCGCGTCCGCGCTCCTCGCCGCACTCGTCCTGCCCGGCCTCGGTGCGGGCTGCGGCGGCTCGCCCGAGCCGATCACGCTCACCGTCCTGGCGACCTCGTCGCTGAAGGAGGTGTTCGGCGAGATGGGGACGGCCTACACCCAGACGCACCCCGGCGTCAGGCTGCGGTTCGAGTTCGGCGCCACGCCCGAGATGGCCGACCGGCTGTCCGGCCACGACCCCGGCGACGTCCTGGTGACGGCGGACCGGGCGAGCTTGGACGAAGCCGGCGATGACCTGGCGGAACGCCGCCGGACCGTCGCGCACAACTCGCTCACGATCGCCGTCGGCCCCGGCAATCCCCACCGCATCCGCGGGCTGCACGACCTGGCGCGGCCGGGGCTGCGGGTGGTGGTCGGCGGCGGGACCGTCCCGGTCGGCCGCTACACCCGCCAGGTCCTCGCCAAGGCGGGCCTGACCGTCCACTGGAACTCCGAGGTGATCAGCGCGCGGGCCGTCCTGGACCTGGTGCGCGCCGGCGAGGCGGACGCGGGGATCGTCTACATCACCGACCTGCGTTCGGCGGGGGTCGCCGCAAGCAGCGTCCCGATCCCGGCGGACCTGAACGTCACCGCGGCCTTCCCCGCCGCGGCCGTCCGGGACGGCGACCACGAGGAGGCCGCGAACGCGTTCGTGTCGTGGCTGGTCACCCCGGCCGCGCAGAAGCTGTTCCACAAGCACGGTTTCGCCACTCCCCAACGGGGTCACTGAATCCGGGTACGCTGACTACTCACGGTCCTCTATGGTGACGGGAGCCGAGCGTGATGGAGGAATCACCAAAAGTGAGCACACTTGCCACTGTTCATCACCACCGCGAGCTCCCCGACACCCCCTACAACCTCTGGACGCGGGACGAGCTCGCCGACGTACTGGATCTCCCCCACGACGGCACCCGAGTCGAGATCGTCGGTGGGGAGATCATCGTGTCACCAGGGCCGGACATGGCTCACAACTTCATCGTCCAGGACATCTCCGATGCCGTCGCCGCGGCGCGCATCGGGGATGCGTCGTTCCGGTGGCGCTGCATCGCGACCCAGGACGTCAACCTCAGCGAGATCCACGACGGCTACATACCGGATCTGTGCATCCTCGACAAGGAGGTCGCCGCCCGGACACGCCGGGCGCAGCTCAAGAAGGCCCTCCCGGAGCACCTCCAGCTCGTGCTAGAGGTGACCTCGCCCAGCACCGTGTCAGATGATCGGCTGCCCGGGAAAAAGCGGTTCAGATCGACCAAGTGGAACGGCTACGCCCGTGTGGGGATCCCCCATTACCTGCTGGTCGATCGTGATCCCCAGGCGGCGCGGACGACGCTGTTCACCGATCCGGACACCGCCACCGGCGAGTACCGGGAGGCCGTGACCTGGGACTTCGGGGAGCCGGTCAAGCTGCCCGAGCCGTTCGGCCTGGAGATCCCCACCGGCGACTGGGAGCCCTGGCAGGGGGTCTAGGCGCACCTGCACCCGCGTGAAGGCGAGCGGTCCGCCGGAATGATCGGCCGCTCGCCGACACCCGATGACGCCGTCGAGGGCGCGTGGCCGCGGCTTCGTCACCCCGCCCGCACCGCTGGGGCGGGCATCACCCGACGCGGGGAAGGCCGATCGGGTTGGGGAACGGCATCTCGTCCGCCAGCGCCTTCGCTGCGGGCACGAGCGACTCGTAGATCGCCTCGGGTTCCTCCAGGACGCGGTACGGGGGCGCGGCGAGTTCGTCGGTGCGCCGTTCGATGCGCGCCCTGAAGGCACGTCCCTCCTCGGTGGCCTCTCCTCGCTCCAAGAGCCCCCGCTCGGTGAGCGCACCGGCCGCCACGTCCCACTCCTCCTGCGACCAGCCGCGGCTCTCCCGCAGCCACTCCGCCTGGACGGTCCCGACGGCCGACGCCAGGACGTTCGCCTCCAGCCCGTTCAGTCCTTCCCCGGTGAGCAGGGCGACGTGTCCGTCCCCGCGGTGTTCCCGCAGCGCGGTGGTCGCCTGCCAGAGCGCCTCCACGGGGTCCTCGGGGACGGGCAGGTCCCGGTTGGCCGCGAACAGCGGACGCCCCGCCGCGTCCGCCGCCAGCACGACCTGCCGCAACCGCGGCCCCGCGGTCACCGCCACGTCCTCGATCCCGGGGAAGGCCCTGCGCATGGCCCGCGCCGCGGCCTCACTCCTTACGCGCAGGATGGTCTCCGGCGAAGCGAAATCCCACGCGTCCGGGACGGCCCGCCGCACCCGCGCCGGATGGAACCCGAAGAACGTCGCCTCGATCGTCCCGGCCGACGCGGCTCCGAGCGGCGCGCCCCGGCTGCCGAAGTACCCCATCCAGTAGCCCTTGAGCCCGGCCTCCTTGTTGGCCGTCCGGCACTCCTCCGCGAAGTACGTCACCGCGTGCAGCGGTTCGATGGCCTTCCACATGTCCCGCGCGAGCTTGGCATCCATCCGCCGAACGCTAAGCCCGCCCGCATGCGCGCACAAGCCCCGTCACATCCCGGGAGTCCGATCCGTCAGTGGTATGACCTACCTGACCGAGGGGACACGATGGACGAGCGCGACTTTCTGGCCGAGCGGTTCGAGGGGCACCGCACCCACCTGAAGGCGGTAGCCTACCGGATGCTCGGCTCGCTCGCCGAGGCCGATGACGCCGTCCAGGAGGCATGGCTGCGGCTCAGCCGCTCGGACGCCGGCGACATCGAGAACCTGGGCGGCTGGCTGACCACGGTCGTCGGCCGGGTCTGCCTGGACATGCTGCGCTCGCGCACCTCACGCCGCGAGGACCCCCTGGAGGAACGCCTCCCGGACCCGATCATCGGTCCCGCCGGCGGCGCCGATCCGGAGTACGAGGCGCTGATGGCCGACTCGGTCGGGCTGGCCCTCCTGGTGGTCCTGCAGTCCCTCACCCCCCCCGAGCGGCTCGCGTTCGTGCTGCACGACACGTTCGGGGTGCCGTTCGACGACATCGCCCCGATCGTGGGACGGTCCCCGGCGGCCGCACGGCAACTGGCCAGCCGCGCCCGCCGCCGGGTGCGCGGAACGGCGCCGGACCCCGAACGCGACCCGGCACGCCAGCGCGAGGTCGTCGACGCGTTCAGGGCCGCCGCGCAGGACGGCGACTTCGAGGCACTCGTCGCCGTCCTCGCCCCCGACGTGGTCCTGCGCGCCGACCAGGGCGCGGACGGCTGGAGGGAGATCCACGGCGCGGCGGCGGTGGCGGGGCAGGCGCTCATGTTCCGCCAGACGGCGGGCGAGACGTACCCGGCGCTGGTCAACGGCACCGCCGGGATCGTCAGCGTCGCCGACGGCCGTCCGAGGTCCGTCCTGTCCTTCACGATCGTGGACGGCAGAGTCGCCGAAATCGACATCCTCGCCGACCCGGCCCGCCTCGCCGCCCTGGACCTCACCCTCCTCGGCTGATCCCCGGGGAACGGTGGACTTCGCGGCCCCACCAGTCGCCAACGACGACGACACGGTCGTGGTGGGCGCGTGGTGCGGGGCGGAGGGTCATTCGAGGGTGGCGGGCAGCGCTGAGGGGCGCGGCATGGCCTTGAGGCCCTCCAGGACGGCTTCGGGCGGGGCCGCGTAGACGGTGGGGTGGATCGGGTCGCCGGGGTAGGCGAGGCGGTCCTCCGAGGGGGAGAACCGGACGTCCACGCCCGGCTTGTTGCCTCGGGGGTCGAGGTAGACCCAGCGGTCGTCGACCAACGCGGCGGTGAGGCCGTGCAGAATGCCGGACGACTGCTGGTAGCACAGGCCCGCCTGGACGCCGCCCGCGCGCAGGAGGGCGACGTAGGCGTGCGACTTGGCGTAGCAGAGGCCGGTGCGCTGATCGAGGACGTCGGAGGCGCGCCAGGGGACGCGGGTGTCACCGGCGTCCATGGAGTGGGCGACCTCGTCGCGGACGTGATCGAAGGCCGCGTGGGCGTAGGCGATGTCGTCGCCGGTGCGCAGTTCCGCGGCGATCGACTGGACGAGCGGGTGCTCGATGTCGATCGCCTCGGAGGCGGCGAGGTAGTCCCAGGGGTCGCCGGCGAAGTCCATCAGAGGCCGAGGAGGGTCTCGATGCCGAGCGTGAGGCGGTCGAGTTCCGGGACCTTGCGGACGGCGAGCAGGACGCCCGGCATGAACGACTCGCGGTCCATCGAGTCGTGCCGGATCGTGAAGATCTCGCCGTGGCCGCCGAGGACGACCTCCTGGTGGGCGATGGCGCCGGAGAGACGGACGGCGTGCACGCGGACGCCGTCCACGTCGGCGCCGCGGGCGCCGTCGACCTCGGAGGTCGTGGCGTCCGGGGATCCGGTGACGCCGGCCTCGGCGCGGGCGGCGGACACCAGCTCGGCGGTGCGGTAGGCGGTGCCGGACGGGGCGTCGGCCTTGTTCGGGTGGTGGGTCTCGACGATCTCTACGGACTCGAAGAACGGGGCGGCCTTCTGCGCGAAGTGCATCATCAGGACGGCGCCGATGCCGAAGTTCGGGGCGATGACGACGTTCCCGGCCGAGTCGTCGGTCAGCCAGGAACGCACGGTGTCGAGGCGGGACGGGTGGAAGCCGGTGGTGCCGACGACGGCGTGCAGGCCGTGCTCGACGCACCATTTGAGGTTGTCCATGACGACGCCGGGGTGGGTGAAGTCGACGACGACCTCGGCGGCGGCCAGCGCGTCGAGCGCGTCGCCCTGGTCGACGGCGGCGACGAGTTCCGTGTCGCCGGCCCCCTGCACCGCGCGGCACACCTCGGCGCCCATGCGGCCCCGCGACCCCAGCACCCCGACCTTGATCACGTGTTCCTCCCGGTTGGCGTCCCGCCCGAGCCTATCGTCAGAAGCGCTTGCCCAGCTCGCGTGCGTCGGCGTGCGCGGTCCGGCGGTCCGTCTCCGCGTCGGCGGTGGCGAGGTTGGGGCGGAACGTGACGGTGCTGAGGTCGGTGACCCCGGCCCAGCGGAGCCAGCCGTCCAGGAAAGGCGCCTGGTGGTCGGTACCGAACGCGGGCGGGCGGCCCTCGCCGTAGACGGCGCTGGTGTAGACGACGGCGGCCTTCTTGCCGCGCAGGAGGCCGGTGTAGCCGCCGTCCGGGTCGAAGGAGAAGACCCACCCGGGCTGGGAGACCACGTCGATGAACTGCTTGAGGATGTAGGGGACGCCGGCATTCCACATGGGGACGCTGAACAGGTAGCGGTCGTAGGAGTCGAAGCGCTCGAAGACGGCCCGCGCGGCCTCCCAGGCGGCGGCCTGCTCCCCCGCCGGGTCGTCGCCCGCGAACACCGTCATCTTCGCGCCGGCTCCCGCCGGGCCGAACGCGGGGAGGGTGCCGTCCCAGAGGTCGTAGTGGTCGATGACGTCGCCGTAGGTCTCGCGGTAGGCGTCCGCGAACGTTTCCGCGATCGCCAGTGACTCGGAGGCGGCGCCTCGGGGGGACGCGGAGATGTGCAGCAGGCGTGACATGGGGGTCCTCTCGGAGAAGCATGCGGACTAGAGTCCGGTTACTTCTCCGGAGATTAACGGACCTCAGTCCGCTCGACAAGACCGGGTCTCAGTCGTCGTCCGAGACGAACAGGTTGAGCAGCCAGCTGACGACGCCGACGATGATCGCGCCCCAGAACGCCGGCCAGAACCAGTCGACGTGGAACGGCAGGTCCAGTTCCCCCGCCACCCAGCTCGTCAGCATGAGCAGGCCCGCGTTCACCACCAGCGCGAACAGGCCGAGGGTCAGGACGTAGAACGCGCAGCCCAGTACCTTGATGAGCGGCTTGAGGACGGCGTTGACGACGCCGAAGATGGCCGCGACCGCGAGTAGCGTCAGCACCCGCTCAGCCGTGCCGCCGGCGGTCAGCTCGATGCCGTCCAGGACGGCCTCGGCCACCCACAGGGCGATCGCGCAGATGACAAGCCTGATAAGGATCTTCACCTGCGAAGGTCTACCTGAAGTGCGGCGGTTTGGCGATCGATGCGGCGTAACGATTCGGGCGGCGGAACGGCTCAGGCGGTGAAGTCGCGGTCCCCCACCGGGCCGATCACGGTGAGCGCCTGCGGGCCGGCGAGGACTTCGCGGGCGACCTCGCGGACGTCGTCCAGCGTGACGGCCTCGATGCGGGCCAGTACCTCGTCCACCGCCAGCAGCGACTCGTAGACCAGCTCGCTCTTGCCGATGCGGCTCATGCGGGAACCTGTGTCCTCCAGGCCGAGGACCATCGCGCCGCGCAGCTGCCCCTTGCCGCGCTCCAGCTCCTCTTCGGTGAGGCACTCGGCCGCGGCCTTGCCGACCTCGTCGCGGCAGATCGACAGGACCTCCTCGGCCTTGGCGGGCTGGCAGCCCGCGTAGACGCCGAAGATGCCCGAGTCGGCGTACTGGGCGGTGTAGCTGTACACCGAGTACGCCAGGCCGCGCTTCTCGCGGATCTCCTGGAACAGCCGGGACGACATGCCGCCGCCGAGCGCCGCGTTCAGCACGCCGAGCGCGAATCGGCGGTCGTCGGTACGGGACACGCCGGCGCCGCCGAGGATGATGTGGGCCTGCTCGGTGTCCTTGTCGATCACGACGCTGCGCGGGTCCATGGGCGCGGGCGCACCGTCCAGGCGCGGCGCGGCGGGCGCGGCGTCGCCGGTCAGATACCCCTCGAACGCGCGGGACACCAGCCGGACGACCTCGTCGTGGTCGATGTTGCCCGCCACCGAAACCACCAGGTTGGACGGGACGTAGTGCTCCCGGTAGTAGCCGTGGATCCGGTCCCGGGACAGCGTGTTGATCGAGTCCTCGGTGCCGAGGATGGGACGTCCGAGCGGGGTGTCGCCGTACAGCGCGGTGGCGAACTCGTCGTGGATCAGGTCGCCGGGGTCGTCGTCGCGCATGTGGATCTCTTCGAGGATCACGCCGCGCTCGGCCTCGACGTCCTCGGGGCGGTTCACCGACGCCGCGACCATGTCGGACACCACGTCGACGGCGAGGGGGAGGTCGGAGTCCAGGACCCGCGCGTAGTAGCAGGTGTACTCCTTGGCGGTGAACGCGTTGAGGTCGCCGCCGACCGCGTCGACCGCCGCGGAGATCTCCAGCGCCGACCGCCGCCGCGTGCCCTTGAACAGCACGTGCTCCAGGTAGTGGCTCGCGCCGGCGTCGGCGCGCGCCTCGTCGCGGGAGCCGACCGCCGACCAGATGCCGAACGCGGCGGACCGCACGGTCGGCAGCGCCTCCGTGATGATGCGCAGCCCCCCGGGCAGGACGGTGCGGCGTACCGCTCCGGCGCCCTCGGTGTGGATCGTGGTGGTGGTGCCGGGCTCCTGCGCCCTCGCCGGCAGGGTCACGTGTCGCTCACATTCCGTGGTTGGAGAGCGGCCGGCCGGCCCGCCCTCCGCGGGCGGGCCGGCCGGTCATAGCCGAGGGTCAGGAGTTGCGCTGACCGGAGTCGTCGCCGCGGCGGGTGCGGCGGCGGCGCGGGCGGCGCTCACCGTCGTCGCGCCGCTCCCGGCGCTCACCGTCGTCGCCGTCCGAGGACTCGGCGGACGCGTCCGGCGCGGCGCCGCCGTCGCCCGGACCGCTGTTGTCGGCCTCGCGCTCGACCACCTCGACCGGCACCAGCGACAGCTTGCCGCGCTGGTCGATCTCGGTGACCTCCACCTGGATCTTCTCGCCGACGCCCATCACGTCCTCGACGTTCTCGATCCGCGCGCCGCCGTGCAGCTTGCGGATCTGCGAGACGTGCAGCAGGCCGTCCTTGCCGGGCAGCAGCGACACGAACGCGCCGAACGTGGTCGTCTTGACGACGGTGCCGAGGAACCGCTCGCCGACCTCCGGCATGTGCGGGTTGGCGATCGAGTTGATCGCCTGCCGCGCGGCCTCGGCGGACGGGCCGTCGGTGGCGCCGACGTAGATGGTGCCGTCGTCCTCGATGGTGATGTCGGCGCCGGTGTCGTCCTGGATCGAGTTGATCATCTTGCCCTTGGGGCCGATGACCTCGCCGATCTTGTCGACCGGGACCTTGATGGTGATGATCCGCGGCGCGTTCGGGCTCATCTCGGCGGGCGCCTCGATGGCCTCCTGCATCACGTCCAGGATCGCCAGCCGGGCGCCCTTGGCCTGCTTCAGCGCGGCCGCCAGCACCGAGGCGGGGATGCCGTCGAGCTTGGTGTCCAGCTGCAGCGCGGTGATGAGGTCACGGGTGCCGGCGACCTTGAAGTCCATGTCGCCGAACGCGTCCTCGGCGCCGAGGATGTCGGTGAGGGTGACGTACTCGTCGCCCTCGTTGATCAGGCCCATCGCGATGCCCGCCACCATCTGCTTGAGCGGGACGCCCGCGTCCAGCAGCGACATGGTGGACGCGCAGACCGAGCCCATCGAGGTGGACCCGTTGGACCCGACTGCCTCCGACACCTGCCGGATCGCGTACGGGAACTCCTCGCGGGTCGGCAGCACCGGGAGGATGGCGCGCTCGGCGAGCGCGCCGTGCCCGATCTCGCGGCGCTTGGGCGAGCCGACCCGGCCGGTCTCACCGGTGGAGTACGGCGGGAAGTTGTAGTTGTGCATGTAGCGCTTGGTGCGCTCGGGGTTCAGCGTGTCGATCATCTGCTCCATGCGGAGCATGTTCAGCGTCGTCACGCCGAGGATCTGGGTCTCGCCGCGCTCGAACAGCGCCGAGCCGTGCACGCGCGGGACGACGTGCGCCTCGGCGGTCAGCTGGCGGATGTCCTTCAGCCCGCGGCCGTCGATGCGGAGCCCGTCGCGGACGACCCGCTCGCGGATCAGCTTCTTGGTGACGGCGCGGTACGCGGCCGAGATCTCCTTCTCGCGTCCCTCGAACGTCTCGGCCAGCTTGTCCGCGGCGGCGGCCTTGATCTCGTCCAACCGGGTCTCGCGCTCCTGCTTGCCGGCGATCGTCAGCGCCTGCGCCAGGTCGCCGCTGACGGCGTCGGTGACGGCGGCGAGCACGTCGTCCTGGTAGTCCAGGAAGATCGGGTACTCGGCCGTCTCCTTGGCGGCGACGGCGGCGAGGTCGCTCTGCGCCTTGCACAGGACCTTGATGAACGGCTTGGCCGCCTCCAGGCCCTCCGCGACGGTCTCCTCGGTCGGCGCGGTCGCGCCCTCACCGACGAGCTTCAGGGTGTCGCGGGTGGACTCCGCCTCGACCATCATGATCGCGACGTCGCCGTCCTCGAGGACCCGCCCGGCGACCACCATGTCGAAGGTGGCGCGCTCCAGCTCGGGGTGGGTCGGGAAGCCGACCCACTGTCCCTCGATCAGCGCCACGCGGACGCCGCCGATCGGGCCGGAGAACGGCAGGCCGGCCAGCTGCGTGGACAGCGAGGCGGCGTTGATCGCCACCACGTCGTACAGGTGGTCGGGGTGCAGGGCCATGATCGTCTCGACGACCTGGATCTCGTTGCGCAGGCCCTTGGTGAACGACGGGCGCAGCGGCCGGTCGATCAGCCGGCAGGTCAGGATCGCGTCCTCGGACGGACGCCCCTCCCGGCGGAAGAACGAGCCGGGGATGCGCCCGGCCGCGTACATCCGCTCCTCGACGTCGACGGTCAGCGGGAAGAAGTCCAGGTTCTCCTTGGGCTTCTTGGACGCGGTCGTCGCCGACAGCACCATCGTGTCGTCGTCGAGGTAGGCGACGGCCGAGCCGCCGGCCTGGCGGGCCAGCCGGCCCGTCTCGAAGCGGATGGTGCGGGTACCGAACGTGCCGTTGTCGATCACGGCCTCGGTGCTCTGCGCACCATCGATGCGCACGGCTTCTGTCACGGGAAACCTCCTCAGGGTTCCAATGTCGGTCCTCGCGGCCGTTTCCCGTGGTCTTGCACGCTGCCGGTCTTCGATCGAAGCACCCGGATCGAGATCTCGCCGATGCGGCGGAACGGATCCGGAAGCCACTACCGAGGACCGGCCCGCACCAGCGGTGTCCGCGAGGCTTGTCTGCAGTTGTGGCCCGCCCGCGGCCTCGGGGCCGGGGCGGCCTGGTGCCGGCGGCCGGCCCGTCCGGCCGGGCCCCGGCATGGCCGGCGGCCCGTGGCGGGCCCGCCGGTCATAAACGAAGGGAGTGGCCCGGCGGGCCACTCCCTCACCGTCCTAGCGGCGCAGGCCGAGTCGCTCGATCAGCTGCCGGTAGCGGTTGATGTCCTTGTTGCTCAGGTACTTCAGGAGCCGGCGACGACGGCCGACCAGCAGCAGGAGGCCGCGGCGGCTGTGGTGGTCGTGCTTGTGCTCCTTGAGGTGCTCCGTCAGATCGTTGATGCGGCGCGTCAGCAGCGCGACCTGGACCTCCGGGGATCCGGTGTCACCCTCAGTGGTCGCGTACTCGGCGATGATCTGGTTCTTCGTGGCGGTGTCGAGCGACACGTGGCTCCTTCGATGGAATCGACACCCGCAGATCCGGGGCCCGGAGGGCGCACGGGTCCGCATGGTGCGTGCTCTAGAGATTGGCGGGCCGCATGAGGGTGCAGCCAGCCGCGCCGGGGCCCTTCCCGGCGACTATTCACCGTACCATGTTGGCTGCAAGCCCGGCCCAGGGTGCTCGCCTGGCGGCTCGCACCCTGACCGGTCTCGTGCGGGCGCGAAGCGCTTCGCGATCTTCCCGGTGGGGCTCGCCTTCGGCTTCGCCCCACCGGTCAGGTGGCGCGCCCGCGTGACGGCTGAGGTTTCCCTGGGCTAGGACGTGATCTCGCGGATCTTGTCCACGTCCCGGTGCATCCGGTCGACCAGGGCCTCGACGGAGTCGAACTTCAGCGTGTCACGGACGCGGGCGGTGAAGTCGACGGCCATGTGCTCGCCGTAGAGTTCCAGATCGTCACGGTCCAGCGCGTAGGCCTCGACCGTCCGCTCCCCCGCGCCCTCGAACGTCGGGTTGGTGCCGATGGAGATCGCGGCCGGCCAGCTGAAGCCCGGGTAGCGCTCGGAGTCGCAGACCAGCCGGCCGCCGTAGACGCCGTCGGCGGGGATCGCGGTGTGCGGCAGCGTCTCCAGATTCGCGGTGGGGAAGCCGAGCGCGCGGCCTCGCTGGTGACCGCGCACGACGATGCCCTCGACGCGGTGCGGCCGGCCGAGCGCCCGCGCCGCCGCGTCGACCTCGCCCGCGTCGAGCCGCCCGCGGATGTGGGTGGACGAGATCGTCCCGCCGTCGGCCACCAGCGGCACGCCCTCGGCGGTGAAGTCGTACTTCTCGCCGAGCTCGCGCAGCAGCGCGACGTCGCCCTTGGCCTTGTGCCCGAACCGGAAGTCCTCGCCGACGATGACGTGGGCCGCGTGGAGCCGGTCCACCAGGACGGACTGGACGAACTCGTCCGGCGCCACCTTCGACAGCTCCAGCGTGAACGGCACGACCACGACCGCGTCGGTCCCGAGGCCCTCCAGCAGCTCGATGCGGCGCTTGGTGCCGGCGAGCAGCGGCGGATGGGTGCCGGGCCGGACGACCTCGTCCGGGTGCGGGTCGAAGGTGATGACGACCGAGCGCAGGCCGCGGCGGCGGGCCTCCTGGGCCGCGGCGCCGACGATCCGCTGGTGGCCGCGGTGCACACCGTCGAAGACACCGATCGTGATCACTGAACGGCCCCAGTCTGCGGGAACCTCGTCGAGGCCATTCCAGCGCCGCACCATTCTCTCCCTGCGTAGGACGTGCCTGCCCGGTTGCTGTCGTCCTAAGAGTGCCATGCGGGTGCGGGGGGCGTCGCACCCAGGGGGGTTGACCGGCACCGCACCCGTCAGCCGGACTGGTAGACGACGAACGACACCGCGATGTACTGCAGGATGTAGGCGGCGAGGGTACAGGCGTGGAAGACCTCGTGGAAGCCGAACCAGCGCGGGGAGGGGTTGGGGCGGCGCAGTCCGTACACCACTCCCCCGGCGCTGTAGCAGATTCCGCCGACCGCGACCATGAGGCAGGCGGCCAGGCCGGCACCGGACAGGAACTGCGGCAGGAAGAACACCGCCACCCAGCCGAGAACGATGTAGAGGGTCACGTAGAGCGCGCGTGGCGCGCCGATCCACATGGTGCGGAAGAGGACGCCGGCGAGGGCACCCGTCCACACGGTGACCAGGACGGCGACGCGCACGCCGCCGTCAAGCGCGAGCACGGCGAACGGCGTGTACGTCCCGGCGATGATCAGATAGATGTTGGCGTGGTCGAAGCGGCGGAGGATCTCGATCAGCCGGTGCGAGGTCTGCCGGTGGTAGGTCCCCGAGATCCCGAACAGCATCGCCGATGTCGCCACGTATACCGCCGACGCGAGCCGCGCCTGCACGGTCGGGCCGAGCGCGACGAGCACGAGCCCGGCGACCAGCACCGCGGGGAACGCGCCGACGTGCAGCCAGCCGCGCAGCCGCGGACGGGTGGGGGACGACACCGGGGGATGATCGTTCACAGTGGTCACGGACACCTCCTACCCAAGGAACCTACGGCTACGTAGGTTACGCGTCCGTAGGTTCGGCCGCACCGCCTACAACTGGTGATGCTCGCCACGGACGCCCGTCGTGTCCAGTCCAGGCCATCGGAAGTCAGGACACGAAAACGGCGATGGGCTTGGCGACCTGCCCTTTCTCCTCGACCAGCGCCAGCAGCGACCCGTCGGGCCCGAAAACGCCCACCGGGCCCGGCCCCAATCCCGCCGCCGGGAGGCGCCCGCCATGCGCGACCTTGCGGGCGTCGTCGTCCGACACGTCCCGCCGCGGGAACACGGCCGCGACGGCCTCGCCCATCGGCAGGATCTCCAGCTTCTCGGCGAGCCGGTCCAGTGTCCGCGCCATGGCGAGATCGTAAGGCCCGACACGGGTGCGGCGCAGCGCCGTCAGATGGCCCCCGCAGCCGAGGGACGCGCCGAGATCCCGCGCCAGCGCACGGATGTAGGTACCGGACGAGCAGGAGATCGACGCGTCCACATCGATCACCTCACCGTGCCGCCGGACGCCGCTGACGGTGAAGGCGTGCACGGTCACCGGGCGGTCGGCGAGTGCGACCTCCTCGCCCTTGCGGGCCATCTTGTACGCCCGCTCCCCGTTCACCTTGATCGCGCTCACCTGCGGCGGAACCTGCCGGATCGGCCCGGTCAGCGCCGCGATCCCCGCGCGCAGCGCCTCGTCGGCGACCCCCGCGGCGGACGCCGACGCGGTGATCTCGCCCTCGGCGTCGTCGGTGTTGGTCGACTCGCCCAGCCGGATCGTGGCGTCGTAGCCCTTCTCGGTCAGCGCCAGATGCCCGAGCAGGCGGGTGGCCTTGCCGACCCCGAGGACCAGGACGCCGGTCGCCATCGGGTCCAGCGTGCCCGCGTGCCCGACGCGCCGTGTCCCCGCCAGCCGCCGCATCCGGCCGACCACGTCGTGCGACGTCCAGCCGGCCGGCTTGTCCACGATGACGAGCCCCGAGTTGTCCGAGTTGTCCACGCTCGCTCCGAAAGATCAGTCGTCGTGTTCGCCGGGGACGCGCAGCGCGGCGCGCAACCGGTCGATGATGCAGGCGGGCTCCCCGCCCATGGTGAACGCGGCGGCGGTGCGGTGCCCGCCCCCGCCGAGCTCGACGCAGGCACGGCCGACGTCGACCGAGCCCTTCGAGCGGGTGGAGACGTACCACTCGCCGCCGTCGTTCTCCTTGCACACGACCGCGACCTCGGCCTCGTCGGTGCGCCTGAGCTGGTCGATGACGCCTTCGAGCTGGTCGTAGTGGACGTCGCGGGCATCGCGGTCCGAGCGCGCGATCGTCGTCCAGACCAGGCCGCGGCCGCCGGCGGCGTCGCGTTCCAGCCGGGCCCGCGCCAGCGCGCCCGCGAGGACCTGCAGGTACCCGAACGGCGCCCGGTCCCACAGCTCCCGGCTCACCGCCTCCGGCCGGACGCCCGCCGTCAGCAGCCGTCCCGCCAGGTCATGGACCTCGGCGGTCGTGCACGGGTACTTGAACGAGCCGGTGTCGCTGGCGAGACCCGCGTACAGGCCCTGGGCGATGTCGCGGTCCAGTTCGACGCCGAGCCTGCGGATCAGCTCCTCGACCAGCACCGCCGTGGCGGCGGCGTCCGGGTCGACCAGCCGCACCCCGCCGAACCCGGTGTTGGACGCGTGGTGGTCGACCACGATCAGCGCACCGGCCCGTCCGGCGGGTTCGGCGAGGGAGCCGAGCCGCGCCTGCCCGGCCGCGTCCAGCGAGATCATCAGGTCGGGGGCCGCGGGCATCCGGGCGGGCTCGACCAGCATCTCCTGGCCCGGCAGGAACCGCAGGATCTCCGGCACCGTGAACGGCTCACCGAACGACGCCAGGCAGCGCTTGCCGAGTGTGCGCAGTGCCTGCGCCAGCGCCAGCATGGAGCCGAGCGCGTCTCCGTCCGGGGCGATGTGGCAGGCGAGGCAGACCTCCCCGGCCTCCTGGATCAGCTCGACCGCCCGGTCCCACTCCAGCCCGCCCGCCGAGCCGTCCGGCGGGGCGGGGGCGGCCGGTCCACCGCCGCGCACGGCACCCCCGCCGCGCGGCACGATGTCGTGGCCGCTCGCGGAATGCCCGTCCACGTCATGCAGCAGGCACTCCTCCGGCCGCCCGGCGCCGGGCGCCTCCGCACGCCTCTCCGGCCCGCTCACGATGACGGGCGTCCGGAACGGCCGTCCTCACCGTCCCCCGCGGCGTCGTGCCCGCCGAAGTCCGCGCCGTCCACGTCCTCGCCAGCGACGTCGTCGTCGCCGGCCTCGGCCTCGGCCTCGCGGTAGGGGTTGGCGTCACCCGCCGGGGACGCGCCCTGGGCCGCCCTCGCGACCTCGGCGTCCCTGGCGCGGGCCTTGGCGAGCAGGTCGTCGATGTGCGCGACGTTCTCCATCAGGGAGTCCATGACGAAGGTGATGCTGGGCGTGTGCCGGACACCGGTCTGCTTGCCCACCTCCGACCTGATGACGCCCTTGGCGCTCTCCAGCGCGGCGGCCGTCTCGGCGCGCTCGCCGTCCGACCCGTACACCGTGTAGTAGACGGTCGCGTCGCGCAGATCGTTGGTGATGCGGGTGTCCGTCACGGTCACGAAGCCGAGCCGCGGATCCTTGATCCGCCTCTCCAGCATCTCGGCCACGATCTGCTGGATGCGGTCGGCGAGCTTACGCGCCCGAGCTGCGTCCACCATGATCGCACTCCCTTTCTATGGTCTACGTGAGGACTGACCCCGCACTTCTCATTGTGCGGGGAAGACCGCGCCCTCAGTCCTCATCATGGAAAAGCCGCTGCCGCGCGGACAGCAGCTCGATCTCCGGGCGCCCGGCAACCAGCCGTTCGCACCGGTCGAGCACCTGGGTGCAGTTGGCCGCGGTGCCCGACACCACCGCCACCCCGATCTCCGCCCTGCGATGCAGGTCGTTGTCGCCGGTCTCGGCGACGGCCACCGCCGGGAAGTGCTTCTGCACCTCGGCGATGATGGGCCGCAGGATCGACCGCTTCTGTTTCAGCGAGCGGACGTCCCCCAGCAGCAGGTCCAGCTTCAGCGCACCCACGTACACCTGGTCGATCACCTCGGGATCCTCAGAAGATGAAACGACGGTGGTCACCCGCCGTGTTCCCGGTCCGCGACCGCCGCGCACGGCCGGACGGACCGGGCGTCGCGGACGGGGCCGGACATGACAGACGCCAGGCTAGAAGATCCGCCTGGCGTCATGTCACCTGATTAAACGATCACATCGCCGGCTCGGCGGCCCGGGCGAGCCCGGACGGCGTCGAGCCGGCCGTCCGCGCGGCCCCGGCGGAACCGGGACCGCGCGGACGTGCACGCCGCTCGAGCACGTGCCTCAGATGCGGGGCTTCTCCCGCATCTCGAAGCACTCGATGACGTCGCCGAGCTTGATGTCGTTGTACCCGACGCCGATACCGCACTCGAAGCCCTCGCGGACCTCGGTCGCGTCGTCCTTGAAGCGGCGCAGCGACGACACCGTGAGGTTGTCGGCGACCACGACGCCGTCGCGGACGATGCGGGCCTTGGCGTTGCGCTGGATGATCCCCGAGGTGACCATCGAGCCGGCGACGCTGCCGATCCGCGGCACCTTGAAGATCTCGCGGATCTCCGCGGTGCCGAGCTGGGCCTCCTCGAACTCCGGCTTGAGCATGCCCTTGAGGGCCGCCTCGATCTCGTCGATCGCCTGGTAGATGACCGAGTAGTACCGGATGTCCACGCCTTCGCGGTCGGCCAGTTCCTGCGCGTTGCGCTCGGGCCGCACGTTGAAGCCGATGATGACCGCACCCTCGGACGCCACCGAGAGGTTGACGTCGTTCTGCGTGATCGCGCCGACGCCGCGGCGGATGATCCGCAGGTTGACCTCGTCGCCCACGTCGATCTTGAGCAGCGAGTCCTCCAGCGCCTCGACCGAACCGGACACGTCACCCTTGAGGATGAGCAGCAGCTCGTCGCGCTCTCCGCGCTCGAGGTCCTTGAACAGCTCTTCGAGGGAGCTGCTCTTGCGGCTCTTGAGCAGTTCGGCGTTGCGCTTGCGCGCCACCCGCTTGTCGGCGATCTGCCGGGCGACCCGGTCGTCGTCGACGACCAGGAAGTTGTCGCCCGCGCCGGGCACGGCCGCGAGGCCGAGCACCATCACCGGACGGGACGGGCCCGCCTCCTCGACGTTGTTCCCGTTCTCGTCGAGCATCGCCCGGACGCGGCCGTTGGCCACACCGCAGACGATCGAGTCGCCGACCCGCAGCGTGCCGCGCTGCACCAGCACGGTCGCCACGGCGCCCCGGCCCTTGTCCAGGTGGGCCTCGATGGCCGAGCCCTGGGCGGGCATCTCGGGGTTGGCCTTCAGGTCGAGCTCGGCGTCGGCGGTCAGGACGATCGCCTCCAGCAGCCCGTCGATGTTGTCGCGCTGCTTGGCCGACACGTCCACGAACTGGGTCGAGCCGCCGAACTCCTCGGCCACGAGGCCGTACTCGGTCAGCTGGGCCCGGACGCGGTTCGGGTCAGCGCCCTCGACGTCGATCTTGTTGACCGCGACGACGATCGGGACCCCGGCCGCGGTGGCGTGGTCGATCGCCTCCGTGGTCTGCGGCTTGACGCCGTCGTCCGCGGCGACCACCAGCACCACCAGGTCGGTGGTGTCGGCACCGCGGGCCCGCATGGCGCTGAACGCCTCGTGACCCGGGGTGTCGATGAAGGTGATCTTGCGGTCCTCGCCGTCGACCACGGTCTCGACCTGGTAGGCGCCGATGTGCTGGGTGATGCCGCCGGCCTCGCCCGCCTGCACGTTGGCGTGCCGGACGGCGTCCAGCAGCTTGGTCTTGCCGTGGTCGACGTGGCCCATGACGGTGACCACCGGCGGACGGGACTGGAGGTACTCCTCGCCGCCCTCGTCCTCGCCGTACTCGATGTCGAACGACTCGAGGAGCTCGCGGTCCTCGTCCTCGGGGCTGACGACCTGGACGTCGAAGTCCAGCTCCAGCCCGAGCGCCTGCAGGTCGTCGGGGTCGACGGACTGGGTCGCGGTGACCATCTTGCCGAGGTGCATCATGATCGCCACGAGCGACGCCGGGTTGGCGCCGATCTTCTCGGCGAAGTCGGTCAGGGACGCGCCCTGCGGCAGCCGGATGGTCTTGCCGTGGCCGCGCGGAGCCGAGACACCGCCGACGGCGGGCGCCTGCATGTTCTCGAACTCTTGACGACGCGCCCGCTTCGACTTGCGGCCGCGCGCGGGACGTCCGCCGGGCCGGCCGAACGCGCCCTGCGTGCCGCCGCGGCCGCGGCCGCCGCCACCGGGACGGGGACCGAAGCCGCCGCCCGGCCGTCCGCCGGCACCCGCGCGGGGGCCGCCGAAGCCGCCGCCGCCACCGGGACGGCCGCCGCCGCCCGGACCGCGGCCGCCGCCACCGGGACCACGCCCGCCGCCGCCGGGACCACGGCCACCGCCGCCGCCACCGGGACCGCCGCGCCCAGGCGCCGCGGGCCGCGAGGACGGCATGTTCATCGGGCTCGGACGCGGACCGCCCGGCCGGGGCGGCATGCTGCCGCCGGGGCTCGGACGGGGGCCGCCGGGACCGGGGCCGGGACCGGGACGGCCGCCGCCGGGACGCGGCCCGCCGGCGCGGTCGCCGCCGGGACGGTCACCGCGGTCGGGACGCTCGGCACCCGGACGCGGGCCGGGACGCGGGCCCGGCTTGGGCGACTGGCCCATGCCGGTGTTGGTCGAGCTGAACGGGTTGTTGCCCGGACGCGGGCCGCCGGGGCCACGGCCGCCGCCTCCGCCGCCCTGGCGGGGGGCGGGACGCGGGCCCGGCTTGGGCGCGCGGGGACCCGGCTTCGGGCCGCCCGGCGCGCGGCTGCCGGTACCTTCGGCGACACCGCCGGGACCGGCGGGACCGGCCGCGGGCGGGGCGCTCGGGCCCTGCGCCGCGGGCGCGTCCACCGGGGTGCCCGGCGCCGGCGGGACCGGCGTGCGCGGGCCCGGCTTCGGGGCGCCGCCCGGCCCGCCCTGGCCGCCCGGCGCGGCCGGGCTGGGCTTGGGCGTGGACGGGCGCGGCGCCGCGGGCCTCGGGGCCTGCGGGCGTCCACCCTGGGAATCGGCTGCGCCGCCGCCGGGCGGACCCGGGCGTGGCGCGGCGGGGCGCGGAGCCGAAGATCGCTTCGGCGCCGCGCGCTTGTCCCCCTGCTTGGGGGAAGAAGAATTGGAGAAGGCTTCTGTCAGCCTACGAACGACCGGCGCCTCAATCGTGGAGGACGCCGACCGTACGAACTCGCCCATTTCCTGGAGCTTGGCCATGACGACCTTGCTCTCTACACCGAACTCCTTGGCGAGTTCATAAACCCGGACCTTGGCCACTGCACTCCCTACTCGGTCCGGGGGTGCGGCCTCCGGACCGTCGCTAACTTGCCGTACTCATCGCGGCGTGCTCATCGAGCGCTCATAGCAATCTCGACCTGCTTCCGACTAGACGTCGCTTACCAGTTGGCCATCCTGCTGCCGCGCGGCGCGGGCCGCAAGCCTCGCTCGCAGCGCACCGGCGTCGAGCGGCCCCGGGACGCGGAACGCCCTCGGGAACGCCCGACGCCGTTCTGCGAGCTCGAGGCACGCCGGATCGGGGTGCAGATGCGCACCCCGTCCCGGCAGCCGCCCACGGGGGTCGGGGACGATGACGCCCTCGACCACCACCAGGCGCAGCAAGTCGGACTTGGCCGTGCGAACCCGGCAGCCCACACACATGCGCATAGGAGCCGCCCGGCCACGTTTCATGAGTCTACCGCGCCGACGCGTCGGCGGGGCCGGTCGCATGCGCCTCCGGGGAAGAAGGTCCCGTTTCGCCCGTCTCGGCGGCCTTCGCGGCCGTCTGCTCCGGCTCGGTGTCGGACCGGATGTCGATCCGCCAGCCGGTCAGCCGCGCGGCGAGCCGGGCGTTCTGGCCTTCCTTGCCGATCGCGAGCGACAGCTGGTAGTCGGGCACGATCACCCGGGCGACCCGGGCGTCCGCGTCGACCACCTCGACAGAGGAAACCCGCGCGGGCGACAGGGCATTCCCGACGAACTCCGCGGGATCCTCGGACCAGTCCACGATATCGATCTTCTCGCCGTGCAGCTCGGCCATCACGTTGCGGACCCGGCTGCCGAGCGGGCCGATGCACGCGCCCTTGGCGTTCACCCCGGCCTTGCGCGAGCGCACCGCGATCTTGGTGCGGTGGCCGGCCTCGCGGGCGATCGCCGCGATCTCCACCGTCCCGTCGGCGATCTCCGGGACCTCCAGCGCGAACAGCTTGCGGACGAGGTTCGGATGCGTCCGCGACAGCTGGATCGACGGCCCGCGGTGGCCCTTGCGGACCTGCACCACGTAGGCGCGCAGCCGCTCACCGTGGTCGTAGTGCTCACCGGGCACCTGCTCCTGCGGCGGCAGGACGGCCTCGATCTTGCCGAGGTCGACCAGCACGTTCCGCGGGTCCTTGCCCTGCTGGATGATGCCGCTGACGATGTCGCCCTCACGTCCGGCGTACTCGCCGAAGGTGAGCTCGTCCTCGGCGTCCCGCAGGCGCTGCAGGATGACCTGCTTGGCGGTGGTCGCCGCGATGCGCCCGAAACCGGTCGGGGTGTCGTCATACTCCCTGAGTGCGTTGCCCTCCTCGTCGGTCTCGGCGGCCCAGACCGTGACGTGCCCGCTCTGCCGGTCCAGCTCGACGCGCGCCTTGGGGGCCGCGCCCTCCGTCCGGTGGTAGGCGATCAGCAAGGCGTCCTCGATGGCCTTGACGGCCACCTCCAGCGAGATGTCCTTCTCGCTCTCCAGGCCCCGAAGGGCGGTCATGTCGATGTCCACGAGGTTCCCCCCTCTAGTCCGGCTCAGCCGGAGAACGCGTTCCCTCGGCCGGCGCGGCGGGTTTGAACTCCACCTGCACACGGCCGCGCCCCAGCTCGCCGAGGCCGAACCGGCGCCGCACCGTCTCCGGCCCGGCGGCCTTCGACCCGGCGCCCTTCGACCCGGCGGTTTTCGGCCCAGCGGACTTGCCGCCGCCCTTGGGCCCGGCTCCCTTGCTCCGGCGCTTCTGGACGACGTCGATCTCGACGGCCTCGTCATCGGCCGCCACCACGCGGCCCTCGATCTGGCCTCCCTCCGTCAACGGGGCGACGACCAGCCGGCCGACGGCACGGCGCCAGTGCCGCGGCTCGGTGAGGGGACGGTCGACGCCGGGTGAGGTCACCTCCAGCACGTATGGCGAGGCCCCCATGACGTCGGACCCGTCGAGCAGCCCGGAGGCCGTCTCGCTCAGCCGGGTGATGTCGTCGAGGCCGACCCCGCCGTCACCGTCCACCACGATCCTGACGAGGCGGCGGCGGCCCGCGGGCCGCACGTCGACCTCCTCCAGGTCGAAGCCCGCCTCGTTCACCGCCGGCGTGAGCAGCCGGCTCAGCTCGGCCATGGCGGCGTCACGCCCCGGGCGCGCCGAGGCGTGATCGCGCCCGCCCTGGTCGCTCCGGCCCTGGGGGCGCCTGTTCTGATCGCGCCTCCCTTGAGCGCGGCCGCCGTGGGACTCGACGCTCATGGGCCCCTCCCTCTGTTGTTCCGCCTGCGGTCGCGGCGTCGCCGCTCGTCCGTTGACACCTCAAGACTATCGACAGCCGGGGACCGCAACGGTCTTTCGGACGGCTCACCGGCGCGGCGGATATGGAATGCTTGAGCTGGCCTGATGGACATGTCCGGGGACCGGGACCACAGCGGGCCACCGCCACCACACCATCGGGTGAGGAGACTCCCTTGCCAGAGGCCGTCCCGCGCCTGCCGGACGCCGTGTCGCGCCGCGCGCTGCTGGGCCGGGGCGCCGTGCTGGCCGGCTCCGCGCTCGTCCTGCCGTGGGCGGCGGGCTGTGCCGCCGAGACCGTCCCGCACAAGGACGTGCCGACGCTGGTCGGCGCGATCGCGTCCGAGCAGAACCTGATCGCCTCCTACGAGGCGGCGCGGGCCGCGAACGCCTCACTGGCCGGGCGCCTCGACCCCGTCCTCGCCCATCATCGCGAGCATCTCGCCGTCCTGAAGCGCCACTACGTGCCCGGCTCGGGCGACCGGGCCGGCGAGGGCGGCGCCATCCCTCCCCCGAGCGCCACCCCGGTCCCGGCCGGGAGCGAGGCTCTCGCGGCCCTGCGCGCGGCGGAGGACCGGGCGGCGAAGGCGCGCAGGGACGACGCGGCCAAGGCGGATCCGGGGCTGGCCCAGCTGCTGGCCAGCATCGGCGCCTGCGAGGCCGGCCACTCCATGAGCGTCTCGGGCAAGGCTCCGGCCGTCCGGTCGAAGTCCGGCGCCGAGGCGGTCCGGACGGCGCTGGCGGCCGAGCACGCGGCCGTGTACGGGTACGGGGTCCTCGGCGCCCAGCTGCGCGGGTCGCTCCGGCAGACCGCGAAGTCCGTGTGGGATGCCCATCGTGCCCAGCGCGCCGAGCTGATCTCGATCCTGACCGGCGAGCCGGTCGCCGCCGCCGCCGTCTACGAGCTGCCCGTCAAGGTCACCTCGGCGCGCGGCGCCGCCCGGCTCGCGGCCGCCCTGGAGGACGATCTGGTCCCGGCGTACGTCGGCCTGGCCGGCGTCTCCTCCCCCGACCTGCGCGCCTTCGCCGCCGACAGCGCGCAGCGGGCCGCGGCGCGGTCGGCCGCCTGGCGCTCCAAGGCCGGCGCCGGGCCGCCGTCGGACGCGTTCCCCGGGCTGCCTCCTTCGGCGCTGTCGCCCCGTCCCGAACCGGGTGAGTGATCTTCCGCACGCGGGGAACGAAGCGCCCGATTGATCGTGTTAGTCGTTATTAGACGGGATTACTCGGGGGAGGAGTCCATGACCACCACTCCGCAGGGAGGCGCTCTCGACGAGCTCCGGGCCGCCTACCACGAACAGCTGACCCGGCTCGCCGCGGAGCGCGACGCGGCGCGCAGGCAGGCGCGCAGGGCGCAGGCCCAGGCCGATGTGGCGCGGGCCGACCTCGCCAGCCTCAGAAGCAGCGTCCAGGACCTGCTGACCGCCGCCGCCCGGCACCTTCCCGACCTGCCGGCGCCGGAGGCCCCGGCCGCTCCGGAGCTCCCCGCCGCCCAGCGGGCCCTGCCCGCCGCCTCGGACAACCCCGGCGGCGGAACACGGTCCGCCCGGGCGGCCTGACCGGGAACGTACGGCCTGGAGCCCGCCGGGACGGCCGATCCCGGCGGGCTCCGCTGTTCGGGCCGCGTTTGCCAGGGCCGCGGCTGTTAGGGTCGCGCAAATGACCGCGTACGGCCTTCTCGTCTCCCCCTCGCACAACCGGGTCTATGCACAGGCCGCCGCCGAGCTGGTGAAGGCGGAACTGGCGGTGTTCAGCGAACGGGCCCTCGACGGGCGCGTCCGCGACATCCGGGAGACGGCGATCGGCGGCGTCCCCTACGTCACGTTCTCCGCCGACGACCTGACGGAACAGGACATCCGGCTTCTGTCGAACCTGTCGTCGCTCTACGCGCTGTTCCAGATCGAGGGCGAACTCCTCCGGCCGGTCGTGCTCCAGCCCCTCGACCTGTTCGGCAGTGACCTGCTCACCATCCAGAAGTACTCCGGCAAGACCAACGAGTACTTCACCAAGCTCCTGCTGAACGTCACCGCGATGGCGACCGACTCCCCCATGGACCTGGTCACCGGCCGCCCCCGCGTCCTCGACCCCATGTGCGGCCGCGGCACCACCCTCAACCAGGCCATGATGTACGGGCTGGACGCGGCCGGAATCGACATCGACGGCAAGGACTTCGACGCCTACGCCGCCTTCATCAAGACCTGGCTGAAGAACAACCGCGTCAAGCACCGGGCCGAGATCACCACCGTCCGCCGCGAGAAGGCCGTGCTCGGACGCCGCCTCCACGTGACGCTGGGCGCCTCCAAGGAGCTCTACAAGGGCGGCGAGACGATGGAGATCACTGTCGTCAACGCCGATTCCCTGGAAGCGGGCCGGTTCTTCCGCCCCGCCTCCTTCGACCTGATCGTGACCGACGCCCCGTACGGCGTCCAGCACGGCAGCCGCCCCCAGGGCGGGCAGCCGGGCCGCAAGGGCAAGCCGCAACTGTCCCGCAGCCCGGTCGAACTGCTGGCGGGGGCCGTCCCCGAATGGGCCCGCCTCCTCCGCCCCGGCGGCGCCATCGGCATCTCCTGGAACACCTTCGTGGGACGCCGCGAGGATTTGGCGGACATCCTCGCGTCCAACGGCCTCCAGGTCCACGACTCCGGCGCCCACCAGGGGTTCCGCCACCGTGTGGACCAGGCCATCTCAAGAGACCTGATCACGGCGCAGAGGCCCCCCGGTTAGATCCAGCCGGTTAGATCCAGCGTTCCACGTGCGGGAGCAGTTCTCCGAGGTCGTGGATCAGGGCGTCGGGCGGGGTGAGGCCGGGGCGGTCGAAGGCGTGGGTGGTCTGGTGCCAGATCTGGACGGCGCGGAGCCCTGCGGATTTGGCGCCGTGGATGTCGTCGTAGGGGCGGTCGCCGACGAAGACGCAGGAGGCGGGGTCGGTGGCGCCGACGGCGTCCATGGCGGCGCGGAACGCGTTGGCGTGCGGCTTGGTCCAGGGGATCTCGCTGGAGTAGACGGCGCCGTCGAGCAGGCCGAGGACGTCGTCGCGGGCGAAGACGCGTTCGTGCCACTCGCGCGTCCAGATGGTGTTGGACAGGACGCCGACCTTGATGCCGTGGCCGCGGAGGGCGTGGAACAGGCCGGGAACGGCGGGATCGGTGTGGGTGTGCGGCGTCCACGTCTCGAAGTGGGTGTCGAGGAGCGCCTCGGTGGGCTCGACGCCGGCCAGCTCGAACGCCTCGGCAAGCGTGGCACTGCGGTGCTCGTCGGTGCCGCGGCGCCAGAGTTCCAGTTCCGCGTCGGCGAGCGCGGCGGCGGCCTTCTCGACGTCGTCCGGGGGAAGGTGGGCGGAGCAGATCGCGCGCCACATGTCGGCCAGTTCGAGGTCGTGCCACGGGGTCAGCGTGCCGCCCCAGTCGAAGATCACAGCTTGTACGCCCATGCCCGGATCGTAACCATACGGACGCCGGGAACGATCACCTCTTTACGCGGTGGATCGTCCCGGAGGGCGCGACCGGGGCCACCTACGCCCGTCTAGGAGCCCTCATGCGCAGACCCCTGCTCGCCGCCCTCTTCTCCGTCGCCCTGTCCGCGGGCATGGCGGGCGCCGCCGTCCCGGCGGCGGCGGACACGATTCCGGACGGTCCCGGCCGGGGCCTCGTCCCGGCCTACATCGGCGGGCCCGCCACACCGGAACCGCTGGAAGGACGGCCCGTTCCGGCCAATCCGCACCAGGGGCCGGTGGGGCTCTCGTCCATGCACGCCGACAGTTACGCGTCCGACACGTACCCGTTCACGGGGCCGCTGGGGCGCGACCCCGAGGTGCTCAACGAGGCGAAGGGCGGCGGCCTGCCCGGGTTGTGCTCGACGGTGACGTTCGCCCGCAGCACGGGCCTGATCGTGGCCCAGTGCACGCGGGGGCAGAACTTCGTGCTGCGGCTCATCGATCCGGAGACGCTGAAGGACCTCGCCACGTACGACCTGCCGCCGCGGCCGTCCACGGTGGAGGCGGTGTTCTCGCTGAGCCTGGACAAGGTGTTCACCGACACCTCCGGCGGCGCGTACTACTACCTGGACCCGCAGGACCGCGCCGTCCTCGCGGACTCGGCGTTCCACCTGCGGCGGTTCGCGCACGAGAAGGGCCCGGACGGCAGGTGGCGCTTCAAGGTGACCGACGACTGGGATTTGAGCGGGTACCTCCCGCACGACTGCGCCACGTGGACGAATCCGTGGCCGAAGGGCGAATGCGACCCCATCACCGCTGTCGGGCCCGACTGGGACGGTCTCATCTGGTGGATCACGCGGAACGGGCGGATCGGCACCGTCGAACCCGATTCCGGCGCCGTCCGGACGACGCGGCTCCCGGGCGAGGGCATCCAGAACTCGTTCGCGACGGCGGAAGACGGTGTTTCGATCGTGTCCGACCACGCGCTCTACCAGATGCGGGCGGACGAGAACGGCACGCCCGAGGTCATCTGGCGTCAGCCGTACGACCGGGGCAGCGGACGCAAGCCCGGCCAGATCGACCAGGGTTCGGGGACGACTCCCACGTTCTTCGGTGACGGTCACGTGGCCATCACCGACAACGCCGACGACCGCATGCACATCGTCGTCCGCCGCCGGGACGACGGGCGGCTGGTATGCCGGATCCCGGTGTTCGGCAGCGGCGCGAGCGCGACGGACAACACGCTCGTCGGGTACGGCGACAGCCTGTTCGTCGAGAACAACTACGGCTACCGCAACTTCTTCGCACTGCCGCCCGGAGGGTCGACGGTGGGCGGGGTGAGCCGCGTGGACGTGAAGCCGGGCGGGAACGGCTGCGAGACCGTCTGGACGAACAGGGAGCGGTCGCCGTCCACCGTCCCCAAGGTCTCCGTCCCCGCCGGGCTGCTCTACCTCTACACGAAGGAACCGCGTGACGACTTCGTCGACGCCTGGTACCTGACGGCGGTGGACGTCCACACGGGACGCACCGTCTACAAGGTGCTGACGGGCACCGGCAAGTGGTTCGACAACAACTGGGCTCCCATCACCATCGGCCCGGACGGGACCGCGTACGTGGGCGTGATCGGCGGGCTCGTCGCGGTCCGCGACCGGGAGTAGCCGCGGTCCGCGACCGGGAGTAGCCGCCGTCGGCGACCGGGAGTAGGCCGCCGGTCAGCGGGGATACCGGTCCGATCAGCGAAACCGAGCCGGACCGTGGAGGAGGCATGAGGGCACGCAAGCCCGGTGAGACCCGCGACTTCCGCGAGGACATCGACGACATGGGAGACAACGATCAGGACGAGGAGATCGCCCTGACCGAGGAGTACGTGAACGACCCGCCCGAGGACCTGACGATCGAGGAGCCGGCCCAGAGCCGGGACGGGCTGGGCATCACCGAGCACGAGCGGCAGACCGCCGGGGAGGACGACGAGGAGCGGCCCCGCCCGGACACGCCCGCCGAGTCCGATGCGGTGAATCCCACCCGCAGGCCCTGAAGTCACAGCGGCGCCCGCACCGGACCCGGGAGCGGGTGCCGCGCGGGGCCTTGTGACGGGTGGGGCGCGGGTCGCTTGGCGGTTCGTTCTCATGCCGCGGGGAATGTCATAGCCGGGCCATAGGTTTGCGCAAAGCGGGCGAGCTTGCGAGGTGACCGGGACATGGACGAGCCAGTCACGGCACCGCGGCGCTCCCTCGCCGCCGCCCCGTCCCTGCCGTTCGAGCCGGGCGGCGACGATTCGACCGGCCATGCGAGCCCGGCCGCGGCGCCGCGTCCATGGTGGCGGCGCCGGGCGGGTCCGCTCGCCCAGGTGGCCCTGGTCCTGGCGGCCCTCGCGGCGTTTCCGCTCTACCGTGACGCGCTTCCCGACCTCGGGGCCGTCTGGTCGTCGGCCAAGCACGCCGACCCCGGCTGGCTGACCGCCGTCGTCCTCGCCGTGGCAGGTTCGATGGGCGCGTTCGCCCGGCTGCAGCGCCGGCTGCTGCGCGTCGGCGGCCTGCGGATGTCGCAGCGCCGCGCGTTCGCGATCACCTACGCGGGCAACGCGCTGTCCACGACGCTGCCGGCCGGGCCCGCGGTGAGCGTCGTCTACACGTTCCGGCAGTTCCGCCGCGGCGGCGCGTCGCCGCGCCTGGCCACGGCGGTGATCCTGGCGGGCGGCGTGATCACGACGACGGCCTACTCCCTGGTGGGCCTTCTGGCGCTGCTGGCCGATCCGCACGCCCGGGGGCCGGTGCTGATCGCGCTGGCCGTGCCGCTGGTCCTGGCGGCCCTGCTCGTCCCCGCCCTGCGCCGGCCGCGGATGCGCGCCCTGGCCACGGCACCGCTGCGCCGCGCCCACCGCGCCGCCCTGGCCCACCCCAAGGTCGCCCCGCACGCCCGGCGGCTGGCCGAGATCCCGGAGATCCTCCGCCCGACCCGCCGCGACTGGGCCGCCCTCGCCACGCTCGCCCTGATGAACTGGGTGTTCGACATCCTGGCGCTGCTGTCGGCGGCGCACGCGGTCGGCATCGGTGTCAGCCCGAACAGCGCCGCCATCGCCTACTTCGCCGCGCAGGCGGCGGGCAGCCTCCTGCCGCTGCTGCCCGGCGGTCTCGGCGCGATCGAGAGCAGCATGGCCGCCTCGCTGGTCGCCTTCGGTGCGACGCTGTCGCCCGCCGCCGCGGCCGTGGGCCTCTACAGGCTCGTGTCCTACTGGGCCGTGGTCACCGCCGGCTGGGTCGCGTGGGCCTCCCTGCACGAAGGCCCCCGTGTCCCCGCCCACGTCAGGGCACGCCTCACCGGGGCCGGACGCCTGGTCCTGGACGGCATGACGGCGCTCGCCCTCGCCACGCCGTACACCGCCGTCCCGCTGCCCGGACCGGCCGCCGAGGCGCGCCGCCCGTAGCCGTGGGCGCCCGCGGCGGCTAGACGGGGGTGTCCTCGGGGGCTCGCAGGCGGGTCAGGACCTGCACCGGGTCGGCGAGGACCTCGGCGAACGCGAACTCGGCGGCGCCGACGAGGGTCGCGTCGTCGCCGAGGGCGGCGGTGCGGAGCTTGACCTTCTCGCGGGGGGCGGCGAGGGCGCCGGTCGCGAGGACGCTGCGGATCTGCGCCGCGGCGCCGAGGTAGATGTCGCGGAGGGTTCCGCCGAAGATGACCAGGCCGGGGTTGAAGACGTTGACGAGGTTGGCGACGCCGAGGCCGAGCCAGGTGCCGACCCGGTGCAGCGCCTCCCGCGCGGCGATGTCGCCGGCGTCGGCGGCGGCGACGACGTCGCGGACCGCGTCGCGGCCCGCCTGGCCGGGGACCTCCTCGCGGCCGGCGTGGGCGAGCAGCGTCCGCTCCCCGACCTCGGCCTCCAGGCAGCCCTTCGACCCGCAGGCGCAGCGCCGCCCGCCCGGGTTGACGATCATGTGGCCGATCTCGCCGCCGAAGCCCTCGTCGCCGCCGAGCAGCCGGCCGTGCGCGATGATGCCGCCGCCGACGCCGACATCGCCGTGCAGGTAGATGAGGTTGTCGCGGCCGACCCCGGCGCCCCGTTCGTGCTCGGCGAGGGCGCCGAGGTTGGCGTCGTTGCAGACCGAGACGGGGATGCCGAGGCCGAGGCGGCGTGACAGGGCGTCGCCGAGCCGCAGTTCGCCGACGTCGAGGTTGGGGCCGAACATGATGGTGTCGTCGGCGCGGCGGACGGTGCCGGGGAAGCCGAGTGCGGCGCCGACGCACACGGCGTCGCGTTCGGCCTTGCGGACGAGGGAGCGCGCCCCCGCGGCCAGCACGCTGAGCAGCTCGGCGGAGTCGGAGTCGCGGTTCCGCACGCCTTCGCGGCGGTCCAGGATGACGCCGCCGAGCCCGACGCGCGCGACGACGAGCCGGTCGACGCCGACGTCGAACGCCAGCACGTACACCCGGGTGGACTCGGGCCGGACGACGAGGGACGGGCGTCCGGCGCGGCGCCCGGGGCCGCGCGGCAGTTCCTCGCGGACCAGGCCGGCGCCGGTGAGGTCGGCGGTCAGCGCCATGATCGTGCTGCGGTTGAGGCCGAGGGACTCGGCGAGCGTGGCGCGGGACGCCGGGCCGCGCAGGTGCACGAAGCGCAGGAGTGTCCCGAGGTTGTGGCGCCGGATGTCCTCTTGTGACGGGCCGCCCTTCATCATCGGCGCAGCCCCAGGTCTCCGCTGACGCCCGAGGTGATCAGCTCGACGACCTGCCGGTGGGTGATGTCGGCGGTCCTGACCTGCGCGACCGTCCGGCCGAGGTACAGGGCGGCGATCCGGTCGGAGACGGCGAAGACGTCGTTCATGTTGTGCGAGATCAGCACGACGGCCAGGCCCTTGTCGGCGAGCCGGCGGACGACCTCCAGCACCTGCTGGGTCTGCGCGATGCCGAGCGCGGCGGCGGGCTCGTCCAGGATCACGACCTTGCTGTCCCAAAGGACGGCGCGGGCGATCGCGACGGTCTGCCGCTGCCCGCCCGACAGCGTCGCGACCCGCCGCCGGACCGAGCCCATCGTGCGGACGGCGAGCCCGGACAGCGTCGTGCGCGCCATCTCCTCCATCGCGGTCTCGTCGAGGGTGAGGCCGCGGCGCCGTTCCCGGCCGAGGAAGAGGTTCTGGACGATGTCGAGGTTCTCGCAGAGCGCGAGGTCCTGGTGGACGATCTCGATCCCGAGGCGGGTGGCCTCGCGGGGGTTGCCGATCCGCACCGGCCGGCCCTCGAAGCGGTACTCCCCCGCGTCGAACGGGTGGATGCCGCCGATGCACTTGACCAGGGTCGTCTTGCCGGCGCCGTTGTCGCCGACGAGCGCGGTGACCTCGCCGGGGTAGGCGGAGAACGCTACGTCGTGGAGGACCTTCACGGAACCGAAGCTCTTTTCGATACCGCGCAGATCCAGCGCTGGCGTCACTGACATGCCGAGGGGCTCCCACCGTGCCGCACCGCCGCGCGGCAGGCGGTCGTGGTCAGCGAGAGTATCAGCAGCGTTCTTCGCCCCGAAACCGCCGGACGGCCCGCGCGGACCGTCGGGCAGGGCCGGGGAGCCGATGGCGCGGGCCACCGGCTCCCAGGCGTCCCCGGCCGTGTTCACGGGATCACCGCTCCCACGGGGTCACCGCCCGGCGTTGGATCGCCGGCGTCTGGCCAGCGCGTCCATGCTGGCGGCGAGCAGCAGCACCACCCCGGTGATGAGGAACTGGAGGTACGCCTTGGTGCCGAGCAGGCCGAGCCCGTTCTCGATGGTGGCGATCACGAGCCCGCCGAACACCGCGTCGCGGGCCTTGCCGCGTCCGCCGAACAGGCTCGTCCCGCCGATGACGGCGGCGCCGACCGCGTACAGCAGCGTGTTCCCGGCGCCCGCGTCGGTGGCGACCGAGTTGAGCCGGGACGCGGCCACGATGCCGCTGATCGCGGCCAGCCCGGAGCCGATCATGAAGACGGAGATCCGGATGCGGACGACGTTGATGCCGGCCCGGCGGGCGGCCTCGGCGTTGCCGCCGACCGCGTAGATGTGCCGGCCGAAGGAGGTGCGGCCGAGGATGAACGTGCATGCGATCAGCAGGGTGCCGACCAGCGGCACGCCCCACGGGATGCCGGCCAGCTTGATCAGCGGGCTGGCCGCGCGGTCCAGGCTGAGCACATAGGTGGCGCCCAGCAGCACCGCCGCGACGATGGCGGACTGCGCGATCACGAACTCGATCGGCTTGGAGTGCAGGTTGCGGGCGTGCTGGCGGCGCCAGCGCAGCAGCTGCGTGGCGGCGTAGCCGGCCGAGCAGGCGGCGGCGAGCGCCCAGCCGAGCCAGATCGGCATGTTCCGGGTGGCCAGCGCCACGATGACGTCGTCGCGGACGGGCACGGTGCCGCCCTCGCCGATCAGCCACAGCGTGATGCCCTGCAGCCCGAGGAAGAACGCCAGCGAGACGACGAACGAGGGGATCCGCAGTATCGCGACCAGCCAGCCGATCGCGGCGCCGATGATGATGCCGGCCGCCACGGCGCTGATCACCGCGACGTACCAGGGCTGCCCTGCCTCGACGAGGAGCTTGGCCATCACGGCCGCGCTGAGGCCGCTCGCCACACCCGCGGACAGGTCGATCTCGCCCACCAGCAGCACGAACACCAGGCCCATCGCGAGGATGGTGATGGGCAGCGCCTGCGTGGACAGGTTCGCGATGTTGCCCGTGCTGAGGAACGTGTCGGGCTTCAGGATGGTGAACAGCGCGAACAGCGAGGCCAGGCCCAGGATGGCGGGAAGCGCCCCGAGTTCACCGGCCTTGAGCTTGTTCCAGTAGTCCAGCATCGCGGACTTCATGTCGTGCTCACGACGGTCGGTCGCGAAATCCGAGTCCGCCAGCTTCACGGCGGCCTCCTTGCCTTCGGGGATGTCGGTGGACACCTGGTCCCCCTTCAGATGCTCTCGGCGGCGGTCTGCGGCGCGAGGCCGAGATCACCGGAACGGCCGGCGGTGATGAGCTCCACGACCTGGCCGTGGTTGACCTCGGTGCGGGCGACGTCCGCCGCGACCCGGCCGAGGTAGAGCGCGGTGATGCGGTCGGCCACCTCGAACACGTCGTTCATGTTGTGCGAGATGAGCACGACGGCGTGCCCGGTGTCGGCGAGCCGCCGGACGAGGTCGAGCACCTGGCGGGTCTGCGCGACGCCCAGCGCGGCGGTGGGCTCGTCCAGGATCACGACCTTGGACTCCCACAGCGCGGCCTTGGCGATCGCGACGGTCTGCCGCTGCCCGCCGGACAGGCTCGAGACCTGCTGGCGGACGGACTTGACGGTGCGGACCGACAGCCGGGCGAGCGTCTCCCGCGCGGCCTCCTCCATCGACGGCTCGTCCAGGACGATGCCCTTGCGCCGCTCGCGGCCGAGGAACATGTTCTGCACGATGTCGAGGTTGTCGGCCAGGGCGAGGTCCTGGTAGACGACCTCGATGCCGAGTTCGGATGCGGCGCGCGGCCCGTCGATGGTCACCGGGCGGCCGTCGAACTCGATCTGCCCCGAGTCGATGGGGTGGATGCCGGCGATGCACTTGATCAGGGTGGACTTCCCGGCGCCGTTGTCGCCGACGAGAGCCATCACTTCGCCCAGCCGCACCGTGAAGTCCACGTTGTGCAGCACATGGACGGCACCGAAGCTCTTGTTGAGCCCGGTCAGGCGGAGGACGGGGTCTCCGTTGTCTGCCACGTGTTTCCTTCCAGGGTTCAGGTCGTGCCCGTGGCGGGCCCCGGGCGTCCCGGGTTTCCGGGTACCCGGGACGCCTCAGCGGTTCGGGGCCCGCCACGAGGTCAGCGGGGGGCTGCTACTGGATGCCCGCGTCCTTGCACTTGGCGGCGTAGGCCCCCTTGCAGAGGTCCTCGACCTTGACGAACCCGTCGTCCACGACCTGCTTCATGTTCTCTTCGTCGACGCCGATCGGGGTCAGCAGCACCGACGGCACGTCGCGCTTGCCCTCGGGGTCGTTCGTGGTGCCGTTGGTCTCGCCCTTCTCACCCTTGATCAGGGACACGGCGAGCTTGGCGGCGGCCTCGGCCTCCTTCTTGACCGGCTTGTAGACCGTCATGCACTGCGTGCCGTCGAGGATGTTCTGCAGGCCCTGCACGGTCGCGTCCTGACCGGTGACGGGGACCTTGCCGGCCTGCTTGTTCTTCTTGAGGATCGAGACGACCGCGTTGCCGAGGTTGTCGTTGGCGGCGAGCACGCCGTCGATCTTGCCCTGCTGCTCGGTCCACATCTGCTCGAAGATCGTGGCGCCCTTCTCGGCGCTCCACTCCGGCACCGCCTGCTCGGCGACCTTCGTGTAGTTGGCGTTCTTGTCGAGGATGTTGTGCGACCCCTGCGAGAACAGGGTCGCGTTGTTGTCGGTCGGCGCGCCGTTCAGGTAGACGATGTTGGCCTTCTCGTCACCGAGGCACTTCTGCAGCCCCTTGCCCATCTCCTCGCCGACCTTCACGTTGTCGAACGACACGTAGTAGTCGGCGACGCCGCCGAGCGTGAGCCGGTCGTAGTCGATGGTCTTGACGCCCTGCGCCTGCGCCTTGCGCTGCACGGCGGCCGCGGAGCTGGAGTCGAGGCCGGTCACCAGCAGGACCGTGACGCCGCTGGTGAGCATCTGGTCGGCGATCGTCTGGAACCGCTGGGCCGAGCCTTCCGCGTTCTGGATGTCGCTCTCGACGCCAGCGGCCTTGAACGCCTGCTGGAGGTAGGGCCGGTCGAAGCTCTCCCAGCGGTCCGACGAGGCCGTGTCGGGCAGGATCACGCCGACCTTGCCCTTGACGTCGCCGGAACCACCGGACTTCTCGGAGCCGTCGTCCCCGCATGCGGTGAGACTGAGCGCCCCGGCCGTCATGACGGCCATCAGGCTGAGGATCCCCTTGCGCATTGCCCGGGTCCTTTCTGGGGTGGGCCGCCATTGGCGCGGCCGGGGGGTCGCCAAGCCGGTGAGCGAGATCACACGTCCACCGGCGTGAATGTTGTGCCCCGCAACTTATGTCGCTCATCTCCGTCGCGCCAGACCTCTCGCGCGGCAATTTGTTGTGGGGCGTAACAATCACATAACGCGAGATCAACAAGGGGAAGGCGGCGAACGGCATGGCCGTGGGCAGGAGACGCGGCGGGCGGCGCCGTGCCGGTGGGCACGGCGCAGTATGTTCGGCGGCTCAACATTCACCTCGACCCGGCGGTCAGCCGCGCGGGCAAGGTTCTGCGATCATGCGAGGGCGGGGCCCGGAGGCGCGCCGGGGCGGCATGACGCGACCACCCCGGCCTCTTCAGCCGGCGGCGAGGACCAGCGCGACCCGGTCGGCCGCGGTGGTGACGTCGTCGGCGGCGGCGATCCGCTCCGCCCACGACCACCAGTACCACCAGCCGTCCGCGCCCTGCTCCGCCAGGATGTTCTCCGTGAGGGCGGACGCGTCCGGATTCAGCACGTGCAGGCTCGGAGACTGGCCGCGGGGCAGGGTGAGACGCACCCGGAAGCCGCGTTTGACCAGCTCGTCGCCGAGTTCTTCCAGATATTCGATCCGCGTCCTCGAAGGCGCGGCGGTTCCCGTTTCGTCAGGCGTCATCCTCAGTTCCTCACGGACTCCGCGCGGCCCGACGAGAACTCAGCCTCCCGCTTCACCCGCCCGTGTGCAAGCACATGCACGTCGAGCCGGTCAGCCGGGTGGCGGCGGTTCACGGCCGAGGGGCCGCGACCGGTACGGCGGTGGCAGGCGGCCCGCGTTTCGGAGGTCCACGGCACCCTATCCGGGATATCTTGCGCATAGCACACGAGCCGGAGTATGGGGGCGACGATGACGGTTGGTGCGGGCGCGGACCAGGGGGCCACGCCGGTCACCGGTGTGGAGCCACCCGGCGGACCGGGAACCGGCCAGGGTCCGGGCGGCGGGCCCGGGAGCGGGGCGGGCACCCGGCCGGCATCGGGCGTGGCGACGTGGCACCGGTTCCACTACGCGGTCGGCGTGTTCCTCATCGCCTACGGCGTGACGGGCCTGGCCAGCGCCGTGCTGCTGTGGGGCGACCGGCAGGACGAGATCGAGGGCTACTTCGGGTCCGCACCCACGGCGGCCGTCCTGATCGCGGTCAAGGTGATCGAGCTGGCGCTCGTACTCTCCGCCGCCGTGGGGGTGGCGCTCCGCCGGGACATGCTGTTCGTGCCGCCGCTGGCCGGCTGGATGGCCGGATTCGCCATGTTCGCCGTCCTGGACGTCTTCACGGCCAGGTGGGGCGGGCTGATCGAGCACCTGCTCTACATGGCGGCGTTCGTCATCCTGCTGTTCCTGTCCTATGGGCTGAGCGCGAAGGCCCAGCTCGCCGGCGCGCCGAAGGACGACGGGGACGGCTCGTCCGGCGGCGGGCCGCGCCTCACCCGGACCCAGGAGTTCGCCCTCCAGGCGATCAACCGGGCCGCGGCCCTGACCGGTCCGCGGCCGCGCCCCGGAGGTCCGCACTGATCTTGGCAGATGTTGCCCTTGGTGGGTCCCCCGCCCGGTGTCACGTTGTGGCTCATGAGAGCCCGAAAACTGGTGTGGCCACTGGCGTTGGCCGCGTCCCTCGTGTTGCCCGCGTCGCTCGCCGCGCCGGCCGCCGCGCAGCCCCCCGCCGCGCCCGCGGCCGGCTGCGACCCAACGCGGACCGAACCGGTCTACCAGGGCAAGGTCCCCTCCCCTGAGCAGGTCCTCGGCTTCGAGCTCGGCGAGCGGCCGGTCAGCGCCGCCGAGTCCGACGAGTACCTGGAGACGGTCGCCGCGAAGAGCGAGCGCGTCGTGTCCGGGACGCTCGCCACCTCCGCGCAGGGGCGTCCGCTGAAGTACGCGATCGCGGGACGTCCCGCGCTGATGTCCAAGGCGGGGCTCGCCAAGGTGCGGCGGGAGGCCGGCCTGCTGCGCGACCCGCGCACACCCGATGCGCTGGCCGAGTGGATCACCAAGCGCGGCGTGCCGATCCTGTGGGTCAGCGGCAACGTCCACGGCAACGAGCCGAGCGGCACGGACGCGGCGCTCAAGGTGCTGCGCGGCCTCGGCGACCGCGAGGACTGCGCCGCCAGGGCGATCCTCGACAACGCGCTCGTGGTCGTCCTGCCGATGCAGAACCCGGACGGCCGCGAGGCCGGGACCCGCCAGAACGCCTACGGCTTCGACATGAACCGCGACTGGTTCGCGCGCACCCAGCCGGAGACCGACGGCAAGCTGGCGATGCTGAACGAGTACCCGCCGGCGCTCTACATCGACGCGCACGAGATGGGCGGGACGTCGTACTTCTTCCCGCCCAACGCCGACCCGATCTACCACGAGACGCCCGAGCAGGCGATCGGCTGGATCAACGGCCTGTACGGCGCGTCGATGGCCGCCGAGTTCACGCGGCGGGGCATCGACTACTTCAACCGCGACGTCTACGACCTCTTCTACCAGGGGTACGGGGACTCGGTCCCGACGAGCGGGTTCCACGCCGCCGGGATGACGTTCGAGAAGGGCAACGACAGCCCGTACCCGGAGAAGGTGACGGAGCAGTACCTCACCCAGTGGGTGACGCTGTCGGCGGCGGCGCGCAACCGGCACCGCGTCCTCACCGAGTGGCGCCAGATGACCGTGGACGCCCACGACCAGGGCAAGGCGGGCGAGCTGGAGCCCAACCAGATCTACAACCCGCCGAACGAGGTCGTCCGGCAGGTGCCGGACCGCAAGGTGCGGCACTACTTCCTGCGGGCGGACGACCCGGCCAAGCGCGAGGAGGTCCGCACCGTCGTGCGGAGGCTCCAGCGGATGGGCGTGCGCGTAGAGAAGCTCGTCCGGCCGCTGACCGTCCCGGACTTCAAGCCGTACGGACGTTCCGAGGCCGGGACGACGCTCCCCGCGGGCACGTACTGGGTCTCGATGGCTCAAGGCCGGAAGCACTGGATCCAGGCCATGCTGAACGAGGACTCCTACACGCCGTTCCCGTACTTCTACGACGTGACGGCGTGGAGCCTGCCGCTGCTGGCGAACGTGACCGGCGGGTCGTCGGGCGCCGTCCTGCGCCAGCGGGCCGTCCCGGTGCGGACGCTGCCCGCGCCGCGCCCCGGACATGAGGGCGAAGCGCCGAAGATCGGCATCCTCCAGCTCTCGGCAACGTCGTCGTCGGCGCGGGAGTCGGCCGGCTGGCTGCGGCACCGCTTCGACCGCGACTGGAAGCTGCCGTTCACGCTGCTGACCCCGGCGGACGTGGCGGCGGGCGAGCTGGCGGGCGTCGAGGTCCTGGTGACGCCGGACGGCCCGGTGTCGTCCGCCTACGACGCGCTCGGCGACGCCGGGCGGACCGCGCTCCAGGAGTGGACGCGCGGCGGCGGCCGCTACATCGGCTGGCAGGGCGGCACGCAGCTCGCGGCGCGGCTCGGCCTGACGACCGCGACGCTGTCGGAACCGACGTCCGACATTCCCGGCTCGCTGTTCCGCGTCAAGGTGGACGAGGACGGCCCGCTCGCCGAGGAGGTCGGCGGGACGGTCTGGAACTTCACGGCCTACGACCTGGTCATGAAGGCGTCCAGCGGCGTCGCCGCGGCGTACCCGGACGCGGATTCACCCGACTGGTTCGTCTCCGGCTTCGAGCGCGGCGCGGCCGAGCTGGGCGGCACCGCCGCGGTCGTGGACCAGCCCGTCGGCGAGGGACGGTCCGTGCTGTTCGCGGCCGAACCCAACTTCCGTGCGCTGACGGACGGGACGGCCAAGCTGCTCTACAACGCGATCCTCGGCCCGGACCCGGAGAAGGAGGCGGCACCGCGGGCGGGCGCCACCGCAGAGGCGGCGGAGCGGGCGGCGGCGCTGCCGTCGCACGAGTTGCCGATCCGCGTCTCGGTGCAGGCGGGCGACGCGGCCGAGGCGGCGTCGGTCCTGCGGTCGGTCGGCGCGAGGTGGGCCGAGAGCCGCAGCGGCGGCGTCGTCCACTACGTGGTCGACAACCCGCGCGGCCTGCCCGCGGACCACCACCCGTTCGCGCGGCGGCTGCCGGCCCTTATCGAGAAGGCCGGGATCACCCCGGTCGCCGTCACCCTCCCCTGACCGATTCGTTCGATCTGCGGCGTGTCACCCTGACACCGCCGGCCGCCATGAGGGCGACACGCCGCAGATCAACGGCGGACGAGCCAGGCGACGGCCGTCATCGTGCCCGGCGGGATCTCGGTGAAGCCGCCGTCGCGGACCGCGACCGTCGCCTGCTTCACGCAGCGGCGCCACGGCACGTCCCTGACCAGGTGGACGCGGGCGCCGCCCGCGACCCACGCCGCCACGTCCCCGCCGCGGCCCTGCCGCAGCAGGAGTTGCGCGGCGTGCCCGCACTGGGCGGCGGCCTTGCCGGTCGTGATCGTCACGTCCGGGTTGAGGGCGATCGCGGCGTACGGCGGTTCGGGCGGCGGCCCCGGCTCCTCCTCGTCCGCCAGGTCCAGTCCGGCGACCTGGAGCCTGGCCAGCTCCGGCGGGACGTCCGCCACGGGGCCGGGCGGGAACGCCCGCACCTGAGCGCCCGCGTGCTCGACGGTGACGCCGTCGAGCGCCTCCGCGGCCGGCCAGCGGACGCCCCGCGCCCGCCGTGTCACCTTCCGGATGCGGCGCGCCTCCCACTCGCGGACGGCATCCCGCCACTCGCCGCCGGGCTCGGCCGCCCGCGGGTCCGTGAGCAGCACGGCGACCGCGGTGGCCGCCGCCTCGCAGACCGCGCCGTGATTGGGCGGATCGGCCTTCTCGGCGCGTACCACCAGCTGCATCGCCCATGGCGGATCGTCGAGGGGGTCATGGTCAGGTCGCACGCATGGAGTATTCCAAACCCGTTCCGGCTTTCCGGCAACGGATGTGGGTACTGCAACTCTTGTCGTCTCCCGGACGTCATTCCTGTTACGGGCTGGACGGTCCTCGCCGCACGGGGCGAGGGGGCACGGCGGAGGAGTCGGGTCGGAGGTCACCGGTGACCAGTGGCGCGTGGAGCGATTCCATACCGGGAATCGGAACGTTTTTCGTCGGCATCGACGTAGCCCCGGGCCGTTACCGATGCGACGACGGCAAGGGCGGCTGGTGGGTGCGCTTCACCGGGCCCGGCGGCGGCGACCCCGTGGGCTCCTGGCCGCTGCCCGCCGGCCCCACCGAGATCGAGATCGCGCAGACCGACTTCGCGTTCGAGACGCACGTGTCCACCTCCTGGCGGCGGATCGCGCCGCCCCGCGCCCCCGGGGACGGCTCGCCCGCCGAGCCGCGGCCGGTCGCCGACCCCTCGCTGCGCGCCGAACTCGACACGATCGTCGCGCGCCGCCGGCCGCTGCTGTGGCTGGCGCCCCTGACGGTCCTCGGCCTCGGCCTGCTCGGCTCCCCGCTGCTCGGCTCGCTGTGGCTGGTCGGCCTCGGCATGCTCGCGGTCCTGGTCGCGCTCGGCACCCCGTCGGTCTCGCTGGACCTGCGGCGCGCCCGCGAGCTCGAACGCCGCCGCGACCGCTACCTCACCCCCCAGGACCTCGACGACGACGGCCGCGCGATGCTGGCGCGCGTCCAGGCGGCGGTCGACGCCGTCCGCGACTCCGAGGTCAACCGGGAGGGCCTGCTGGACGCGGTCGACAACGCGGTCACTCTGCCGCGGCAGGAGTGGGAGATCGCGCAGGTCCTGGCGAAGCAGTCGAGGCTGCGCACCTTCCTCCAGCCCCCACCCACCACCATCCAATCGACGAGCTCCGCTCGAACGCCCAAATTCCAGCCCCCACCCACCACCATCCAATCGACGAGCTCCGCTCGAACGCCCGAGCACGCGGATCCGGCGGACGGCACCGCGCTTCCCGAGGTCGAGGCGGCGCTGCGTCCGCTGCGCGACAAGCTCGACATCTCCGTCGAGGCCGTGACGCGCCGCGTGGAGGCGCTCGAACGCTACGCGGAACGGGCCAGATCGGCGGACGAGGTGCTGCGCGCCCAGCGTCACCTGGAGGCCATCGCGGAGAAGGCGCACGAGTACGACGAGCTGATCGCCGACACCGTCCGCGACGACCTGGCTCTGCCCGCGATCGAGCGGCTGACCGGGCAGGGCGACGAGCTCCTGCGGACCCTGCGCGAGCGGCTGGCGAAGGCGGCGGAGGCCGGCGGCGAACTCCCCCCGCCGTCCTAGACGCGCTGGAAGGTCAACACCGACGGGGCCGACGACTCCACGTTCGGCCACGACATGACCTTGCGGGGCGGCGCGGCGATCGACCCGAACGCCGGGTTCAGCCGGCGAGGGTGCGGACCTGGTCGCGGGAGGCGAAGAGTTCGGCGCGCATGCCGGTTTCGCGGGCGGCGAGGACGTTGCGTTCGCTGTCGTCGAAGAAGAGGACGTCGGCGGGCTTGACGCCGAGGCGCTCGGCACAGATCTCATAGGCGCGCGGGTCGGGCTTGGCGACGCCGATGCGGCAGGAGTAGGTGAGCGCGTCGAACCGGGCGAGCCAGGTGCCGTGGCGGGCCTCGAACCGGGGCACGAGGTCGCTGATGATGTTGGACAGGAGCCCGAGCGTGCGTCCCTCGTCGGCGAGTTCGTGGACGAGGTCGACCATGGTGTCGTCCACCTCCGTCCAGCTGTCCAGGTCGGCCTCGACGAGCGCGGGGACGTCGGGGAACGCCGTGCCGAGGAGGCCGGCGACGTCCGCCCAGTAGGCGGGGCTCTCCTGGCCGGCGTCGTAGGCGGGCCGGCAGGACCAGTAGGCGTCCCAGAACGAGGGCCCGGCGACGCCGGCGATCTCCTCGATCCGCCGGACCGCCTCGGGGGCCTGGGTGCGGGCGATGACTCCGTACAGGTCGAAAACGATCACATCGGGCATGTGCCGAGCCTATGCGGATACGGGCCCGCTACCCGTAGCAAGCGCTTGGTGCGCGACGTACTCTTGGGGCGGTCGAACGAGCAAGCGGTTGGGCGACACGGCATAATGAGAGGGTGACGACCACGAGCGCCAATTCCGGACGACCCAGGACTCGCGCCGGCGGCGAGGGCGGTGCCCGCCGCCGGGGCAAAGGCTCCGCAGCCCTGGCGTCGCAGCGGCGCGAGCACCTGGTCAAGCTGGCCGCGGAACTGTTCGCCGAGAAGGGCTTCCAGGCCACCACCGTCCGCAACATCGCCGATGAGGCCGGCATTCTTTCCGGCAGTCTTTACCACCACTTCGACTCCAAGGAGTCGATCGTCGACGAGATTCTCGCCAGCTTCTTCAACGAGATCATGTCGGCGTACCAGGCGGTGCTCGACGAGCGCGGGAATCCGCGCGACACCATCGCGGGCCTCGTCCGCGCCGCGTTCGGCTCCCTGGAGCCGCACCGGGCCGCGATCACCGTGATGCAGAACGACTGGAACTACCTCAAGGGGATGGACCGCTTCTCCTACCTGACCAAGTCCGAGGACGAGGTCGAGAAGATGTGGGTGGACACCCTGAGCGCGGGTCAGAAGAACGGGCTGTTCCGCGACGACGTCGACCCGAAGCTCACCTACCGGATGGTCCGCGACACGATCTGGGTCGCCGTGCGCTGGTTCAAGCCGGGCGGCAAGCTGGACGCCCAGGGCCTCGCCGAGCATTACCTCAACGTGATGTTCGACGGCATCAACCTCCACTAGCCGCCGACCGGCGCGCGCCTTCGCGGCGGTGCGGGACGGGCTGCGTCCGGACGGGCCCTGAGTCGTGCGCCCGTGGCCGGGGAGCGCGGTCGTCCGGCGGACGCCGGGATTCGGCCCGCCGAATACATCTATTGGAGCACATCCGGCGCGGTATCCCACTGTGCACGTCCCCTTACCGCCATAGTGTGCTTAGTCACTATTTGCCGAGTAGGGGTGACGCTTTGGCCCGTGGGGACGCTGTTACTGACGAGATCTACGGGGGGAGGGCGACATGACGGCTCAACGGGGCGCCGCCGGTCGCGGCGAGCCCACGCCCGCGGCCATGCGCGCCGCCACGGCGCGCGGCCTGCAGGAGCAGTTCCCTGGGGTGCGCGTCTGGTACGGCGAGGCCACCGGGTCCTGGTGGGCCATGGTGCCGCTGCGCCACGGTCCGCGACTGCTGGAGGCGCCGTCCCCGCAGCAGCTCCGCGACGAGATCATGAGCGTCCGGAGCCGCGGCTGACGTTCACGCCGCACACCTGGGACCGTTCCGGTCTTCCGCCCGGCGCCGCTCACGCGCCGCCCACGATGCCGCCCGCCGGGAACGGGGCGCGATCCGTCCCCGGAGGGCGTCTTGGGAAACTAACCCGAAACCCGTTCTACGCACAAGCGCTTGCTCGGTTTGTGTCTCCCCGTCACACCCCGCCTACGTCTCGTACTGGACGGACGCGCGCTCCGCCATGATCGGCGTGATGTACTGCTCGACCACCGCGCGGTGGGACGGGTGGTCGCGGTAGGCCAGATAGCCGTCGCGCGAGGCGAAGTCCGCGACGACGGCGAAGTCGTGGGCACCGGGGTTGACGCCCGCGTCGACGCCGAGGCTGAACCCCCGGATCTCCTCGATGACGCCGGGCAGCTCGCCCAGCTTCTCCGCGACCTCGTCCTGCTGGCCGGTCGTCGTCCCCTCGGCCCACCTGAACAGCACCACGTGCCGGAAACCACTCATGTCGGCACGCTATCGGCGGCGCCACCGGATCGGACGCTCCCCCGCTCAGACGCCGCCGAGTTCGGCCGCCGTGATCGCGCCGAGCTCCCAGCACGCCTCCAGATCCGCCTTGCCGGGCTCCCCGATCACGACCACCGGCGGCTGGACGGCCTTCCACTTCAATCCCGTGGTAATGGACTCAAGAGCGCGCAGCGCACCGGTCGCGTCGTTGTTGCCGTGCAGGAACGCCCCGTACGGGCGGCGGACCGTCTCCTCCAGGCACGGGTAGTAGATCTGGTCGAAGAAGTGCTTGACCGCCCCGGAGAGATAGCCGAGGTTGACCGGCGAACCCAAGAGGCAGCCGTCCGCCTCCAGCACGTCCACGGGGGACGCCGTCAGCGCCGGGCGGGACACGACCTCCACACCCTCGACCTCATCGGTGGACGCCCCGGCCCGCACCGCTTCGAACATCGCCTGGACGGACGGCGACGGCGTGTGGTGAACGATCAGCAGCCTCTTCATCTCCACGAGACTAACCGTGGCCGAGGCGGCACGGCCGGTGGCGCCTCCCGGCTTCGAAACGGCCGGGCCGGGTATGGCCGTTCAAAGGATCTTGGTGGTGCGGGCCAGCGGAGGTGTCCTTCGTGCGAGCAGGCGATTCACCCTGGGGAGACGACCCCCCGGCCCCCCGGGCGAAGACGGATTCACCCTGGGGAGACGACCTCCCACGTCCCCGCGCGGTGGCGCCCGGTGGGCCGGACCGGCCGGTGTGGCCGCTCGCGCTCGCCACGATGCTCGTCGCCGGGCTGATCGCGGCACCGGCACTGACGGACTCCCCGAAGTGGCTCGGCCGGCCGGCCGGTCTCGTGACGGGCGGCCCGGTCGCCCCCGTCCACGCCGTGGCCCTCGGACTCGCCCTCGCGCTGGTCGCTCGCGGTGTCCTGCTGCGCCGCCGCGCCGCCTGGTACGCCCTTGTCGTCCTGGTCCTGCTCGGCCTGCTCGCCTCGCTCGCCGAGGACGGTGCGGTCGCCGATGACGGCGTCCTCGCCCTCGCGGGCGTGCCGTGGCGGGCGCCGCTGCTCGCCGCCGCCCTGGGCGGGCTGTGGCAGGCGCGCGACCGGTTCCCCGTCCGCCCCCACCCCGAACGGGTCCGCGCGGCGGCGAAGACCGGCGCGCTCCTCGCCGTCGCGTCCGTCGGCTGCTCGCTGCTGTTCGGCGGCGTGTCCGTCCGGTCGGTCGGCCAGGTCGCGGGCGGGCTCGGCGCCACCGGCACGCCCATCGACGGCGCGTCCTGGCTGCCGGGCACCCTCGGCCTGGCGGGCGCGGCCGGGCTCCTCGTCATGGTCATCACGCTTCTCGCGCCCGCCCCCGCTCCCCCATCCGGCGGCGAGGCGGACCGCCTGCGCGTCGCCGACCTGGTCGCCCACCCCGGCTCGGACACCCTGGCGCCGTTCGCCCTGCGCCGCGACAAGGCGTACGTGTTCAGCGCGGACGGGCGGGCCGCGATCGGCTACCGGGTGCTGTTCGGGATCGCGGTGGCGGGCGGCGACCCGGTCGGCGACCCCGCCTCGCACGCCTGCGCGGTCAGGTCGTTCCTCGCGCGGTGCCGGACGGCCGGCTGGCGGCCCGCCGTCCTCGGCGCGAGCGACGGCCTCCTCCCCGTCTGGGGGCGCCTCCGCTCGATCGGCTACGGCGACGAGGTCATCGTCCGCCCCGAGGAGTTCACCCTGTCCGGACGCCGGATGCGCAACGTCCGGCAGGCGGTCCAGCGCACCGTCAACGCGGGCGTCACGTCGCAGATCGTCCCGGAGCGCGACCTCACCCCCGGCCTGCGCGAGCGGTTGCTGGACGTCGCGTCCCGCTCGCTCGGCGGCGCGGCCGAGCGCGGCTTCGCGATGAACCTGGACGAGCTGCTCACCGGCCACCATCCCGGAGCGATCGTCGCGGTCGCCTACGACGGGGACAAGGAACCCATCGCCTTCCAGAGGTACGTCACCGCCGGCGAGGGCGTGAGCCTGGACGCGATGCGCCGCGTCCCCGGCGGCCCGAACGGCGTCCACGAGCGGCTCATCGTCGAAATGATCGAGTACGCGTCGCGCCGCGGCCACGGCGTCGTCTCCCTGAACTTCGCCGCGTTCCGCCGGCTGCTGGACGCCGCTGAGCGCACCCCGCTGGAACAGGCCGGCCACCGCGCCGTGCATCTGCTCGACCGGTGGATCGCGGCCGAGTCGCTCTACCTCTTCGACCGGAAGTTCAGGCCGTCCTACAAGCCGCGCAACGTCGTCTTCCGCTCCTGGTTCGACGTCGTGTGGCTGGCCGCCGCCCTTGTGACCCTGGAGTTCGGACGGGCGTCGCTCGCCGCGGCGCCGACGGCTCGCGGTTCCGAGCTCGGTACCGCCTTCGCACGCGACCGCAACGCGTGAGGCCGCCGCCCCACGCGGAGTCCTAGAACGTGATTCTATAGAGGTCTCCGTTGAAGGGTCGACGCATGAGCACTGTGCAGGGTCACTGCGATCCGGCGTTCGCCGGCGTCCGCGAGGTGTTCGAGGAGAACTTCGCCGCGGGCCGCGAACTCGGCGCAGCCGTCGCCGTCTACGCGGGCGGCCGCAAGGTCGTGGACCTGTGGGGCGGTGTCGCCGACCGCCGCAGCGGGCGGGAGTGGCTGGCCGACACCCCCTGCTTCGGGTTCTCCTGCACCAAGGCGGTGACGGCCGCCGCGGCGCTGCTGCTCGCCGAGCGCGGCGCCTACGAGGTGGACGGCCCGGTGACGGACTGGTGGCCGGAGTTCGGCGCCGAGGGCAAGGAGGGCACGACGGCCGCGCATCTGCTGACGCACCAGGCCGGCCTGCCCGCGTTCGCCCGTCCCGTGCCTGCGGAGGAGGCGGCGGACCCCGCGGCCCTCGCGGGCGAGCTGGCCGCGCAGAAGCCGGAGTGGACGCCCGGTGAGGCGCACGGCTACCACGCGCTGACCTACGGCTGGCTGGCCGGCGAGATCGTCCGGCGCCACTCGGGCAGGACGGTCGGCGCGTTCGCCGCAGACGAGTTCGCCCGCGACCTGGACCTGTGGATCGGCGCCCCCGACGAGGCGATCGAGCGTGCCGCGAAGATGACGGCGGCGCGCCCCGGGCAGGGCGGCGGCCGGCAGGACGGCGCTCAACAAGGCGAGGCCCGGCGGGGCGGGGCCGGCTCCCCCAAGAAGGCGGACAACGACCTCCTGACCCGGCTGGCGGCTGCGTACACCGACCCCCAGAGCACCATGAACCGCTCGCTCAACAACCCGCACCCGGGCAAGGGCGGCTACAACAACCCGGTCGTGCTGCGCGCCGGCTGGCCGTCCGCCGGGATGCTCGCCACCGCGCCCGCGTTCGCCGCGTTCTACCGCGACCTCGTCGCGGGCCGGATCCTGCGCCCGGAGACGCTGCGGGACGCGATCCGCCCGAGGGTCGCCGGCCCGGACCGGACGCTGCTCATCGACAGCGCGTTCGGCCTCGGCTTCATGCGTCCCGCGCAGTCGTTCTTCACCCCGGCGGCCGGACGGGAGTCCGCGTTCGGGCACACCGGCGCGGGCGGCTCGATCGGGCTCGGCGACGCCGAGGCCGGGCTCGCGCTCGCCTACCTGCCGAACCTGATGGGCGACATGGTGTCCGGGGACCTGCGCGCCTACCGGCTGACGGAGGCCGTGTACGCGTCCGTGTCCTGAGCGGGTGCGCCGATCGCGGACAATACGGTCATGGAAGTGCGCGAGCTGCATGCCTGGCCGTCCGGTCCCGAGGAGGCCGAGGCGATCCAGGACCGGCTGCGTCCGCTGCTCGAACTGGACGTTCCCGGCCCGGCGCGGCCCCGCACGGTCGCGGGGCTGGACGTCTCGTACGCGGGGGACGGCGGCGGCGCCGGGACACGCCTGGCCGCCGCCGTGGTCGTCCTGGACGGGACGAGCCTGGAGGTGCTCGAAGAGTCGGTCGCCGTCGGCACGGCCGCGTTCCCCTATGTCCCCGGCCTGTTCGCGTTCCGGGAGCTGCCCACGCTGCTGAACGCGCTGCGCGATCTGCAGACCGTCCCGGACCTGCTCGTCTGCGACGGCTTCGGCGTCGCGCACCCGCGCCGGTTCGGGCTGGCCTGCCACCTGGGCGTCCTGACGGGCCTGCCGGCGATCGGCGTCGGCAAGACCGCGTTCGTCGGCGCCCACGAGGAGCCGGGGCGGCGGCGCGGCGACGCGAGCCCTCTGGTCGACGGCGGCGAGACCGTGGGGCGGGTGCTGCGGACGCGCGACGGCGTGAAACCGGTGTTCGTGTCCGTCGGCCATCGCATCGACCTTGATACGGCGTGCCGGAACGTCCTCGCCCTCACACCCGAATACCGCCTGCCGGAGACCACGCGCCGGGCTGACCGGCTGTCGCGCGACGCCCTCGCCGGGTAGCGCGTCCCCCGCGAAGATGGCAGTCTCGTCACGAAGCAGACGGAGACACCCCAGGTCACCCGCGACACCGCTGGACGGTGCCCATGGACACCCGGCCGATGCGGGCCGACGCCCGCCGCAACTACGAGCGACTGATCGCGACGGCCCGCGCCGCCTTCATGGAACACGGCACGGGCGCGTCGCTCGACGACATCGCCAAGCGGGCGGGCGTCGGCTCCGGGACGCTGTACCGCCATTTCCCCACCCGCGACGCCCTGCTGCACGCCGTCCTGCACGACCGGATCGACGGGCTGCTCGCCCACGCCGACGAGCTGCTGGCCGAGCCGGCGCAGGACGCGGCGACCGAGGCGCTCGACGCGGAGGCGGCGCTGGGCCGCTGGCTGCGCACCTACCTGGCGGGCGCGGCGACGCCGCGCGGTACCTCAACCGTGATCATCCAGGCCATGTCGGCGGAGTGGGCCGGCACCGGGCTGGGCGCCGCGGCCGCCTCGATCTGCGACGCCCTGGGGCGGCTGCTGGGCAGAGCCCAGCGGGCGGGCGCGATCCGCGCCGAGATCGACCCGCGCGACCTGCTGCGGATCACCAATGCGATCGGCGTCGCGTCGGAGCGCACCTCCGATCCCGGCGCGTACGCCGACCGGATGCTCGCGCTGCTCTTCGACGGCCTGCGCACGAGGTAGCCCCACCTTGTTCCATCAACCAAGCGTTCGCTAGGTTTGCTGGCGATGGTCACCGGCGACGAGGAGCGTTGATGGGGCAGCTTGACGGCAAGGTGGCGCTGATCACCGGCGGTGCGCGCGGCATGGGCAAATCCCACGTCCGCCGGTTCCTGGACGAGGGCGCCAGGGTCGTGTTCGGCGACGTCCTGGAGGACGAGGGCGCGAAACTGGCCGCCGACCTCGGAGACGACGCCCGGTTCGTCCGGATGGACGTGTCGAAGGAGGACGACTGGCACAACGCGGTGGAGACCGCGACGTCGGCCTTCGGCGCACTGCACATCCTGGTCAACAACGCCGGCATCATCAGGCACAAGACCATCGAGGAGATGTCCGTCGACGAGTTCCGCCAGATCCTGGACGTGAACCTGATCGGCCAGTGGCTCGGCGTGAAGTCCGTGACCGCCGCGATGCGCGAGGCGGGCGGCGGCTCCATCGTCAACGTGTCGTCCACCGAGGGCTTCATCGGCGCGTCCGGGCTGGCCGCCTACAGCGCCAGCAAGTTCGGCATCCGCGGCCTCACCAAGGCGGCCGCCCGGGAACTCGGCAAGTACGGCATCCGGGTGAACTCGATCCACCCCGGCGGCGTCCTGACGCCCCTCTCCCTCCAGGACGACGTCGTCTCCGCCACCGCCGACAGCGCCGACGCGTTCCTGAAGGCCCTCCCCCTCGGCCGCATGGGCAAGTCCAAGGAGGTGTCCGGCCTGGTCGTCTACCTGGCCTCGGACGACTCGTCCTACTGCACGGGCAGCGAGGTCCTGGTCGACGGCGGCATGCTCACCGGCGCGGGCTACTGACGCGGATCGCCGAACACGGCGGGCCGCCGGTACGGGCTCAGCCCGCCGCACCGGCGGCCCGCCGCGCTGTCAGGGACGCCTTTCGACCCACCCCTCGACCGCCTCCAGCTGGGCGGCGAGCGAGATGAGCGTCGCCTCGTCGGAGTCGTGCCCGAGAAGCTGCGCCCCGACCGGGAGCCCTGCCTTCGTGAACCCCGCGGGCACGTTCACGCCGGGCCACCCCAGCACATTCCACGTCCAGGCGTAGGGGCACACCGCGGCCACACCGGACTGCGTCTTCTGATAGCCGACCCCATCGAAGGCGCCCACCTTCAGCGGCGGCTGAGCGGTGGTCGGGGTGAGCACCACATCCGCCGCCTGGAAGATCCGCCCGACCTTCCTGCGCAGGTAGGGGTCCATCCTCTTGGCCAGCGGAAGGAGCCGCTTCCCGGCCAGCCGCCCGATCCGCGCCTCGACCTCCGTCCGGTGCTCCGGCCGCGGGTTCGGCATGGCGTCGAGCATGTCGGCCACCCCCGCCGTCCCCCGCGGGATGAGCCCGAGCCCCACGAGCCCGTAGTCGGGATCGGCGGGAAAGACCTTGTGCCCCAGATCCGTCAGCCGCCTCGCGAGCCGCTCGACGGCCCCGCGGATCTCCGGGTCGAGTTTCCCGCTGACCCCGAACGCCGTCCTGAAGGAGACGGCGATGCGCAGCCTCCTCGGCTCCCTCTTCGCGAACTCCGCGAACGGCGTCACCGGCGGATCGATCTGGTACACGTCCTCGGGGTGGCTTCCGCTCAGCACATCGAGCAGGAGGGCGGCATCATGGACGCTCCGGGCGAGCGGCCCCCACACGGTGATCCCGTTGAACGGATCGGTGTGCGGATACCCGGAAACGCGGCCCCGCTGCGGCTTGATGCCGACCAGTCCCGTCCACGCCGCCGGGATGCGGATCGACCCGGCCCCGTCGGACCCCACCGCCCCGGCGACCATCCCCGCCGCCACGGCCGCCGCCGAACCACCCGACGACCCGCCCGGCGTGTAGGCGGGATTCCACGGGTTCCGGGCGACCCCGAACCCGGGCGACTCGCTGAAGGGCCACAGCCCCACCTCACAGGTCGTGGTCTTCCCCACGATGACGGCACCGGCGGCCCGCAGCTTGCGCACGACCTCCCCGTCCCGCGCCGCGGGCCGGTGATCGCCTTCCACGGCGAACGGCGTGGTCTCGCCCGCCAGATCCGTGTCGTCCTTGATCGCGACGGGCACCCCGAGCAGCGGCAGCCGCTCCCCGTCCCGGAGACGCTTGTCGGCGTCCAGGGCCTCCTGCCTCGCCGCCTCGTCCCGCACCACCCGGAACGCCCCGAGCGACTCGTGCCGCCTGATGCTCTCCAGACTCTCTCCGACCAGTTCGCTCGAGGACACCTCGCCCCTCGCCAGTGCTTCCGCCTGCCCGGCCAGCCCCAGCACCACGCCGCCTCCCCAGGTATCGTTCGTTCGAACGAACGATACAGACCGCGCCGATTTCAGGGAAGACTGTCCATCAATGAGCGCCCGCGACCAGATCCTCCGAGCCACCCTGCGCCTCATCGGCGAGCAGGGCATCGGCGCCGTGACCAACCGGGCCGTCGCCCGCGCGGCCGGCGTCTCCCTCGGCTCCCTCACCTACCATTTCCCCAGCCAGGAGGACCTGCTCCGCGAGGCGCTGCACACATTCGTGGACGACGAGATAGCCCGCATAACCGCCTACGTGACCACTCTCACCGAATCCGGAATGGCCCCCGTGGACGCGGCGGACGAGGTCGAAAAGGCCGTCGTCGGCTTCGCGTACGGCCCCGAGCAGATAGCGAACCTGGAACTCCACCTGCACGCCGCCCGCGACCCCGCCCTCCGCGAGACCTCGGCGCGTTCCGTGGAGGCCTACGACCGCCTGGCCACCGCCATCCTCACCGCCCTCGGCATCCCCGACGCCGAAGGCCACGCCCCCGCGATCGTCGCCATGCTCTACGGCCTGGCCGTCCGCCGCCTCGCCACCGGCGACACCGCCGCCACCGGCACCGCCGAAGCCTTCCGCCTCCTTCTCCTGGGCGCCCTCCCCCGGTCCTGAAAAGGCTTCTGGCCCGCACGGCCCCAGAGCGGGGTTACGGGGCCGTGCGGGCCAGAAACCTGTCTCAATCAGGAACCTCAGTCGGAACCTCAGCCGACGTTCGCTCTGCTCTCCGCCTGTGCACCTCCGCCGTCTCTTCGATCTGACACCCGTAACGCTAAGCCGCCCCGCCCCCCAAGAGAACGCCTTTAAGCCTCACTTAGGGAACCGCTGAGCAAGCCTTATTCGGGGGCGGTCAGGGGCGTTCGGGGAGGGGCGCAAGGCTTGGTCGGTAGACGGGTGGTGTCCCAGTGGCCCAAGCCGGGGCCGGGTGTCCGGAAGACCAAAAAGAGTCTTCGTTACGTTGCGTCAACATTATCTGACTCTGGGTAGTCAGAGGATGCACGTCGGACCGACCTGGAGGAAGCAGATGCATGTAGGGGTAAAGCTCGGCGCCGGCCTGGCCGCCGCCGTCCTCGCGGGAGGCACGCTGAGCGGGGGTGCGTTGGCCGCCGCCGAACAGCCGCCGCCGAACCCGGAGAACGTCCAAGCTCCGCAGGAGGAGGGGCGCGGGCCGGGCGCGATCATGGTGGGGCCCAAGGGCGCCGCCGAGGCGATGGAGCGGCTCGGCCAGGACCGGGCGCGCAGCCGCTGGTGCCACGGGAAGGTCCTCCCCGAGAACGGACTGAACGTCCGGACGGGGCCGGGCCTCGGGTACCACAAGGTAACCGCCCTGGAGTACGGGACCCGGGTCAGGACCGACTGGGACACCATTGAGCGCCGGGACGGATATCTGTGGGTGAGGATGAAGCCTCACCGCTGGATCGCCGACTACAAGATCGGTCACGGCAACGGCAAGTGGTACGTGAAGTACTTCGACTGCTGACGCCTGGGCCAGGGACCGGTGTCCATCGACGTGATGGGCACCGGTCCCGCCGTTCATCCGGCCGGAATCGTCCGGGTCGACGAGGCGGTCACGACGCCGCCCTCCGCCGCCTCACGCGCCCCGGACGCCGATGATGTACGAGCTGGGCGCCGTCGGGACGTTGCCGCTCGCGCGGATGGCGAAGACGGCGATGAGGGCGGCGACGACGAGGCCGACGACGCCGATGAGGCCGGCGGCCACGTACTGGGAGCGGCGGGGCTCGTACGGGGAGCGGGGGCTCTTCATGCCCGTCAGGCTAGGAGCGCGCCGGGACGTCTTCTCCGCCGTTAAGGCGGATTTAAGTTCCGGCTATGCCATCGGCGCGAAGAAGCCGGAGACGCGACTGCGGCGGGCCGGGCGGGCCGCGGCGAAGCCGCGGGAGTGGCGCGGCCGCTAGGTGCGGGAGTGGCGGCGGCGGACGAGGCGGCGGGAGCGCCGGGCGGGCGGCAGCCACTTGGTCCGGAACCACATCTGCACCTGGGCGCCGCCGAGGACGCTGCGGTGGATGCGCAGGTAGCCGCCCGTGGACTCGGCGGCGCGGCGGGCGATGTCGAGGCCGAGGCCGGTGGATCCGCCGCTGCTGCTGCCCCGCTCCAGCGCGGCGTCCGGGTCGGCGATGCCGGGGCCCCCGTCGGCGACGAGGATGCCGGTGACGCCCTGGCCCTGGTGGAGGGTGACGGCGAAGCCGGTGCCCTCGGACGTGTGCCGGAAGATGTTGCCGAGCAGCGCGTCGACGGCGGCGGCGAGTTCGGTTCCGGGCAGCGGCAGGGGCGCGGGCCCGTCGGCGCCGATCAGCTCGCAGGAGCGCCCCTCGTCCTCGGCGAGGACGGACCAGAACGAGACCCGGTCGCGCAGCACCTTGCCGGCGTCGCAGCTGCCCCGGCCGGTGGGCCGCCGGACGGTGCGGATGATCTGGTCGACCTCGCGCTCGATGCGGTCGACGGCCTCGCGGGTCTGGTCGGCGACGGGCCCGTCCCCGAGGGCCTCGGCGTTGAGGCGGAGCGCGGCGAGCGGCGTGCGCAGCCGGTGCGACAGGTCGGCGGCCATCTCCCGCTCGGCGGACAGGAGCTGGACGACGTGGTCGGCCATCGCGTTGAACGCCAGCCCGGCCTCGATCAGCTCGGGCGGGCCGTCCGGCTCGATGCGGATCGACATCTGCCCCTCGCCGAACGCGCCGGCGGCCTCGGCGAGCCGGCGGGTGGAGCGGATCATGCGGTTGCCGAGCCGGTCGGCGACGGCGACGGACCCGGCGACGAGCGCGGCGGCGACGGTCGTCATGACGAGCCACGCCTGCCACACGCCGCGCGACAGGTCCTCGTCGGGCAGGAAGACCTCGACGACGGCGGTGCGGCCCGCGTCCAGCGACACCGGCTGCAGCAGCGCGTATCCGCCGTTCACGCGGGCGGTGTAGGCGCGTCCGCGCCGCCCGGCCTCGGTGAGCTGCTCGGGGCGGGCGCTGAACTCGCCGTGCCCGTTCCTCGGGACCAGCCCGCCGTCGGGCATGTGCACGGTCATCCGGCCCGCGGCGCCGGCCTGCGTGCTGGCGACGGCGCGTTCGAGGGCGGCGGGGTCCTCGGTGACGACGAGGACGGGGCCGAGGGCGCTGGCCTGCCGTTCGGCGGTGGTGAGGGCGCGGTCCCGGGCGATCTCCCGGACGGTCAGCGCGAGCGGGATCAGGAACGCCAGCGCGACCATCGAGGTGACCGCGAGGGACACCAGGACGAGCGTCTTCCTCATGACCGCGGATCGGGCTCGGCCAGCCGGACCCCGACACCGCGCACCGTGTGCAGGTAGCGGGGGGCGGCGGCGGTCTCGCCGAGCTTCCGGCGGAGCCAGGACAGATGGACGTCGATGGTCTGGTCGTCGCCGTAGGCCTGCCGCCACACCTCGGCGAGCAGTTCGCGCCGCGCCACGACCCGTCCGGGGCGGGCGGCCAGGTACGCCAGCAGGTCGAATTCGCGGCGGGTCAGTTCGAGGTTCTCGCCGTCCAGCAGGGCCTCCCGCCGGTCCAGGTCGATGTGCAGGCCGCCGACGCTGAGCTCGGCGGTCGGCCCGGACCGCGCGGACCTGCGCAGCACCGCCGCCAGCCTGGCGCTGAGGTGTTCGATGGAGAACGGTTTGATGAGGTAGTCGTCGGCGCCGGCGTTCAGCAGCCGGACGATCTCGGGCTCGTCGTCGCGTGCCGTCGCGATGATGACGGGGACGTCGGAGATGCCGCGGAGCATCTTCAGCACCTCGGCGCCGTCGAGGTCGGGCAGCCCGAGGTCGAGGACGACGACGTCGGGAGGCGCCTGTGTGACCTCGCGCAGCGCGTCCATCGCGGTCCCGACGCTACGTACCACATGTGACCGGGCACTCAGTTCCCTGATCAAGGCGGTCCGGACATTCGCATCATCCTCGACCACCAGAACACTCGCCATGGCGGAACCGTATGCCACCATGTGCCCATGCGTCGCGCGATGTCGTATGTTGCCCCGTGGGCCGGGGTGACCGCGCTCGCGGTGGCGCTCTCCTGGCTGGGAGTACGCGGCGTCGTCCGCGGCGCGGTGTCGGAGAGGTCGGCGCCGCCGCCGATCGCGGGCCCGATCATCCACTCCAGCCCGCCGGTCCCGACGACCATCGGCCCGCCGACCTCGCGGCCCGGCCAGCCGGCCGCCGAGGACAGGGTGCCGAAGCCGTCCAAGTCCCCGAAGGCGCCGCCGGGCGGCCACGAGGAGGACGACCCCGCCCCGAAGCCGCCCGACAACGTCCGCAGCTACGCCACGCGCGGCGGACGCGCCGCCATGTCCGTCGAGAAGCACCGCGTGCGGCTGGTGTCGGCGACGCCCAACCCGGGCTACGAGACGCGCGTGACGCAGGCCGACGGATGGCTCCGCGTCGACTTCCTCAACGACAAGCACACCTCGTCGGTCATCGCCACCTGGCACGACACCGACCCGGCGGTCAAGGTCTACGAGTACTGACGCGCGCCGCGGCCCCGCCGCCGGCGGGTGTTACGCGGCCGGGCCGAGGTCAGTGCTGCGACGTGACGAAGCGCGTGGGCATGATGAACATCGCGGTGGCCTCCACCGTGACGCGGCCGTCCGGTCCCGTGATGCTCCCGGACGCGTGGACCTTCCGTCCCTCCACACGGCTGAACCGCGCCTCGACGACGAGCGGGACGCCGAGCGGGGTGGGGCGCCGGTAGCGCAGCTCCAGCGTCGCGGTCATGCCGGGCGTTCCGGAGGCGGCCGCGGCCATGCCGAGTGCCTGGTCGAGCACCATCGCGGAGACGCCGCCGTGCACGTACGACGGCGGCCCCTCGTACAGGGGGCTGAGGGTGAACTCGGCGCGGACGGTGCCGTCCGGGGTGACCTTCAGGTCGACCGGTGGCGCGAAGGGGTTGAGGGTCCCGTTGACGGGGTTGGCCGTGTGCCGCTCCATGATGCCTTCGCTGGACGTGACGTACGGCGGCGCGCCCCTGCGCCCCACCGCGAGCCGGGCGGTCAGCGCCTCGATCTCGTCGGCCACCGCGGCGGCCTCCGCTGCGCCGGCTCCGGTGAGCACGGCCGCCTCGGCCAGCTCACGAACCCGGGCGGCGAGGGCGGCCCGCGCCGTCACCTCGTCGTCCCCCAGTTCCTGCCGTTCCATCGGCATCGCGCTCATGCGGCCCTCCCGTGTGCAAACTCGAACGCGATTCTAGGATGCGGGCCCGCGCGGGGCGGACGGCAGGGTCCGCGCCGCCGCCGTCCGCCGCCGTCCGCCCCCGCGTCAGCCGTGCCGGAGACTGCCGAGGATCTTCTTGATCTCCGCCTTCGGCGCCGCGTCCGGGATCCCCTGGTCGGACATCAGGACGAAGACCGTCGTCTTCCCGGGCCCGACGCCCGGGACGGCGACCGTGTGCACGACCGCCGTCGGCGCATCGCACCGCCCGGTGCTCCGGACGACGATGTCGGCGCGGACGTGCACGGCCTTCTCCCGGCCGGCCTTCACGGTCTTCGGCGCGCTCACGGTGATCGACGGCGCCGGGTCGCCCTCGACGGTGTAGGCGTTCGTCGCCCACTTGTTCGCGGCGTGCTCGGCGACCTCGGTGAGCCCGCCCTCGATGTACTGGTTGAAGCCCGTGTGCGCGCGGGTGTACTCGTCCTCGCCGTCCTTGCACGAGTCCTCGCGGAACACCGCGGCGGAGCTCATCATCGACCGCTCGCCCTCCCTGACCCCTTCCCACCCGATGAGGGTCGTCGAGGGCAGGATGCGCCATGAGGACGGGACGTCATAGGTCATCCCGTACTTGGCGCTGCTGACGGCCTTCCAGCCCTTCACCTTCGGGGGGACGGTGCTGACGGGTTCCGGCTCCGGCGAGTCGGACGGGAGGGCCGACACGCCCGGGTCCTCGCCGGTGTCCTGGCCGAGGCTGGAGACCTGGAATCCCGCCCAGGTGGAGATGACGAGCATCGCGACGACGAACGGGCCGAGGAAGACCAGCCAGAGCTGACGCTGCCCCGACCGCACCGAGCGGCCGCCGACCGGAAACGCGGGCGGGCCGCCCTTGGACGGCGGGACGCCGGGGATCGGGGGCGCCGGAGGCGGAGCGGACGGCGGGTCGTCGCCGGGCGGGACCCACTTCTGCCCCGGCAGGGGATACGGGTTCCGCGGTCTTCTGTCGTCGCCGTCCGCGTCGCCGGGAGCCCTGTCACCCTTCATGGCCGGTGACGGTAGCGCACCTGCGGCGGCGGCCGGCAGTCGGATAGATTCCTGCAGAACCTTTAGCAGACCGAAGGAAAGGCCATTGACGGACCAGCCCCCACCACCGCCGCACGATCAGCCGCCGCCGTACTCCGGCCCCTACGGGCAAGGCCCCCATGGTCAGGGTCCCTACGGGCAAGGCGCCTATGGTCAGGGTCCCTATGGTCAGGGTCCCTACGGTCAGCCGCCTTACGGTGAGCCGCCTTACGGCCAGCCGCCCTATGGTCCGCCTCCCGGAGGCCCCTACGATCCGCGCTGGGGATACGGGCCGCAGAATCACCCGGGCGAGGAGACCACCTGGGCCGTCTTCGCCTACGTCGGGAACCTCCTGATCGGCTTCCTGCCCGCGCTGATCATCTACCTCGTGAAGAAGAACACCTCGCCGTTCACCCGGTTCCACGCGGCGCAGTCGATGAACAACTCGCTCACCCTGCTGATCCATTTCCTCGCGGTGCTGGCCGTCTGCGTTCCGCCGGCCATCATCTTCGACACGCCGGTCTTCCTCATCGGGCTCATCGTCCCGTATCTGGAGCTCCTGATCGGCGGGTGGGTGTTCCTCATCCTGGGCGCGGTGAAGTCGGGCAAGGGGCAGTACTACCGTTTCCCGACCTTCTTCTGCTTCCGGATGATCAAGTGACTCACAGGTAGGAGCGCTCGTACTCGTCCAGGAGCGGCAGGACGGCGTCGCGGCCGCCTGCGGGCACGCGCAGCACGACCTCCTCGATGCCGAGTGAGGCGTAGAAGGCGAGTTTCCCGGGGGTGGGCAGCGTCCCGAACGGCACGATGGGCACCATGGGCCGTCCCGCCTCCTCGCAGGCGCGCCGCAGCCCGGGCTGCGCCTCGCGGATGCCCGCGCCGCCGATCGGCAGCCACCCGTCGCCGTACTCGGCGATGTGCGCGAACAGCGTGGGACCGGGCGCGCCGCCGAGCAGCACGGGCACCCGCCCGGACGGCTTGGGCCACGACCAGCTCGCGTCGAAACCGACGAACTCGCCGTTGAAGGACGCCTGCTCCTCCGTCCACAGGGCCCGCATGGCCAGGACGTGCTCGCGGACCATCGCGCGCCTCCGTTTCCAGGGCACGCCGTGGGCGGCGCCCTCCTCCGCGTTCCAGCCGTAGCCGATGCCGAGCGCGAACCGTCCCCGCGCGAGCCGGTCCAGCGTCGCGACGGCCTTGGCGGTGACGATCGGGTCGCGCTGCGCGGGCAGCAGGATGCCGGTCCCGAGCGTGATCCGCTCGGTCACCGCGGCGGCCGCGGCCAGGGAGACGAGCGGGTCGAGCGTGCGCGCGTACTCGGCGGGAAGCGCCGCGTCACCCGTCGGGGGCGCCGTCTCGCGCGACACCGGTATGTGGGTGTGCTCGGGGACGTAAAGGGACGAGAATCCGCGGTCCTCGGCCTCCCTCGCCAGCTCGTGCGGTTCCATCGTCAGGTCGGTCGCGAACATCGTGATGCCCAGCCGCATGCCCGTGCCGCTCATACGAGGACGGCCCGGTCGTCCACGCGGGCGACGGCGCGGACGGGGGCGCCGTCCGCGCCGGACAGCGCGATGGGGAAGAGCGACACGTCGATCGCGCAGCCCGCCCGCTGCGCCTCGACGACGCGGACGAGCCCGGTGAGGTTCTCCGCGATCACCGCACCGGCCTCGCAGAGGACACGGTGGACCGCGAGGGAGAACTCGTCCGAGCCCGGAGGCGGGGTGCGGTCGACGCTGAGGGCGTCGATGGCCACCGTCCGGACGCCGGCGGCGACGACCGCCTCCGCGGTCCCGGGAGCGATGTACGGATGGGCCGGATAGGTGCCGGTCCCCCAGTGCCGGGACCAGCCGGTGGCGACGAGCAGGACGACGCCGGGCCCGAGACCGGCCGGCAGGAGATCCGGGCCGATGGACGTCCGGGGCGGCAGGCCGCGGGCGTCCATGACGACGGCCGGGCCGGTGAACCGGGTCAGGGGAAGCTCGTCGAGGCGCGGCAGGGCGTCGTCGATGTGGAACGGCGCGTCCACGTGCGTACCCGACTGCGAGCCCATGTGCAGGCGGAGGACGTTCACACCGGCTTCGGCGACCGTCAGCGCGGGGACGGCCTCCACCTCCGGATCGCCCGGGTAGACGGGCATGCCCGTGACGATCGGCACCGACAGGTCGAGCAGCTCAACACCCATGGCACCATCCTCCAGCCCCCACCCGCCACCATTCGAACGACGAGCTCCGCTCGGCACATTGATTATCCCGGGTGTACCCGCACCCGGTAGCGTTGCGACGTGTTGCCACATGTGACAGCCATCCGATACGTGACGCCGCTGCGTGAGGGCGGGTCGCTGCCGGGCATCGTCGAGGCCGACGATCTCGGAACCTATGTCATGAAGTTCCATGGCGCCGGGCAGGGACGCAAAGCGCTGATCGCCGAGGTGATCGCGGGTGAGCTCGGGCGCCGCCTCGGCTTCCGGGTCCCCGAGCAGGTGCTCATCGACCTCGACCCTGCCATCGGACGGCACGAGCCCGACCCCGACGTGCAGGACCTGCTGAAGGCCAGCCCCGGCTCGAACCTCGGCGTCGACTTCCTGCCCGGGTCGCTCGGGTTCGACCCGCTGGGCTGGAGCCCCGACCCGGGGTTCGCGTCCCGCGTGCTGTGGTTCGACGCGTTCATCGGCAACGTCGACCGGAGCTGGCGCAACCCGAACATGCTGGTCTGGCACGGCGACCTGTGGCTCATCGACCACGGCGCGAGCCTCATCTTCCACCACGCGTGGACGAACGCGGCGAGGCTGTTCTCCGGGCCGTACGACGTGGACGACCATGTGCTGACGCCGTACGCCACGATGCTGGACGACGCCGAGGCGGAACTCGCCCCGAAGATCACCGAGGACCTGCTGCGCGAGGTGGCCGGCCTCGTGCCCGACCGCTGGCTGGAGGGCGAGCCCGGGTTCGACGGCCCGCAGGCCCTGCGGGACGCCTACGTCGACATCCTGCTGCCGCGCGCCGGCAAGCCGCGGGAATGGCTGCCCGACACCTCCGTCGGCGGCCGCCGGCCCGACACGGCGTCCAAGCGCGGCGCGAACCGTCCCGACTGGCTCGGCGGCGCCCCATGACGAACATCAGGACGGCGGCGGAGCCCGCGGTGTTCGAGTACGCGGCGCTGCGCGTCGTCCCCCGCGTCGAGAGGGGCGAGGTCATGAACGTGGGCGTGGTGGTGTACTGCCGGGCGCTCGACTACCTCGGATGCCGCACGCATCTGGACGAGCGGCGCCTCCTGGCCCTGGACCCGTCACTCGACCTGGAGGGCGTGCGGGCGGCGCTCAAGGGCGTGGACGCCGTCTGCTGCGGCGGCGAGCGCGCCGGGCAGGCGGCGCGGGAGACCCCGGGCACGCGGTTCCGGTGGCTGACCGCGCCGCGCAGCACGATCGTCCAGTCCGGCCCGGTGCACGCCGGCCTCACCGGCGACCCCGCCGCCGAACTCGACCGGCTCCTGGAGCTCCTGGTCCGCTAATCCCACTCCCAGCGGATGCCGTGGTAGCCGGCGGCCATGCCGAACTCGATGAAGTGGACGCTGTGGTAGCTGGACATCCGCAGGTCGGCGGAGTCCTTGAGGGCGGTGTGGCCGTCGGGCCGCCAGGTCCGGTAGCAGCGGGCGGGCAGGGTGGCCGGGTGGAACCGGACCTCGATGAGGAACTCGTGCTGCGGGGTCCGGAACCCGCGTCCCTCCTCGGTCACCGGCGGGCCCGTCTCGTCGAACCCGAAGCCGTACTCCAGCAGGTACGTCTCGCCGCGGCCGAGCGCGCGGTCGAACAGCAGCTCGGCGGCGATGAGGCCGCTCGCCTCGTCCATCCGGACGCGCCCGAACCGGCAGCCGCGCGCGGTGCGCGACGACGGCAGGACGCCCTGCGGATGGTGGTAGACGGCGATCCAGCGGTCGACGCCGCGCTGCTGCGCCTGGAACACCGCCCGGGACCGGACCTCCCGCAGTTCCCGGCGCCGCCCGATGGTGTGCTGGTCGTGCAGGCTGAGGCCGGTGAGCTGCCGCTCACCGCGGTCGCCGATCTCGTCGAGCAGGTCGCGGACGCCCGGCTCGGGGCACAGCTCCTCCACCGGCAGCCACGGCCCCGCGGAGCGTTCGGTGGTCGGCTTCAGCAGCGTCAGCAGCGAATGGCGCGGCAGTTCGAGGATGACCTCGAGGCCGCGGACGGCGCGCATCGAATCGGCGCGTTCGGGCCGTGTCCGGCCGCGCTGCCAGTAGCTCAGCGTGGACAGGCTGACGGCGATGCCCTGCTCCTCCAGGCGGCGCCGCAGCGAATCGAGGCTGAGGCCGCGGGCCTGGATGGCCGCGTGCAGGGCGACGTTGAAGGGACCGTACTGCAGCACCTGTAGGAGATCGTCTTCTGCGACACTCTGCACCGCTGGCCTCCGGATCTGCTCCGGCCGGCCCCCGCATGACGGCCTTGACTACTGCGCTTGCGACTTCAGCGCTCACTGTAAGGCCCCGGGGGCCCGATTCCAACCGGCAAATTCCCACAACCACAGGACCCGGCGGCGGTGCCGCCCCGGCCGCCCCCGTCAGTGCCACTCCCACTCGATGCCGACGATGCCGCGCCGCACGGCCCCGACCGCGATGTTCGCGCTCCCGGACGTGCCGATCCACAGCTCACCGAGGCGCTGCCGCGGCGCCAGGGAGCTCTCGGCGGTGTAGCCGTAGCAGCGCGCGGGGAGCCGGTCGCCCGCGAACTGGATGATCGCGACATAGTCGTGGACGGGGTGGGAGAAGCGCCGGTCGTAGCTGTCGTACAGGGGTTTCCCGACGGGTCCGAGCTCGTACTCGACGACCGCGGTGTCGCCCGCCGACAGGACGCGGTCGAAGACGAGCTCGAAGGCCATCAGCCCGCCCTCGGCGCGGATCCGCCCGGGTCGGCAGTACCGCACCCGCGCGAGATCGGCCTTGCCGTCGCCGTCCGGGACGTCGGCGACGATTCCGGAGACGGCGTCCGGCGGAACGGTGCCGCCGTTGCCGGGCTGCCGGACGCCGCCGGCCTGGACGCCGCCTGTCTGGTGGACGCACACGACCCGATCGATGTCGTCGCCCGCCGCACGCAGGACGGTGCGGACCGACAGAGTCCAGGAGCGGCGCGCCTCGTCCAGCCGGTAGACGTCGTGGATGCTGAGCCGTTCGAGCCGGTGGTCCCCGGACCGGTCGAGCTGCCCGACGAGGCCCGCATAGCGGTCCGGGTCGGGCCACAGCTCCCGCACCGGGCGGCCGCGTCCGTCGGCGCCGGACGGGCCGGCCCCCAGGCCGCCGCGGACGGCGGGCGCCGTGGGCGCGGAGTCGTCCAGCAGTTCGGTGAGGGTCCCCGGCGGCACCCGGAGGACCTCCTCCAGCGCGACGACCACGCTCCGCGAGCGCGGGCGGCTGCGTCCGCGCTGCCAGTAGCTGAGGGTCGCCACGCTGACGGTCAGGCCGCGCCGGCCGAGGCGGTGCCGGATCCGTTCCAGGGTCAGCCCGCTGGCCTGGATGGCCTGCCGTAGTGCCCCGGCGAACTCCACGGCCGGATGGTACCCGTCCGGGAAGATCAATTCATGTATCGGGAAGTACCAGTCGCGCATGGACAAGCCGCGCGTAACCGATGGACGGCCTCAGAACAGGATCGACATGAAGGATCCGCGCTCGGTGAAACCGACACGCCGGTACGCGGCGCGCGCCCGCGTGTTGTAGTCGTTGACGTACAGCGACACCGTCGGCGCGATGCCGTGCACCGCCTCCCGCACCACCGCGGACATCCCGGCCACCGACCGGCCCTCACCCCGCAGATCGGGCGGCACCCACACGCCCTGCACCTGGCAGGCACGCGGGGTCACGGCGCCGATCTCGGCCTTGAACATGACGCGGCCGTCCTCGATGCGGGCGAACGCGCGGCCGTCGCGGATCAACTCGGCGACGCGGGCACGGTAGAGCACTCCCCCGTCGCCGCTGTTGGGTGAGACCCCGACCTCCTCGGTGAACATCGCCACACAGGCGGGGTACACGATGTCGAATTCCTCCATCCGGACCCGCCGCACACCGGGGTCGGCGGGCACGTCCGGGACGGCGGAGGTGGCCATCACCGGCTGTTCCGGGCGGACGGCCCGGGGCGGCCCCCAGTACGGCGCGAGGATCTCCCACAGTTCGCCGACGGCGCCGACGGGCCCGACGATGGACGAGCAGCGCCGCCCCTGGGCCCTGGCCCGTTCGGCGAACGCGCGGACGGCCTCCGCATCCGCCGCGACCGGGATGAGGTTGGCGCCGGAGTAGCACAGCGAGGTGAGCCGGCCGTCGCGCAGATAGCCCCACATCTGGGCACCGAGACGGCGCGGGTCGAGCCCCGCGGCGTGCACGCGGGAACTGACGAACACGTTGGACACCGGATCGGCGTCCAGGATCGCGAGGGCCTCCGCCCGGTGCCGGTCGTCCAGCACGCGCACCGGCATCGAGCCGAGCATGCGCACGGTTACCGGTCCCGGGACGGGAACGGCCCCCGTTCGGCCCTCACCATTGACTGCACCACATGGACAAGCCTATGTCGTCCAGGGTCCCCCCACCTCCGCGGGCTCGGTGATTCGCCGGGTCCGGGGCGGTTTCAGCGGTGCCGGGTCGCGCGCTCCGGGCCGGCGGGCCCCCCGGCCGCGGCGGGCTCGGGCGCGGATCCGGCCTTGCAGCTCGCGTCCGGGCCCGGCCGGCGCGCCGGCAGTTCGCCGCCGCCGAGGTAGGCGGCCACGGCGGCGTCGACGCACTTGTCCCCGGACAGCGAGACGCCGTGATCACCGCCGCCGGCCTGCACGAGCAGCCGGGACGTGGGGAACCTGCGGTGCGTCTCCAGCGCGCCCGCGTAGGGGGTGGCGGCGTCCTCGGTGGCCTGGACGAGGAGGATCGGCGGGAGCGCGGACGTGCCCTTCACCTCGGGACGCGGCCCGCCGGGCACCGCCCAGAACGCGCAAGGGGCGTTGTACCAGGTGTTGCCCCAGGTCTCGAAGCGGTAGCCCTGCCGGTAGAGGCGCTCGCTGTCGGCGTGCCAGCGGCCCCAGTCGCGCGGCCAGGCCGCGTCCCGGCACTGCACGGCGGTGTAGACGGCGTAGTTGTTCTGCTCGGGCCGCCCGGGCGGCCGCCACGCCTTGCGCAGCGGGCCGGGGTCGTGCCGGGCGACGTAGGCGGACAGCGCCTTCGCGTGCGCGGCCCAGCTCTGGCTCGCGTAGCCGTCGGCGAGGAAGACGTCGTCCAGTTCGGCCGGGCCGATCTTCCCGTCGATGGGCTCGGCCTTGAGCGCGGCCCGCGCCTTGGCGTAGGAGCCGGCGACCTCCCGCTCGGTCGTCCCGAGCCCGTAGCTCTCGTGGTGGCGGGCGATCCACGCGAAGTACACGCGGATGCGCTTCTCGAACGCGACGTTCTGGTCGAGGTTGTTCTCGTACCAGACGCCGCTCGGGCGGACGACGCTGTCGAGCACCATCCGCCGCACCCGCCCGGGGAACATCGTCGCGTACACCGCGCCGAGGTAGCTGCCGTACGAGTAGCCGAAGTAGCTGAGCTTCTTCTGGCCGAGGGCCTTGCGGATCTCGTCCATGTCGCGGGCCCAGTCGGCCGTGCCCATGTGCGGAAGGATCGCACGGTACTTCTCGGCGCAGTCGTCGGCGTACGCCTTGGCCTTGGCCTTCCAGGCACGCTCTTGCCCGGCGTTCGAGGGAATGGTGTCCGGGCGTGCGCGGCCTGGGTTCTGGTAGCTCGGGTCGCAGATCAGCGCGGGTTCGCTTGCGCCGACGCCACGCGGGTCGAAACCGATCCAGTCGTAGGACGCGGCGACCTTCTCGGGCAGCGCGTCCTTGAAGACGCCGGGGAGGTCGCGTCCGTGCGCGCCGGGCCCGCCCCGGTTCAGCAGCACCACGCCCTGCGACTCGGGCGCGGTGTGCCGGGCACGGGACAGTGCGAGCGTGACCTGCCTGCCGTCCGGGCGGGAGTGGTCGAGCGGGACCCGGATGGACGCGCACTGAAGGCCCCGGAGGCGGGTGCCCGCCACCGGGTCCTGGTCAGGGCAGGGCTTCCAGGCGAGACCGGCGGGCCTCGGGGCGGGCTCGGATCCGGGACGTCCCGCCGCGGCGGCGGGCGCCGCCAGCACGGCGGCTCCGGCCGTCGCGAGGGTGACCGCGGCGGCGGCCGTCCCTGCGGCGGCCCTCTTTCCAGTGTCGTTCAGCACGGAGGATTTCTACCGGAGGGAGGCCGTGAACCCGCGCACCCCGGATCGCGCGATTCCCGCCCGAATGCGGACCCGTCCTGCCCTAACGGCGCCGCGAAGCGACGCGTGGCGTGCCCGCCCGCCCCGAGGTGCGGAGCTGGACGGGCACGCCACGGTTCAGCGTGCTACGGGCGTCCGACCGGGAGGTCCTTGCCCGCGCCGGAACCGGCCGCCTTCAGCCGCACGGCCGTCGGGTCCGGGTCGTTCAGCGCCGGGACCGCCTTGCAGTAGGCGTCCGGGCCGCGGCGGCTCTCCGGCAGCGCACCGGTGTCGAGGTACGCCGCGACCTTGTCGTCCAGGCACGCGTTGCCGTTGAGCGTGTTGGAGTGTGTCTTTCCGCCGACCTCGAACACCAGGCGCGAGGACCGGAAGATCTTGTGCATCTCCAGGCCGCCCTCGACGGGCGTCGCCGCGTCCTTCGTGGACTGGACGAGCAGCATGCCGGGCAGGCTCTCGCTGCCCTTCAGCCTGAGCGCGGGCCCTCCGTTGAAGGGCCAGAAGGCGATCGGCGCGTTGAACCAGACGTTGCCCCACGTCTCGAACGTGTAGCCCTGCCGGTGGAGCTTCGCCGCGTCGTGGTGCCACTTGGCCCAGTTGCGGGGCCACCGCGCGTCCGCCGCCTGGACGGCGAGGTAGACCGCGAAGCCGTTGTCCTCGCCGCCGGGGTTGAGCCAGCCGAGGAGGCCGGACGGGTCCTCGTCGTTGACCCAGGCCGACAGTGCCTGCGCGAACGGGATGTAGTAACCGGTGTTGTACCCGGCGCTCAGGATGGTGTCGGTCAGCTCGGCCGGGCCGATCCTGCCGCCGATCGGCGACTTCTCCGACGCGTCGAGGACCTCGTAGTACTTGGCGCGGACGGCCTTCTCGGACGTGCCGAGGTGGTAGACCGAGTCGTACTCGGCGACCCAGGCGAACCAGGCCCGGATGTTGCGCTCGAACGCCTTGTCCTGTTCGAGCTGCCCCTTGTACCAGACGTTCCTCGGGTTGACGATGCCGTCCATCACCATCCGCTTCACACGCTTGGGGAAGAGCGTGGCGTAGGTGGCGCCGAAGTAGGTGCCGTAGGAGAAGCCGTACCAGCTGATCTTCTCCTGGCCGAGGGCGGCGCGGATCACGTCGACGTCACGCGCGGCGTCGGTGGTGCGCATGTGCGGCAGCATCCAGCCGAACTTCTCCTGGCAGTCCTGCGCGTACTTCTTCGACTTGGCGATCCAGGCCAGCTCCTCCTTCCGGGAGTCCGGCACGTAGGCGGGGCGGACCGGGTCGTTGATGTGCGGGTCGCAGGTGATCGCGGGCTTGCTGGAGCCGACCCCGCGGGGGTCGAAGCCGATGATGTCGTACTTGGCGGCGACGTCCGCGTGGCCGGTGCCGCCGATCCAGCGGGCGAGGGCGGGGGCGTACGCCAGGCCGGAGCCGCCTGGCCCGCCCGGGTTCACGAACAGGACGCCCTGGTAGTTCTCCTCGTCGGTGTGCCTGAAGCGCGACACCGCGATGGAGATCTTGCGGCCGCCGGGGTCGCTGTAGTCGAGGGGCACCTCCACCTGCGCGCACTGGGCGTTGTTCATCGGGTCGCCCGGGCCGCTGACCTCGCATTCACCCCAGTCGATGCCCTGGGCCGCGATAGCGGCGGCGCCGGACGGGCCGGCGTCCGCGTTCGCGGGTACGACGGCGCCGGTGCCGCCGGCCGTCACGACCGCCGCGGCCGCGACGAGAACGATCCTTCTCACTGAACCCCCTCAGATCGGCGGCTCCGGACGCCCCGGGTGGGACCGGAGGGGGAGCGACGCCGATACATAGCGGATGAGGAATTGCGTGGAGATTGTTGCGTTTTGGCCGCTTATGACGGCAGATCCCACGGTGACTGGTTGCGGAATCGTGACAAGATCAACGGAACTTCGTGATGTTGCGCGACGTTCGCTCCGCCTCCAGCGCCCGGGACATGCGGAAGGCCCCGGGGATCGCTCCCCAGGGCCCTCGTGCAAGGCGGCGGCGCCCGTCAGCGGATGACGTCGGCCTTCAGCCGTGCGGCCTTCGGCGAGACCGTGCCGGTCAGCGTCCTCGCGGACGACTGCGACGGCGGGACCGGGTCACCGAGCTGCGGGACGTGCACGGTCCGCTTCTCCGGACGCTCTCCGCGCAGGAAGTAGGCGTCGAAGTAAGCGTCCACCTCCGCGGACCCGCGGTGGACGATGCAGTGCGTGCGGTCACCGTCCTGGACGATCATGCGCGAGCCCCGGAGCCGGCGCTGCATGTCCAGCGCACCCTTGTACGGGGTGGCCGCGTCGTGGGTCGACTGGAACAGCAGGATGTTGTCCGGCAGGTTCCGGGTGTGGCCGATGTTCACCGGCTTGCCGGCCTTGGCGGGCCAGAACAGGCACGGCGCGTTGAACCAGGCGTTGCTCCAGGTCATGAACGGGTGCCTGCGGTCGATCCGGGAGTTGTCGCGGTACCACTTGCGCCAACTCTGCGGCCACTGGACGTCGGAGCACTCGGTGGCGAGGTACATCGCGTAGCCGTTGTCGTCGGAGCCGCCGGTGGTCGGCGCGCCGAACGTCCCCGCGAACGTGGCGGTGTCACCGGCCTTGTAGGCGGCGAGCCCGGCGGCGTAGGTGTGCCAGACGGCCTGGCTGCGACGGTAGCCGGCGTTCAGGAGCGTGTCGGTCAGCTCGTCCGGTCCGACGGCGAGCGTCTGCCCGCTGTCGGGGTCGGTGTAGTAGAGCGGCTTCTTCGCCAGCTCGCGGCGCAGGTCGTAGACGAAGTCGCGCACCCGGCGCTGCCTGTCGCCCAGGTCGTACACGGAGTCGTACTCGGCGATCCAGCCGAAGTAGTACTCGACGTTCTCGTCGAACGCGATGTCCTGCGAGAGGTTGAGGTCGTACCAGACGCCGGACGGGCCGACGTTGCCGTCCAGCGCCATCTTGTCGACGCGGTCCGGGTAGACGGTGGCGTAGGCCGAGCCGAGGTAGGTGCCGTACGAGGCGCCGTAGTAGTCGAGCTTGTCGTTGCCCAGCGCCTTCCGGATCGACTCCATGTCGTGCACGGAGTCGATGGTCTTGACGTGGTCCAGCAGCCCGATCTCGTCGGCCTTCTCGCAGTCCTCCGCGTAGCCCTTCGCGAGCTTCAGCCAGGTGGCGACGGCCCGCCGTTCGCCGTGGCCGTAGTCGGGACGCGGGGCGTTGGTGTAGTTCCGGTCGCAGCTCATCGCCGGGACGCTCATCCCGACGCCGCGCGGGTCGAACCCGATGACGTTGTACGCCTTGCGCATCTCCGGGGAGTTCTGCGCGAACACGCGCGGCCCGAAGAGCGCGCCGCCGCCGCCCGGACCGCCCGGGTTGACGACGATGTCGCCCTTGGCCTCACCGTCGCCCGTGTGCGGCGTCTTGGTGAGCTGGAGGGTGATCTTCTTTCCGTGCGGCTCGGCGTGGTCGAGCGGCACCGACATCTCGGCGCACTGCACGATCTCGGAGACCGGGTACAGGGCGTCGTAGTAGTCGTGCACCGTCTTGACGAAGTCCGCGGGGCAGGTGTGCCAGTTCAGCGGGGCGGGGTTGAAGGCTCCGGCCGGTCCGGCCGAAGGGCTCGCGGCCTGTGCGCTTGTGGCGCCCACTCCGGTGAGACCGAGCACGGCCACCGAGGCCACGACAACGATTTTCTTCACAAATCCCCCTAACGTGCCGACTCGCTTGAGTCAGACATACGGGTAAATGAGTGAAGATTGTGGCGTTGCTCGGCCGAGCCCGGACAGGGCCCATCACGAGTGGATGCGCAATCGTGACAAGATCAACGGAACTTCGTGATCAGCCGGAACGTTCCGCCGCCGCGGCCCCACCCGGCCGGGCCGCGCCCCGGCCGCGTTCGTTACCGCATCAGCCCACGACGACGTCCGCGCCGGGGCCGGTCACCGAGCCGTCCTCGCCGATCTCGATGCCCATCTCGTCGGCGATGCGCATGGCCTCCTCGATCAGGGTCTCCACGATCTGCGCCTCGGGGACGGTCTTGACGACCTGTCCCTTGACGAAGATCTGGCCCTTGCCGTTGCCGGACGCGACGCCGAGGTCGGCCTCGCGGGCCTCGCCGGGGCCGTTCACCACGCAGCCCATCACGGCGACCCGCAGCGGGACGGGGAAGTCCTTCAGCCCGGCGGTGACCTGCTCGGCGAGCGTGTACACGTCCACCTGCGCCCGCCCGCACGACGGGCAGGAGACGATCTCCAGGCCGCGCTCGCGCAGCCCCAGCGACTCCAGGATCGCCGTGCCGACCTTGACCTCCTCGACCGGAGGCGCCGAGAGCGACACCCTGATCGTGTCGCCGATCCCCTCGGCGAGCAGGGCGCCGAACGCCACCGCCGACTTGATCGTCCCCTGGAACGCCGGGCCGGCCTCGGTGACGCCGAGATGCAGCGGGTAGTCGCAGGCGGCGGCCAGCTGCCGGTACGCCTCGATCATCACGACCGGGTCGTTGTGCTTGACCGAGATCTTGATGTCGCGGAAGTCGTGCTCCTCGAACAGCGAGCACTCCCACAGCGCCGACTCCACCAGCGCCTCGGGGGTGGCCTTGCCGTACTTCTCCAGCAGCCGCTTGTCCAGCGAGCCGGCGTTCACCCCGATGCGGATCGGCACGCCCGCGGCCGAGGCCGCCTTGGCGATCTCGCCGATCCGGTCGTCGAACTTCTTGATGTTGCCGGGGTTGACCCGGACGGCCGCGCAGCCCGCGTCGATCGCCGCGAACACGTACTTCGGCTGGAAGTGGATGTCGGCGATGACCGGGATCGGCGACTTGCTCGCGATCGCCGGCAGCGCGTCGGCGTCGTCCTGCGACGGCACCGCCACCCGCACAATCTGGCAGCCCGACGTGGCCAGCTCCGCGATCTGCTGCAGCGTGGAGTTCACATCGGCGGTGAGAGTCGTGGTCATGGACTGCACGGACACGGGGGCGTCGCCGCCCACCGGCACGCTCCCGACCATGATCTGCCGGGACGTGCGGCGTGCCGCGATGGGACCCCGCGCCTCCTGACCGTCACCCTCGCCGCGGACGCTCGGAATTCCCAGTGAAACGCTCATCCCTCTCCCCTTGCTTGCCGGCCCCGGTACAAAGCCTAAGCGCCCCAGGCCGCTGAGATGACGGCGCCCCGGCACTCGGCGATGTGACCCTCCGGACACCGTCCGCCAACATTTCCGGTCACTCCGGTAGCTGGAGCGGATTGAACAGGTCGGCCAGGATCAGCAGCACGCCGAACCCCACCAGCAACAGCACGACGAGGTACGTCAAGGGCAGGAGCTTCGTCATGTCGACGGTGCCCGGATCCGGACGGCCGCGGATCCGGTTGAGACCCGCGCGGGCCCGCTCGTAGCCGACCACCGCGAGGTGCCCCCCGTCCAGCGGCAGCAGAGGCAGGACGTTGAGCGCCCCGAGGAAGATGTTCAGCGACACGACCAGCGACAGGAACAAGGCGATCTTATCCCGGGCGGTGGTGTCGGAGGCGAAGATCTGGCCGGACACGTCGGTCGCGCCCACCACGCTGCCGACCTGCCCGCCGGGCGTGCTCTCGCGCTCGGGCGAGAACAGCCTCGGGATCGCCGACGGCACGTCCACCGCGACCTCGCCGACCGCGGCGAGGGTCCGTCCGATGCCGCCGGCGGCGAACACCGCCGCGTTCAGCGGTCCCGTCCGCTCGTACCCGGCGCCGACGACCTTCGCGGACATGCCGACGAACGGTTCCCCGTCCACGTTCGCGAGCGTGACCGGCAGCGTCAGCGGCTCCTGCACGCCGGGCCGCCGCACCACGAGCCGCACCGTCTGCCCGGGTTCGGCCCGGTCGATCGCCCGGGTGAGTTCCTCCCAGTCGGCGACGGGCGTGCCGCCGAACGCGATGACGCGGTCCCCGGCGCGCAGCCCCGCCTGCTCGGCGGGCGACGGCGGCCGGCCCTCGCCGCAGCCGGCCCGTCCCCCCGCGGGCACGCAGGGCGTGACCTCGTCGACCGTGCTGGTCACGGTGCCGGGTTCGCGCACGCCGATCGTCATGGCCATCACCATGAGCAGCAGGAACGCGAACAGGAAGTTGGCGGCGATGCCCGCCCCGATGACGACCGCGCGGCGCGGCGCGGGCTGCCGGTAGAACGCGCGGGGACGGTCCGCCTCGTCGATCTCCTCCAGCGGCGTGTATCCCACGATCTTGACGAAGCCGCCCAGCGGGATCGCCTTGACGCCGTACTCGGTCTCGCCCCGGCGCGTCGACCACAGGGTCGGACCGAAACCCACGAAGTACTGCGTCGCCTTCATCCCGAACCGCTTGGCGGTGAGCAGATGCCCGGCCTCGTGAAGCATCACCGACGCCAGCAGCGCGACGACGAACGCCCCCGCGCCGAGGAAGAAGGCCATCCCGGTCCCCTTGGGGTTCGTCCGGGGGCGGACCCCGGGGGTCAGTCGGTCGCGGTCAGTTCCCTGGTCCTGGTCCGTGCCCAGCCGTCCGCCGCGAGGACGCCGTCCAGCGTCGTTTCCCCGGCCGTGCCCGGACCCTGCTCGCCGTGCTCGTCCACTACCCGCGCGATCGTGTCGACTATCCCGAGGAACGGCAGACGTCCGGCGCGGAACGCGTCCACACATTCCTCGTTCGCGGCGTTGTAAACGGCCGGGAACGTCCCGCCCAGCTCACCGGCGCGCCGCGCCAGCGCGACCGCGGGGAACGCCTCGTCGTCGAGCGGGAACAGTTCCCAGGTGTGCGCCCTGGTCCAGTCGACGCCGGGAGCGGCGTCCGGGACGCGGTCCGGCCAGTCGATGCCGAGCGCGATCGGCAGCCGCATGTCGGGCGGGCTCGCCTGCGCCAGCGTGGAGCCGTCGGTGAACTCGACCATCGAGTGGATCACCGACTGCGGGTGCACCATGACCTCGATCCGGTCCATCGGCACGTCGAACAGCAGGTGCGCCTCGATGACCTCCAGCCCCTTGTTGACCAGGGTCGCGGAGTTGATCGTGACGACGGGGCCCATGTCCCAAGTCGGGTGGTTCAGCGCCTGCTCGGGCGTGACGCCGGTCAGCTCGCCGCGGCCGCGGCCGCGGAACGGGCCGCCGCTCGCGGTCAGCACCAGCCGCCGGACCTCCTCGGCGCGTCCGCCGCGCAGGCACTGGGCGAGCGCCGAATGCTCGGAGTCGACCGGGACGATCTGCCCCGGCCTGGCCCGCTCCTTGACGAGGGGACCGCCGATGATGAGCGACTCCTTGTTGGCCAGCGCGAGCGTCCGTCCGGCGTCCAGCGCGGCCAGCGTGGAGGCGAGGCCGAGCGCGCCGGTCACCCCGTTCAGTACGACGTCGCACGGCCATGCCGCGACCTCGGCGACGGCGTCCGGGCCCGCGACGATCTTGGGGATGGAGAAGTCGCCGGAGGCGTAGCCGTGCCGCTTGGCCTCGGCGTAGAAGGCCAGCTGCAGGTCCTGCGCGACGGACGCCCTGGCGACGGCGACGACCTCGGGCCGGAACTCCAGCGCCTGCTCGGCCAGCAGATCGACGCGTCCGCCGCCGGCCGCCAGGCCGGTCACCCGGAACCTGCCGGGGTTGCGGCGGACCACGTCCAGCGCCTGGGTGCCGATCGAACCGGTGGAGCCGAGCACGACGAGCTCGCGGGCGCGCGCGCCGGGGCTTGAAGGAGACATCACCGCTCCATTGTCGGGCATGCCCGCGCTCCGGTCCCGTTCCGGCCGCGACTCGGCGGAACCCGGTGCGGGAAGGCGGAGGACGAGGGGGGCGCGGCGGCATAGCCCAGACGACCTCGGGCGGACGGGCGACACGTAAGGCTTTGCCGCCCTTTTCACTTTCGGTAGCGGTGACCACACACTTTCCCGCCTATAAAGGAGGCACGTGACGTCGACTCCCGTCGGGGGGAGGGACATGGGCCAGACAGGCGAGCCGACCGTGGACCCGGGCGGGCTGAGCACAGCCCAGCGCCTGGGGGACGCCTGCGTCGTCTGCCGCAAGAAGTGGCCCCGGCCGCGCGTACGCGTCGGCCGCCTGCCGGATTCGACCGGGGTGTTCGCGTGCGATGACTGCGCACCCGCCTCGCCGGTACCCCGCGCACGGCGGGGATCCCGGGAGCCTGTCACGGATGCCGGACGGCCGGCCGGGGAGCGGCCGCCCGAGCGGACGGCGGCGCTGGACGCCGTCGTCATGGAGGTCTCTCCAAGGAGAAGGGTGACCCGGGCATTCGGGGGGAAGTCCGGGACCACCCGACAGGCGCGCCCGGCTGGGGGCGGCCGGGCGCGCCGGAGAGACTCCTCCTGACGCCCGGGGACCGTTGAGTCGCGGCATAGCGCCCTTCCAGCGGTCCCGCAAGGGCGATCGAGGCGATCCGATCAAGGGCGATCAGGGGGGCCGGTGCACGCCGGCCCGGCCTCAGCGCGCTACAGCTTCGTGGCCTCGATCCACGTCTTCTTCCACTGGGCGTAGTCCGTGCAGTCGTTCTTGTCGGACTCGCCTTCACATTCCTTCGCCGGCGCGTGCGCGAAGGTGATCCGGTCGAGGTAGTCGCGGTCGCCGACATGGAAGGCGGCGCAGAAGCCGGGCTTGAGGCGGTCGCCGGAGCACGCCTGCGGGTTGGCGGGCGCCACCCCGGTCCACTCCGCCACCTGCTGCTGGACGTCCGGCGAGGCGGTCCACTGCAGCCACTGGTACATGCAGTTGGGGTGCTCCGCGCGTGCGCCGATCATCCACGCGTCCGTCCAGCCGGTCACGCCCTCGGACGGGACGACGCCGCGGACGGGCCGGGAGGCGCGGTTCAGGACGTCCACGTGGTAGGGCCACGCCTGCCCCAGCACGGCCCGCCCGCCCGCGAACGCGCTGACGGCGTCGGCGGGCCGCTCCCAGTAGTCCCCGACGTGCGGGCGCTGCTCGGCCAGCACGCGCCCGGCGGCTTCGAGCTGCTCGGGGGTCAGCGAGTACGGGTCGTCGATCTCCAGCTCGGGCTTGTCGCCCTTGAGGTAGAGCGCGGCCTCGGCGATGGCCAGCGGGCTGTCACGCATGACCAGCTTCCCGGAGTACCGGCGGGCCCGCCCGGGATCGAACAGCGCGGCCCAGCTCGCCGGCGGCGGGACGGCCCCGGTGTCGTACATGATCAGGTTCGAGCCCCACACGTACGGGATGCCGTACTGCTTGCCGTCCCGCTTGAGCAGGCCGCGCAGCTTCGGCTCCAGCTTCTTGTAGCCGTCGACGAGGTCGGTGTTGACGGGGGCGACCTGGTTCTCGGTGATCAGCCGCCCGGCGACCTCGGGCGGCGCCGCGACGCCGTCGTAGCGGCGGTCCTCGTCGCGCATCAGGTCGGCCATCTCCTCGGCCGTCTTGACGACCTTCAGCCCGATCTTGCAGCCGGTGCGCTCCTGGAACGGGGTGACCCAGTCGACCCGCGGGTCGCTGGTGCCGCTCTCGATCGATCCGGGGAGGGTGACGAGGTTGAGCATCCCCTCGCCCGGCCCGAGCGTGCTCGCCACCTTGGCGACACCGACCGGCTCGTCGTCTCCGCCGCTGCAGGCGGCGAGGCCCGCGGCGGCGAGCGCGGTGGCCGCCGCCAGGGCCGACCACACCCTGACCCGCGCCGTGGCCTTCAGCCGCATGTCGCTCCCGATCCGTGCCCGGGGCCCTCCCCCTCGTGAACGGGCCCGTCGGCGAGCGTAGCGTCTCCGCCGCGGGGAGGCGGACCCGTACCCGTCCCGGACGGCGGTCCGCTCCGCGCCCGGCCGCCATTCCGGCGCGTCCCGGCGAGCGCGGACGAGCCGATCGCCGGTTTTCTTCGACTTCTCCTCCGACTCGCGGCGAAGCGCGGGCGATTACCGAAGATCACGACTCCGGTGTTTCCCGTTGTGTTTCTCAAAGGTAAGGCCGGTGTGTCCATTGACCGGCGATTCCCGTCCGAGTTTCCGTGGCCGATTGCCCTATCGGCGTTTTCGGACGGGTTGTTAATCGAGAAACCGCCACGACCCCGGAGGACGGTGGGTGCCGACGTCCGCGCCATACACGGAGGTTGCTGGAGAGGGATATGGCGCGGGCTGCCGTCCGTCCCGGGGCCGCGGCGGCACCGGCGGGCGTGGCGAGGTTGGGGAACAGCGGATCACCTTGCAGTGCTGCCTGGCCACGCGATCGCCGGTACCCGGCCGAACGGCGACGGTGTGACGCCCTCGAGACGGAGGAGATTCGAGGGACGTCGCACGTCAGGCCGGGTGTCGCGGGGATTCTGCGGAAGATCGTGGTCGATCAGGGGGCGGCTCGTTGCGGCGTGCTTGACCACCTCGATCCGTGCGATGAGCCGTTGCGGGGTGTCGGCTTCCAGGAAGTCGCCGACGTCGCGGTCCTTCGGCGGCAGTGCCCACCAGTGGCCGGTGAACGGGCCGAACCAAATGGTCCAGCCCGGAAATCGCCTTGCGAGCGCGTCCACCTCTGCTGCGTGGTCGGCTGCGGTCATAGCGCGGCGCTCCTGCACATCGGCCCCACCGGACCCGGGCGGCTCCGGACCTCATGTTTCTGACTGCGGACTCTGACTTTTAATTTCGCCTCATTTAATGCAGACAGTCAGATTGTGTCGCCCGCCACAGAGCCCGTCAATGGGTGTTGGCATTATTCGTCCTCCGCCGCCGGACGAAAATTGACGACGAAAAGCGACGGTCGTGGGAAAATCCCGTACGGTTCCTGCCTGCGCGTTCTCACGCTGGGCGAACGGTTCTCACGCCATGCGATCCCGGCGCGCTCACTTTGATGACTTTTGCCACTTTTTGAGCGATTCGCCGTTTTCGCCGGACGAACGTGCCGACGAGCGTGCGGCCGGTCAGGGGGACCGGCCGCACGCCGGGCCGATCCGCAGGAAGGGACCGGTTCAGCCGCTGGTCGGGAAGCCCAGGTTCACCCCGCCGTGACTCGGGTCCGGCCATCGGGCGGTGACGGCCTTCGTCCGCGTGTAGAAGTGGACGCCCTCCATCCCGTGAGCGTGGCTGTCACCGAACAGTGAGTCCTTCCAGCCGCCGAAGGAGTAGTAAGCCATCGGAACCGGGATCGGCACGTTGACGCCGACCATCCCGACCTCCACCTCGTTCTGGAAGCGGCGCGCGGCCCCGCCGTCGTTGGTGAAGATCGCGGTGCCGTTGCCGTACGGGTTGCCCGAGATCAGCTCCATGGCCTCCTCGTAGGAGCCGGCCCGCACGACCGACAGCACCGGCCCGAAGATCTCGTCCTTGTAGGCGTCCATCTCCGGGGTGACGTGGTCGAGGACGGTGGGACCGAGCCAGAACCCGTCCCCCGCGCCGCCGAGGACGTCCGGGGCGCGGCCGTCGACGGCGAGGGTGGCGCCCTGCGCGACCCCGCCGTCCAGGTAGGACGCGACCTTGTCGCGGTGCGCCCGCGTGACGAGCGGCCCCATGTCCGACTCGGGGTCGTCGCCCGGCCCGACCCTCAGCTTCGCCACCCGTTCGCGGATCCCGGCCATCAGCTCGTCCCCGGCCGGGTCGACGGCGACGACCACGGAGATCGCCATGCACCGCTCCCCCGCCGAGCCGAACCCGGCCGACACGGCGGCGTCCGCGGCGAGATCGAGATCGGCGTCCGGCAGCACGAGCATGTGGTTCTTCGCTCCGCCGAGCGCCTGCACCCGCTTGCCGTTCGCCGCCGCCGTCGCGTAGATGCGGCGGGCGATCGGGGTGGAGCCGACGAAGCTGACCGCCTTGACGTCCGGATGGTGCAGCAGCCCGTCCACCGCGGCCTCGTCCCCGTGGAGCACGTTGAACACCCCGTCCGGCAGCCCCGCCTCGGCCCACAGCTCCGCGATCCGGACCGACGCCGACGGGTCCTTCTCCGACGGCTTGAGGACGAACGTGTTCCCGCACGCGATCGCCACGGGGAACATCCACATCGGCACCATCGCCGGGAAGTTGAACGGGGTGATCCCGGCGGCCACGCCGAGCGGCTGCAGTATCGAGTAGGCGTCCACGCGGGTCGAGACGTTCTCCGAGAACCCGCCCTTGAGCAGGTGCGGGATGCCGCAGGCGAACTCCACGACCTCCAGGCCGCGGGCCACCTCGCCCGCCGCGTCCGAGACCACCTTGCCGTGCTCGGACGAGATCAGCCGGGCCAGCTCGTCCCGGTGCCCGCTCACCAGCTCGCGGAACCTGAACAGCACCGCCGTCCGCTGCGAGAGCGAGGCGTCCCGCCAGCCGGGGAACGCGGCCTTGGCGGCGGCGACCGCCGCGTCGACCTCGGGTCGCGCGGCGAAGTCCACGGTCCCGGCGAGGCGTCCCGACGCGGGCTCGTAGACGTCGCCGCGCCGCTCGGCCCGCCCCGCGTGCGGCTTCCCGCCGATCCAGTGCGTGACGTGCTTGCTCTCGGTCATGAGACGGCCTCCCCGGTCACCGCGTCCAGGGATGCGATCAGGATCGCGAGGCCCTCGGCGGCCTCGGCGTCGGTCAGGTTCATCGGCGGCGCCATGCGCAGCACGTTGCCGTACAGGCCGCCCTTGCCGATCAGCAGCCCGCGCTCGCGGGCCGCCTCCATCACCGCCGCGGCGATCGGCGGGCTCGCCTCTCCGGTCACCGGGTCGGCCAGCTCGATCGCGAACATCAGGCCCTTGCCGCGCACCTCCTTGACGAAGGGGAACCGGCCGGCCGCCGACCGCAGCCCGCCCACGATCGTGGCGCCCTGTTTCGCCGCGTTGGCCTGCAGATCGTGGTCCAGGACGTAGTCGAGGGTCGCGTTCGCGGCGGCCGTCGAGACCGGGTTGCCGCCGAACGTGGAGACGCCGAGGGCGTGCAGGGAGTCCATCAGCTCGCCCCGCGCGACGACGCCGCCGATGGTGAACCCGTTCCCGAGGCCCTTGGCGAACGTCATCATGTCCGGGGTCACGCCGTGGTTCTGGATGCCCCAGAAGCTCTGGCCCGTCCGCCCCCAGCCCGTCTGGACCTCGTCGGAGACGAACAGGATCCCGGACTCGTCCAGGACGGTCTTGTACGCGGCGAACAGGCCGTCCGGCGGCATCGTGAACCCGCCGACGCCCTGGACCGGCTCGGCGATGAGCGCGGCGACGTCCCCGCCGGTCGCGGTCGCGAGGACGTGCCGCAGATCCTGCACGCACGCGTCGATGTACGCCTCGTCCGGCATTCCGGCGAACTGCGGGAGGTGCCGGTCGGCGCCGTGCAGGAAATGCACGTTCAGCGGCGAGTAGGACACGTTCGTCCAAGCCCGGTTGCCGGTGACGCCCGTCGTCCCGAACGACCGGCCGTGGTAGCTCTGCCGCATCGCCAGGACCTGGTCGCTGCGCCGCGCGTACGCGGCCAGCAGCAGCGCCGTCTCGTTGGCCTCCGTCCCGGAGTTGGCGAAGAACACCTTCGCGTCCGGGATGCCCGACAGGCGGGCGATCTTCTCGGCCAGCTCGACCTGGCCGCGCAGCAGGTACGCGGTGGAGGTGTGCACGACGCCGGTGGCGAGCTGCCGCTCCACCGCCTCCCGCACTTCGGGGACGTCGTAACCGAGCATGTTCGTGAGGATGCCGGTGAAGAAGTCGAGGTAGCCGTTCCCCTCGGCGTCGGTCACGCGGCTGCCCTTGCCGCCGACGATCTCGATGGGTTCGGTGTAGTTGAGCGCCATCCACGACGGCAGGACCGCCTTGTGGCGCCGGAGCAGATTCGCATGGTCCGACATGCCTCAAGTCTCGTTCCCGCAGGCCGCCGGGGCCACCCGCAGAGTGTCAGGACCCTGCGCCCGCGCTTAACGCTCTGCCGACGGGCTGACATCCTGTAATGGCGGATGCCTCGTCCTTGACACCCTGTAGGGATATCCTCGTCGTCGATGCTGCCCACTGTCGAGGACGTGCTCCAGCTCGAGGCGGTCCGCCGCGGACAGCCGCGCGTCGTCGCGGGCGGCGACCGCATCGGCAACCGGGTCCGCTGGGTGCACGTCGCCGAGGTCACCGACATCGCGCATCTGCTGCACGGCGGCGAACTCGTCCTCACCACCGGGATCGCGCTGCCGGACGAGCCCGAGCGGCTGCGCGCCTACATCGGCGAACTCGCCGACGTCGGGGTGAGCGGCCTCATGATCGAGCTGGGCCGCCGCTACGCCACCGTGCTGCCGCCCGCGCTGATCGCCGCCGCCGAGGACCACCGCCTCCCGGTGATCGTCCTCGCCCACGAGCCCGCGTTCGTGGACATCACCGAGTCCGTGCACGCCCGGATCGTCCAGGACCAGTTCGCGGAGCTGCGCGCCTCCGAGCAGCTCCACGAGATCTTCACCCAGCTGTCGGTCGAGGGCGCCTCCACCGACGAGGTCGTCCGGCAGGTCGCCGCGCTCGGCGGGCACCCGGTGGTGCTGGAGAACCTCGCCCACCAGGTCCTCGCCGCCGACGCGGGCGGCGCCGACCCGTCCGAGCTGCTGTCGGCGTGGGAGACCCGCTCCCGCGCCGTCCGGCCCGGCCGCCGCACCGGCTACGACGCGGCGTCCGGCTGGCTGGTGACCATGGTCGGGGCGCGCGGCGAGGACTGGGGCCGCCTCATCATCGACCTCGGCGCACCGCCGTCGCCCCGCGAGACCGTCCTGATCGAGCGGGCCGCCACCACCCTCGCCCTCGGCCGCCTCCTCGACCGGCACGCCGAGAGCGTCGAACGCCAGGCGCACGGGACGATCATCGCCCGCATCCTCGCGCACGCCTACTCCGACCCGCAGGAGGCCGCCGCCCGCGCCCGCGCGCTCGGGGTCCCGCTGTCCGGCCGGCGGCTGCTCGGCGTGGTGCTCCGGCACCGCGGCCCCGGCACGCCCGCCCCTCCGGCCGGGGAACTGTCCGCCCTCGCCGAGACGGCCGCCGCCGCCTGCAAGGACGCCCGGCTCGCGGCCCTCGTCGGCGTCCTGGACGAGGGCGGCCCGCACGCCCGCGTCGGCGTCCTGGCCTCCCTGCCCGCCCGCACCGACGCGGAGACGGCGCTCACCGACGTCGCCACCCGCATCCGCAGGCGGTCCGGCGAGACCGTGATGGCGGCCGGCTCCATCGTCGAGACGATCCGCGACGTCCGCCGGTCCTTCCTGGAGGCCGAGCAGGTCGCCGACGTCGCCGCGCGCGGCTCCGGCGCCCGCCTCTTCTACCGGCTCCCCGAACTGCGCCTGCGCGGCCTGCTGCATCTCCTCCGCGACGACGTCCGCGTCCAGACGTTCGTGGAACGCGAACTCGGGCCCCTCCTGGAGTACGACGCCGAGCGCGGCGGCGACCTCACCCGCATCCTGGAGCTGTACCTCGAATCCGGGCGGAACAAGGCCGTCGCCGCCCAGCAGGCGCACCTGTCCCGTCCCGCCTTCTACGAGCGCCTGCGCCGCATCGAACGCGTCCTGGACGCCGACCTCGACGACGTGGATTCCTGCGTCTCCCTCCACGTCGCCCTGCTGGCCCTCAGCTCCGTCCGCTGGGAACGCCCCTGATCCGGATTGGCCGGTGAAGGCCGTCCAGGACGGGCCCTCCGCGCATACGCTTCACTCCATGACCGACGCTGCGTTGCATGTTCATCGGTACGGGGATCCGGCGGGTTCCCCGGTCGTCGTGCTGCACGGAGTCACCGGGCACGGGGCGCGCTGGCGGCGGACCGCCGAGCGGTACCTGCCGGACCGGCTGGTCCTGGCCCCCGATCTGCGCGGGCACGGACGATCACCGCACGAGCCGCCGTGGACGGTCGAGCGGCACGTCGCGGACGTCCTCGCCGTCCTGGACGCGGAGGGCATCGAGCGGGCCGACCTCGTCGGGCACTCCTACGGCGGGATGATCGCGCTGCATCTGGCGCGGACGGCGCCGCGGCGGGTACGGCGCCTGGTCCTGCTGGACCCGGGGATCGGGCTGGACCCCGCGGAGGCGGCCAGGGAGGCACGCGGCCACATGACGCCGGTGTCGTTCGCCGACGTCGCCGAGGCCCGCGCCGCCCGCGCGGCGCGGTGGCCCGAGGCTCCCGGCGAGGCCGTGGACGACGAGGTCGCCGACCACCTCGAACACGACCCGGACGGCCGGCTGCGCTGGCGGTACGAGCCGGCCGCCGTCGTGACCGCGTACTCGGAGATGGCCCGCCCGCACCTGACCCCGCCCCCCGACATGCCCACGCACCTGGTCATCGCGACGCGGGCCGACCTGGTGCGGCCGGAGTTCGTCGTCGACTGCCGCTCGGCGCTCGGGCCGGGCCTCGTCATCACCGAGATCGACGCCGGGCACATGCTCTACACCGACCGGCAGGAGGAGACCGGGGCGCTGCTGGCCACGTGGCTGGGCGAAGGCGCCCGGTGATCTCCGGCGCGAGGCGCCCGCGACCTGGTGCCCCGTAGCCGGCGACCCGGCCGGGACGGATGCCGTCCAGGGTTGTACATCGGCGCGCTGACGGGCAGGAACACCGAGTGACCGTTCGTATGGACCCGCGCACGTTCGGGGTCGAGGAGGAGCTGCTCCTCGTCGATCCCCGGACGGGCGCGCCCCAGTCGATCTCCGGTTCCGTCATCCGGTACGCGCAGCGGCACGACGAGCTGTTCCTCACCGGCGGGCGGCGGTCGAAGCCGCTGGAGGCCGAACTGCAGCGCGAGCAGCTGGAAACGGCCACCCCGGTGTGCACCTCGCTGGGCGAGCTGTCCGACCACATCAGGTCCGCGCGGCTGGCGGCGGCCCAGTCGGCGGCCGGTGTCGGCGTCGCGGTGGCGGCGCTCGCGACGTCCCCGGTCGTCGTCCGCCCGTCATTGACCCCGTCGGACCGCTACCTCCGGATGGCCGACGTCTACGGGTGCTCCGCCGAAGAGCAGCTCACCTGCGGCTGCCACGTGCACGTCGGCATCGAGTCCCCCGACGAGGGCGTCGCCGTCCTTGACCGGATCCGGCCGTGGCTGCCGCCGCTGCTGGCCCTCAGCGCGAACTCCCCGTTCTGGCAGGGCGCCGACACCGGCTACGACAGCTGGCGGCACCAGGTGTGGGGACGCTGGCCGTCCAGCGGCCCGACCGAGTTGTTCGGCTCGGCGCAGGCGTACCGGGCGACGGTGGACGCGCTGCTCGCGACCGGCGCCCTGGTCGACGAGGGCATGATCTACTTCGATGCCCGGCTGTCGCGGCACTACCCGACCGTGGAGATCCGCGTGCCGGACGTGTGCCTGTACGCCGGCGACGCCGTGCTGATGGCCGCGCTCGTCCGGGCCCTGGTCGACACCGCCGCCGCCGCCTGGCACCGCGGCGAGCCGCCGGACCCGGTGCGGGCCGACCTGATGCGGCTGGCGATGTGGCGGGCCGGGCGGTCGGGGCTGCACGGCGACCTCGTCCACCCGTCCACCCGGCGCGCCGCGCCCGCCCGCGAGGTCGTCGACGCGCTGCTCGACCACCTGGCTCCCGCCCTCGACCGGTCCGGCGACCTGAAGTCCGTCACCTCGATGCTCCAGGACCTGCTGGAACGCGGCAACGGCGCGCAGGTCCAGCGGGCCGTCCACGCCCGGACCCGCGACCTCACGGCCGTCGTCACGGCCGCCGCCGACCGCACCGTGGCCGTGTAGTCAGCGCCTTCCGAGCAGCCGGAGCAGGCCCGGATCCGTGGCGAACAGGCGGTCCAGCTCGGCGGCGCCGACCCGGTCGGCGAGGATCTGCAGGACGATGTCCTGCCGGACGTACTCGGCGGCCATCAGGGCGACGGCCGGGTCGGCGGTGTAGATGCCCCACGCCACGCCGTCCCCGAAGCCGCCCACGACGGCCTCGCGCCGGTCGCCGACGACCACGATGAGCCGGTACCCGAGATCTTCCAGAACGGCCTCGGGCGCCGAGTAGCGGTGCTCATGGACGTTCCCGGGCCCGTCGAACGGTTCCTTCCCGAACGACACGACCGACACCTCGACGTCCCGGGCGGCGGCCGCCAGCAGCGGGCCGCGCAGCACCCGCATCTCCTCCGGCCAGATCGACACGAACAGGTCCCGGCGCGTACCCGCCACCACGTCGCCCGCCCGGTCGAGCATCGCGTCGGCGTCCTTGAGGTTGTGGATCAGGTGTCCCTGGGGCGCGGCGGCGACCGCCGGCAGCGCCGACCGCAGCGCGGACACCGACCCGTCGAACTCGCGCCGCATCCGGTCCAGCAGGGACTCCGGCGGCAGCGGAAGGTACTCGTTGGCATCGGACGACCCGCGCACCTCGTACGCCGCCCCGCGCGCCACGAGCTTGCCGAGCGTCTCGTACACGGTGCTGCGCGGCACCCCGGAGCGCTTGGCGACCTCGTACCCGTTGACCGGCCGCCCCGCCCCGACCAGCGCCACATACGCCTTGGCCTCATACCCGGACATGCCAAGCCGCTGCAGATGGTCAAGGACGTCCTGCACACTCACGGGCGCAATGCTACGCGTCGGCGCCGTGCCCGCAGGAGGGCGGCGCGCTGCGAACAAACAGCGCGCCGCCCTCAGCCACCGCCGCACCACGCGACGATCAAGACCGTCGCGATCGCGTCCGAAGGCAGGTTCCGAGCCTGCGAGAAACCTGATCGCGCAGCGAGCCGCAAGGCGAGCCGGAGCGATGCAGCGATCGCACCGCGGTTCCCGCCGAAGGAAGGCGCTCTAGCGCCTGACGCCGAGGGAACCGCCTTGAAAAGGCAGGTAGCGGTCGGCGCGGCGGGGGCGGGCGAGGAGGCCGGTGGACTCGACGGCGAGGATCCGGTCGAAGCGGAAGGCGCGGACGCCGCGCCGCATGCGGCACCAGCCGACGAGGTACCAGTGGTCGCGGTGGACGAGGCAGGTGACGGGCTCGACCTCGCGGATCGTGACGTTGGCGCCAGCGTCGCCGTAGCAGAGCCGGACGACGCGGTGCTCGGTGATGGCGGCGGCGATCACGCGGGCGCGGTCGGAGGTGGAGGCGTCCAGGGGCGTGGTGAGGGTGCCGAGCGTGGTGGTGACCACGTCGTCGGCGGGCGCGGCGTCGAGGAGGGCGTGCAGGGCCCGGCGCGCGGTCGCGGCCTGCGGGCCGGCGCCGAGGTGCGCGAGGGAGAGCGCGAGGGCGGCGATCTCCGCCGCGGTGAGCGGGGTGGGCGCGGTGGGCGCGGTCTGGGGGTGCGTCGCAACGTTCGCCATGGTTCGATCATACGTTCGAACACTGACATTTTGCAGTGTTCCGGCGCGGCCGGATCGGGTCGCGTGACGCAGTACGGGAGCGCGGGAGGCGATGATCGGCCACATGGTTGAGAACGCGACCGCGCATGGTGAAAACTTGGACACCGAAACGTGCCTAACTTGGGGGAATCGGGGCGGACATGGGCCATCGGCGGACCGGCTTTGAGTGACGCGCGCATGGGCCGCCCCCCGATGAGCCGCGACGAGGTGGACCGCACGCTGGCCCGGCTCCGGGACGAGAAGGAGCGCATCAGCACGGCACTGCTCGAACTGGAGGCCCACCACGGCTACCAGTTGCTGGAGGGGGCCGCACTGGACGGCGGGACGCGGCGCGTGCAGTCAGAGGTGCGTGCGGGCATGGCGTCGCTGTGGGGCCTGTTCGACCTCTACGGGCGTGCGCTCGGCGCCGCCGAGGACCTCCGCGCCCGGCATCCCAAGCCGGGGCAGGCGCAGCTCACCGAACTCACCCGGCTGCTCGCCGGGCCGTCGGTCGAGCTGCCCGTCACGGAGGTGCCGCTCGAACGGCGGACGCTGCTGTCCGTCCCGTCCGGGGAGAAGCTGACCCTGCGGGCCGCGGTCGAGCGGATGACCCCGCTGTACGAGGAGGTCGCGCAGGCGGTCGCGGCGCTCGACACGGTCTGGTCGGTCCTGCTGTCGCGGCTCGCCGAGGTGGAGGCCGAACGCCGGGCGGCGGAGGTGCTGCTGGACTCGCTCGGCGAGGCGGAGCCCGAGCTCGACCGGCTCCGCGCCGACCTCGACGCCGTCGCCGCCCTCGTGCGCGGCGACCCGATGGCGCTGGCGCGCGGCGACCGCGCCGACACCGGGCGGCTGGACACGATCCGCACCGGCCTGGCCGAGGTGCGCCGCCGCCTGGAGGAGGCGGAGCGGGTGCGCGACGGGTTCGCCGACCGGCTCCGCGGTGTCGCCGGCGTCCTGGACCTGCTGCGGCGGACGGAGGCGGAGACCCGCCGCGTCCGGGACGAGGTGCTCGCCAAGATCGCCTCACCGGTGCTGCCGGACCTGCCCGACATGTCCGCCTCCCTCGCCGACCGGCTCGCCGCCGTCGGCCGCCCGGGACAGGGCGCCGCGCCGCGCGGCGGCTGGACCGATCTGGCGGCGCGGGTCGCCGATCTGGAGAAGGCGGCGAACGGCGCGCTGGAGCGGGCCCGTGAGACCGCCGGCGTGATCCGGGGCCTGCTGGAGCGGCGCGAGGAGCTGCGCGGCCGGCTGGACGCCTACCGGGTGAAGGCCGCGAGGCTCGGTCATGCCGAGGACGCCGAGCTGGCCCGGATCTACGACCGGGCCCGCGCGATGCTGTGGACCTCCCCCTGCGATCTCCGGAAGGCGACCGTGACGCTGTCGGAATACCAGCAGGCCATCAACGCACGGGCGAAGGGAACGAACCGATGAGCCAGTGCACCGAGCCGGGCTGCGGCGGAACCGTCGACGGCGGTTACTGCGTCCTATGCGGCGTGGCCGCCTCCACCAGCCCGCCGTCCGCCCCTCCCCCGCCTTCCCCGCCGAACGGGTGCACGCAGCCCGGGTGCACCGGGACCGTCTCGGACGGGTACTGCGACGTCTGCGGCAATCCACCGGCGAGCGCCCCGGGCGTGCCCGCCCCCCGTCCTCCGGTCGCCCTGCCCGACGACGGGTGCCGCCAGCCCGGCTGCACCGGAACGATCATGGACGGCTACTGCGACGTGTGCGGCTCGCCGCCCGCCCACACGACCCTGACGGCACGGGCCGACGGCACGGGCACGGCGGGCGGTTCCGCCACGGGCGGCACGCGGACGGGCAGCACCCGCACCGGGTCGGCGCGCTCGTCCGGACGCCGCGGGATGCTCGGTGCCGGGCTCGTCGAGGTGCCGCGCGTCCCGTACCGCGACCCGTCCGCCGCGGTTATGCGCGACCCGCAGGTCGCGGAGGGCAAGCGTTTCTGCAGCAGCTGCGGCGAGCAGGTCGGCCGGGGACGCGGCGACCAGCCGGGGCGCACGGAGGGGTTCTGCGCCAAGTGCGGCACCCGGTTCTCCTTCACCCCGAAGCTCAACCCGGGCGACCTCGTCGGCGGGCAGTACGGGGTGCTGGGTTGCCTCGCCCACGGCGGCCTCGGCTGGATCTACCTGGCCAAGGACAAGAACGTCAGCGACCGGTGGGTCGTGCTCAAGGGCCTGCTGGACAGCGGCGACGCCGACGCGATGGCCGCCGCGGCGGCCGAGCGCGCCTACCTCGCCGAGGTCGAGCACCCCAACATCGTCAAGATCTACAACTTCGTCCAGCACGACGGCGACGGCTATATCGTCATGGAGTACGTGGGCGGGCAGTCCCTCAAGGACATCCTGCTCCAGCAGCCGCAGGCGCCCGGCGAGAAGCACCTCCCCCTTCCGCAGGCCATCGCGTACGGGCTGGAGGTGCTGCGGGCGTTCGAGTACCTGCACGCCCAGGGCCTCGTCTACTGCGACTTCAAGCCGGACAACGTGATCCAGTCCGCGGAGGAGCTCCGGCTGATCGACCTCGGCGGCGTGCGGCGGCTGGACGACCCGGACGGCGCCATCTACGGCACGGTCGGCTACCAGGCCCCGGAGATCGCCGCCGACGGTCCGTCCATCTCGTCCGACCTCTACACGGTCGGCCGGGCGCTGGCCGTGCTGAGCTTCCCGTTCCGTGGCTACACCAGGACGTTCGTCGACTCGCTTCCGCCTCGCTCGGAGGTCCCGCTGCTCCAGCGGTTCGAGTCGTTCGACCGTTTCCTGCGCCGAGCGACGCACAGGGATCCGGCGGAGCGGTTCCAGGACGCGGCGGAGATGGCCGAGCAGCTCACCGGTGTGCTGCGGGAGGTCCTGGCCGCGCAGGGCGGTGCGCCGCCTCCGGCCCCGTCCGGGCTGTTCGGGCCGGAGCGGTTCGCGACGCGGATGGCGGGCGGCGAGTCGGGCAAGTCCGCGCTGCCGCCCGTCCCGCCGGCCGTGGCCGCGGCGGCGCTGCCGGTGCCGCTGGTCGACGGCGCCGACCCCGCCGCCGCGTTCGTCTCGGGGCTGTCGGCGCTGGAGCCCGAGCAGGCCGCCGAGGCCGCGGCGAACGCCCCGTCCCGCACCCCCGAGGTCAAGCTGGCGCTCGCCCGCGTCCAGATCGAGCTCGGCCGCCCCGGCGAGGCGGCCGAGCTGCTGGACGAGGTCGCCGCCGACCGCCCCGGGGATTGGCGGATCGACTGGTACCGCGCGGTCGCGCTCCTGTCCCACGGACATGTGGACGCGGCCGAGCCGCATTTCGACCGGCTGTACGGGCTGCTGCCCGGCGAGGCGGCGCCCAAGCTGGCCCTCGCCTACTGCCGCGAAGCGAAGGCGCCGGGCGAGGCGGTCCGCCTGTACGAGATGGTGTGGCGGACCGACCGGAGCCACATCAACGCGGCGTTCGGTCTCGCCCGCGTCCATCTGGCGGCGGGCGACCGGCGCGCGGCGGTCGCCGCGCTCGACTCGGTGCCGAAGATCTCCATCCGGTACGTGCCCGCGCAGGTGGCGGCGGTCGCGACGGCGGTGCGGGGCCGTCCCGCTCCGGAGCTGACGGCGGCCGAGCTGGTCGCCGCGGGCGGCCGTCTCACCGCGCTCGACCTGGACGCCGAACGCCGCGACCGGCTCGCCGCCGAGGTCCTGGGAGCCGCGCTCGACTGGCTCCGGCACGGCGGCCCCGGCACGGCGGGCGGGGCACAGGGCGGCTCCCTGTTCGGCTCCCCGCTCGCCGAGACGCCGCTGCGCCGGCTGCTGGAGCAGACGTACCGGGAGCTGGCCCGGCGCACCCGGGACCGCGACGAATGCCGCCGGTTCGTCGACTTCGCCAACGCCGTACGCCCGAGGACGCTGCTGTGACAGACGATCAGAACGAGGCGGACCGGGCCGCGGCCAAGGCGGCGGAGCCGTCGTGCCCGGCCTGCGGCGCGATGGTGTATCCGGGAGAGATCTTCTGCGAGGAGTGCGGCCACAGGCTCGCCGACGCGGCGCCCGCCGAACCGGCCGGCACGGGCCCGGCGGACGGACGCCCGGACGCCACGATCAGGCAGATCTCGTCCTCGCCGTCCGCGGACCGCCGGGCGGCCGCGCGGCCGTGCCCGGGCTGCGGCGGTACGGCGATCGACGCGGACGGCTACTGCGAGACCTGCGGGCTGCGCCAGCCCGCGGAACGCGACCATGTCGAGATCGAGCTTCCGGCGGCGGGAGCCGGGAACGGGTCCCGGCCGGTGATCGCGGCGGGTGCGAGCGACCGCGGCCGGCGCTACCCCCGCAACGAGGACGCGCTCGCCATCGCCGCCCACTCCGCCGGGGTCGCGGCCGTGGTGGCCGACGGCGTCGGCTCCTCGCAGCGTCCCGAGGACGCCTCCCGCGCTGCCGCCGACACCGGCGCGGCCGAACTGGTGGCGCTCCTCGACTCCGGCGAGGATCCCGAGGACGCCACCCGCGGCGCGGCGCTCAGCGCGGCTGCGGCGGTCGCCGCGCTGGCCACGTCGCCGTCCGACGCGCCGTCGTGCACGTACGTGTCGGCGGTGACGCGCGGCCCGGTGGTCACCGTCGGCTGGATCGGCGACAGCCGCGTCTACTGGCTGTCCGCGGACGGCGCGGTCGACCCGGGCGACCCCGGCGGGGACGGCGAAGACGGCGCGCAGGAGCCGGCCCCGGACGAGTCGGGCGCGGACGCCGCGGAGGTGAGCACCGGCGACATGGCGGAGCTCGGCCCGTCCCGCAGGCTCACCGAGGACGACTCGTGGGCCGCGTTCATGGTCGCCCAGGGCTCGCTGACCGAGGCGGAGGCGGAGCAGCACCCCAACGCGCACGTCATCACGGCGTGGCTGGGCGCCGACGCCGGACAGGTCAGCCCGCACGTGGCGACGTTCCGCCCGGCGGGCCCCGGCACGCTCCTGGTCTGCAGCGACGGCCTGTGGAACTACTTCCCGGCGGCCCGCGACATCGCGGCGCTGCTGGCCGCCGGTCCCGGCGCCGTGAACGGGACGGGCGGTCCCGCACCGGATCCGGGGCACGACCCGGCGGCCGACCCGCTCGGCGTCGCGCGGGCGCTGGTCCGCCACGCCCTGGACGCGGGCGGCCGCGACAACATCACGGTCGCGGTGATCCCGCTGCCGTCCCCCACCTCCCCGCAGAGCCGCATCCATGAGAGCACCCCGGAGAGCACGGAGCAGCCCCGATGAGCGAGCAGCCACAGTTCACCGTCAAGATCGACCAGAACAAGTTCCTGCCCGAGGGCGGCCGCGAGGTGCACGCCATCGTGTCCGTGGAGGCGACCGCCGAGGGCGGCGTCGCGGCGGCCGCGTCCACCGCGAAGGCGTCCGAGGTCATCATCATCGACACCTCGGGCTCGATGTCCTACCCCGACACCAAGCTGCGGGCGGCGGTCGCGGCGGCACAGGTCGCGGTCGACACCCTCCGCGACGGCGTGGAGTTCGCGGTCATCGCCGGTTCCAACATCGCCTCGATGGTCTACCCGCGGCACAACGGCCTCGTCGCCGCCGACGCGCAGACCAGGGAGCAGGCCAAGCGGGCGCTGAACGGCCTGAGGGCGTCCGGCGGCACCGCGATCGGGTCGTGGCTGCGGCTGGCCGACGAGCTCTTCGACGACGACCAGGGCGGCATCCGGCACGCGATCCTGCTGACCGACGGCAAGAACCAGCATGAGACGCCCGAGGAGCTCGACGCGGTCCTGTTCCGCTGCGCCGGCCGGTTCGTGTGCGACTGCCGCGGCGTCGGCACCGACTGGGAGGTCGCCGAGCTGCGCAAGGTCGCGTCCGCGCTGCTCGGGAGCGTCGACATCGTCGCCGACCCGGCGGGCCTCGTCGCCGACTTCCAGGCGATGACGGAGGCGGCGATGGGCAAGGCCGTCGCCGACGTCGCGCTCCGGGTGTGGACGCCGCAGACGGCGAGCCTGCGGTTCGTCAAGCAGGTCATGCCGTCGGTCGAGGACCTGACCGGCAGGCGCGTCGAGTCGGCCCCGCAGGCCGGCGACTACCCGCTCGGCGCGTGGGGCGCCGAGAGCCGCGACTACCACATCTGCGTGGAGATCCCGCCCGGCGAGATCGGCAAGGAGCTGCGCGCCGCGTGGGTCAAGCTGGTCGTGCCGGGGGCGGCCGGCGAGGAGGCGCAGGTCCTGGCGAGCGGGAACGTCCTCGCCCAGTGGACGGACGACGAGGTGCAGTCCACCAGGATCAACCCGCGGGTGGCGCACTACACCGGGCAGGCCGAGCTCGCCTCCGTCATCCAGGAGGGACTGCAGGCCCGCAAGGACGGCGACCTCGACACCGCGACCGCGCGGCTCGGCCGGGCGGTGGTGCTGGCCGGCGAGGCCGGCAACGACGCGATCACCGCGATGCTGCGCAAGGTCGTGGACGTCGTCGATCCCGCGACCGGCACCGTCCGGCTGAAGCGCGACATCGACAAGGCCGACGAGATGGAGCTCGACACCCGCTCCAGCAAGACCGTCCGCACACGTAAGGACGAGACCCTGACCACCCCACGCCCGGGCAAGCACTGACCATGGCGAACTGTCCCAACGGACACACCTCGCAGTCGCCGGACTACTGCGACGTCTGCGGCGAGCCCGTCGGCGCCGCCTCGCCCGGCTCCGGCGCCTCGTCCGCCCCGCCGGCGCCGCATGTCCCGCCTGCCCCGCCCGGTGGCCCACCCGGTGGTCCGTCCGGTCGAGGCGGCGGCGGAGCGACGGCCTGCCCGGACTGCGGGACGCCCGGTACCGACCGTTTCTGTGAGGCGTGCGGTTACGACTTCGCCACGGGCGGCGGCAAGCCCACGCCGAAGACGGCGCCGGCGAACCCGTCCCAGCCGGCCGGGCCCGCGCGGGCACCCGGTCCTCCGCTGCCCGCACCTCCCGTCCCGGCCCCGCCGGTACCGGCACCACCCGTGCCGGCACCACCCGTGCCGGCACCACCCGTGCCCGCGCCTCCGGTGCCCGCACCTCCCGTCCCCGCACCTCCCGTCCCCGGGGCGGTCTGGACGGCGGTCGTGACGGCCGACCGCGACTACTACGACAGGGTCCTCGCCGAGGAGGGCCCCGACTCGGCGTCGCTCACGTTCCCGCCGTACGCGCCCCCGAGGAGCATTCCACTCGTCGGACGGCAGATCCGCATCGGGCGGCACGGCTCCTCCCAGCCGTCCCCGCCCGAGATCGACCTTCGCGAGCCGCCCGAGGACCCCGGCGTCTCCCACGTCCACGCGGTCCTGCTGGCCAAGCCGGACGGCACCTGGACACTGGTCGACCCAGGCTCCACCAACCGGACCTGCATGAACGGGTCCAGCGAACCCATCCCCTACAACGTGGAGGTCCCGCTCTCCGACGGCGACCGCATCCACGTGGGGGCCTGGACCACCATCACCCTCACCAGAGGCGAGGCGACATGACGCCCGTTCAGCCGGCTCCCCCGACGGGGCGGCCGCCCGTCCCCGCCCCGCAGCCGGGCCCGCCCGACCGGCGGCGTCCGCCGGGGCCGCTCGGGCGGGCCCCCGACGCGCCGCCGTCCCGTACCGCCCGGATGCTCCCCCGCACGGTCGCGGCCCACGTCCGGACGCTGACGGTGCTGACGGTCGTCCTGCTGGTGGCGCTGCTGGCCGTCACCTGGGCGGCGATCGCGAACGCGCGCGAGGGCGTGCGGGTGATCGGGCACGACGCGGGCCCGCAGGTCGTCGCGACCGGCGACCTCTACTTCCAGCTCACCGACATGGACTCCCAGCTCGCCAACGCGCTGCTGATCGGCGGCGCGGCGGGCGACGGCCGCGAGAAGGCGCTGGCCCGCTACAACGACAACCGGCTGAAGGCGGGCGACGCGCTGCTCAAGGCGGCCAAGCTCGCCGACGAGAGGACAGAGGAGAACACGGCCCGCGACGTGCTCGACGCGCTGGGCCGCTACGAACGTCTCGCCGGGCAGGCCCTGCTGCTGGACCGGCAGTCCGACCGCGCGTCCGGCGCGCCGTCGAAGGAGGTCATCGACCTCTACCGGCAGGCGACCGACCTGATGAAACTGGACCTGCTGCCCAAGGCGTACAACCTCACGCTCGACAACGGCACCCTCGTCCGGCACACGTACGAGGACAAGCGGTCGGCGGTCCTGTCCGGGCGCACCTGGATCATCGTCATCGGGCTGGCGCTCCTCACCACCCTGGCCGGCTTCCAGCTGTACCTGGCCAGGCGTTTCCGCCGGTTCCTGAACATTCCGCTGGCGCTGGCCACGCTCGGCTCGCTCGTCCTGGTCGTGACCGGCGCCACCATGCTGTCCGGCCAGGCGGACCATCTCCGCGAGGCCAAGGAGGACGGCTTCGACTCGATCCTGGCGCTCGCGCGGGCACGCGCCATCAGCAACAGCGCCAGCGCCGACGAGACCCGCTTCCTCCTCGACCCGGAACGGGCCGACGCCTACGAGCAGATCTATCTGAGCAAGTCCCAGACCGTCCTGTACCTGAAGGCCGGCAATCTGACCCAGTACAACCAGGCCGTGCAGAACAAGCTGTCCTGGGAGCCCGGACGTGCGCCGTTCCTCGGTTTCCTCGGCACCGAGGCCAACAGGCCCACGGAAGCGGGAGAGCAGCGGGCCGAACTGGTGGCCGGCCTGAACAAGGTGCTGCGCGACTACCAGAAGGTGCAGGCGAACGACCGCCGGATGAGAGACCTCGTCCACAACGGGCAGGACGCCCAGGCCGTGGCCGCGCGCAGTACGGCCGCGGCGGACTTCGCCGAGTACGACCGGTCCCTGCAGGAACTGATCGGCATCCACCAGAAGGCGTTCGACGAGGCCGTGAAGGACGGCGACGACGGGACGAGCGGCTGGTACGCCGTCCTCCCGGCCGCCGGGGTCATCATCGCCCTGCTCGTGCTGATCGGAGTGCGCCCCCGGCTCGCGGAGTACCGGTGGTCGAGGTGACGAGACCGGCCGCACGTCCCACTGGCTCGGTGAAGCGGGCCACGGCGGCGGTGCTGGCCGCGGCGTCGGTCGCCGCCGCGGCGGCCTGCGGCACGGCGGACGCTGCCGCGGGCTCCCTCGTCGGCGAGGAGTTCCTCACCATCGGCGTCCAGACGGACCAGCCGGGCCTGGGCCGCCAGATCCCCGGAACCGAGTCCAGGCGCTACGGCTCCTACGACGGCTTCGACGGCTTCGACGTCACGATCGCCAAGGAGCTCGCCAGGAATCTGGGGTTCCCCGCCAAGAAGGTGTCGTTCTCGGCGGTGTCTTCGGAGAAGCGCGAGGAGGCGATCCTGTCCGGTGAGGTCGACCTCGTCATCGGCAGCTACTCGATCACGCCCGAACGCAAGACCGAGGTGGGGTTCGCAGGGCCGTACTACGTCGCCCACCAGGACATCCTCGTCCGCAAGGCGAACCCCGCCTCGATCCGTAACCTGCACGATCTCGGCGGAAAGCGGCTCTGCACGGTCGCGGGGTCGCAGTCGTTCCACCGCGTGCGCACCGAGCAGAGCGTCCCCGCCGTGCCCGTCCAGGCCAAGGGGTACACCGACTGCCTGAACAAACTGGTCGCGGGCGAACTCGACGCCGTGTCCACCGACGACCTGATCCTCGCCGGCCTCGCGTCCATGGCGGCCAAGACGGGCGACTACATGAAACTCGTGAACGAGCCGTTCTCGGACGAGCGGTACGGCGTCGGCCTCGACAAGGACGACGTGGACGGCTGCGAAGCCGTGAACGAGGCGATCACGAAGATGTACCAGGACGACACGGTCCGGCTGCAGCTGAACAGATGGTTCGGCCCCACCGGGCTTGAACTCACCACCACCGTCCCGCAATTCGAAGGCTGCATCTGAACCGGCCGTCACCGACGGCACGGAATTGCTCACGGAATGGCGCGAGAAGGGCCGTGAGACCGGCCGGTCACTGAGATCAGTCGGTTACGTAAGTTCCGGTCGGCCCGCGTGATCGTAAGTTATGGTCGCGATCAAAACCCGGTCCGGTAATCACCGTCACGCCCGAGGAGTGCAATGACGACGGTCATCCTGGTGGTGATGTGCGTCGTGGTGGGGGCGCTCGAACTGTACGCGGGCAAGCAGAGCCGGGATCAGTCGAACGCCTTCTCCCGCCGGATCGACGAGCTGAACGAGCAGGTCACCAAGCAGAACAACGTCCTGGTCACGGTGGGCGAGCAGCTCACGGCCGAACTGTCGCGGGTCAAGCAGGACGTGCTGCCCGCGCTCGACACCCGGCTCCGGCAGAACACCGGGCAGGTGGAGGAACTGGCGGGCCTCGTCCACCAGGCCGACGACTTCCTGCGAACCCAGTCCGGCCGGCTGCGCGACCTGGAACAGCAGCGGATCACGCTCGCCGCGCTGCGCCGCAAACTCGGCGAAGTGGAGACGTCGGTCCGCGCCGTCACCCGGACGGGCAGCGGCGAGGTGGAGGGCAAGGTCGACACCGCCCTCGGCCGGCTGGCCGACCTGGAACGCGGCGGCGAGGAGATCCTGGCGCTGCAGCGCACCCTCACCCGGACGCTGGAGGACGTCGAGGACGTCGTCGCCGAGCTGCTGCAGTTCACCGAGGGCGAGCTGGACGACACCGTCACGGCGGCGCTCACCGGCCGTCCCCGCGCCCACGGCGATGCCGTCACCGCCACCGGGCGGCTCTGGACGCGCGACGACCAGCTCGACGACATCCTCGGCGAGATGTACGAGCGGTGCGTGCGGGCGAGCCGGCTGAGCGTCCGCTTCCGCACGGCCGAGGGGGCCGACGGCCCCGCGCCCGGCTCCCCCGAACGCCGCCGGTACTTCCTCGGCGGCCAGGCCGCCGAGGACCTCGCGGGGTCGTTCAGCGCGCTGCTCATCTCGACCGGCGCGGACCTGCCGCGCAACGGGCTGCGCAACGGCCCGCCGGACGGCGCGCCGGGCGGCGGGTCCAGGCGCGGGCTGGCGCGGGTCGAACCGGGCGTCCCGCCGGGCGTCGAACCCGCCCGTCCACCCGAGGACGAGGCGGCCCTCAAAGCCCTGCTGCGGACGCTGTCGGAGTGTTCGGGCGCCGTCGCGCAGATCGGCCCGCTCATGGCCGTCCGGACGCGTGAAGAGCTGCTGTGCGCCGTGCTGACCGCCGCCCAGTCACTGGAACTGGAGAGCGACGAGGTGTTCTGGGATCCGGCCGCCGCGACCGTCCGGCTGCGGCGCCTGCCGTCCCATCAGCTGTGGGACCTCACCGGCTGGGCCGCCCCGTAAGGCGTGGCGCCCCGTAGACCCGCACGGTCCGCTCCGCCGGGCCGCCGAGCCGCACGTACAGCGGGCAGGTGAGGTCGCGCGTCACCGGGTCGACCTCCGCACAGAGCCCGATCCCGGCCGCGCGGTCGAGGAACACCGCGTTCTCCACCGCCCGCGCCCCGCGAACCGCGTACGGGACGGAGTCGGCGTCGCCGGTGTCGAAGAGTTCCTCGAACGTCAGCCGCCGCGCGAACCGCATCAGCACCCCGGCGTCCACGACGCGGCTGCCGATCGCCGCCGCGGGCCCCGCGACGACGATGCCGAAGCTCGGGTTCTCCCGGCCGCGGACGTAGATCTCCCGGTCGGGCTCCAGCCCTCTGCGCCGGTCGGGGACCTGCACGCCGAACCCGGCGTCGCCGTTCAGGTACGCGGGCGGCCCGAACCCGTCAGCCGCGCCGTCCCGGACCCGCAGCGCGCCCGGCGGCATCTCCCAGCCGGGCAGGTACACGCCGAGGCCCCGCAGCAGCAGCCGCCAGATGGGACGCCCCGTCACGTCCGCCGCGAACTCGCCCCGCGGCCCTCGCGCCCCGCCCGCGTCCCCCTGGCCGTACGGCCCCGCCGCGGGGTCCCTGACGCCGTCCATGCCGATCATCATCAGCCGCCGATCCCCCTTCGACAAGGCCCCGAACCCCTTACCGCGCGGCCCCTGCGGCGGCGGGACCACGTCGGCTACCTTTGAACCAACCGGATCATGACGAGGACGCCGCCGTGAATCTGCAGGACATGATGGTGCAACACGACAACTCGTCGCGCACCGTCGACAAGTACCTGATGTCCCACGAGGGACGCGTCATCGCCGTCCGCCGCCACCCGGCGGTCCTCATCCCGCCGGTCGCGGTCGTCGTCGCCGGGCTCGTCGTGTGCGGCGCCGTCGGCGCGGTCGTCGGCCTGATGTGGATCTGGTGGCTCTGGCTGCTCACTATCGGCTACCTGCTGTGGAAGATCATCGCCTGGTCGCTGGAGTTCTTCCTGGTCACCGAGCACCGGGTGATGCTGATCAAGGGGGTGCTCAACCGCAGCGTCGCGATGATGCCGCTGTCCAAGGTCACCGACATCACGCTCAACCGCTCCATGGCCGGGCGGATGCTCGGGTACGGCGAGTTCCTCACGGAGTCCGCGGGCCAGAAGCAGCCGATCCGCAGCGTCCCTTTCATGCCGTACCCGGAGCAGCTCTACCTGGAGGTCTCGTCGGTCATCTTCGGCACCATCGACGAGTCCCCCGACTAGCCGTACCGGCCACTGATCGGGGGCGGAGGCCGAAACCCAGGCGGTCCGGGGTGCGGAGCCGGCGCCCGCTGACGACGCCCGGCGATTCTCCTTCTCAGAGGGGATGTTCTGACAACATCTCCCGGCGTACTTTTAGATGCCGCAAGGAAGGAGACCGGCCATGTCTGAGTCGGTTCGCCAGGACCTTCCCGCCACCCATGCCGACGAGCACATCGCCCTCCGGATGTCCGCGGAACAGATCCTCGTGATCCGCAAGGCCGCCGAGCTCATCGGGTGGACGGTCACCGACTACGTCCTGTCCACTGCCCTGGACCGGGCCGAACGCGACCTGTACGAACACGCCGCCGCCCTGGATGCCGCGGCCCCCGCCCCCGCCGACCCGGACCCGGCCGACCCCTACGTGGCCCTGTTACTGGCCCTGACCTGACCCGCCCGCACAAGGCGCCGCTCACACCCCGCGCTCCGGCGTGCGATCATTCTCGGCCGGCGGCGGCGCCGGACAGACGCGCGGCATACTCGGCGGCCTCGGCATCCGAGTCGTACTTCTGACGCGGCCAGAAGAATCCGCGGAGCCCGTCCTTGCGGTTGCGCGGGACGACATGGACATGCAGGTGCGGGACGCTCTGACTGATCCGGTTGTTCATCGCCACGAACGACCCGGCGGCACCGAGCACCGACTCCATCGCGGCCGCGAGCCGCTGCGCATGCTCGAAGAACGCGCCGAGCGAATCGGCGGGCAGATCGGTGAGCGTCTCGAGGTGCATGCGCGGTATCAGCAGCGTGTGCCCCTTGAACAGGGGCCGCGTATCCAGAAACGCCAGGGCGTCCGGCGCGTCCATCACCACATGCGCCGACCTCTTCCCCTCAGTGATCTCACAGAACACACAACCCGCAGCACCACCCATACCAACCATTCTCCCCCGCCCCCAGGGGCACGGGTCGTCGGGCGGCGGGCGAGTCGTCGGGCGGCGGGCGAGTCGTCGGGCGGCGGGCAGTCGTCGGGCGGCGGGCGAGGCCCGGTGGTTAACGGGGTTCTTACGTGCGGGGCACTACCCTGCGGGTCTCATGCGGTTGGAAGGTGTGGCCTTTCGTTATCGCCGGAGAAGCCCCTGGGTGCTCAGGGACGTCACGTTGTCACTTCCTCCCGGCGGCGTCACCGAGGTGACCGGGCGCAACGGCGCAGGGAAGTCCACTCTGCTCCGCGTTATCGCCGGCCTGCGCAGGCCGGGCAGGGGCGTCGTCGAAGACAGGCCGGGCCGGGTGGGATACGCGCCCGAGCGCTTCCCGGTGGACCAGCCGTTCACCGTCCGCACCTACCTCGGCCACATGGCCGCCATACGCCGCGTCCCCGGGGACGCCGTCGGCGCATGGGTGCGGCGGCTCGGGTGCGACCACCTCCTCGATGTGCGGCTTCCTGACCTTTCGAAGGGCAGCGCGCAGAAGGTCGGCCTCACGCAGGCCCTCATGGGGTCCCCGGATCTCCTCGTCCTGGACGAACCGTTCGCCGGGCTGGACGCGGCGACCAGGGACGCGCTGCCCGCGTTGATCTCCGAACTCGCGGCCGGAGGCACCACCGTGGTCGTCAGCGACCACCAGCGCAGCATCGAAGGCCTCCCCGGCGTCGACCGGTTGCACGTGGCCGACGGAACGGTGACCGGCCTTACCTCGACGGGCACCTCATGGACCCTGCTGGAGGTCGAGGTCCCCGAGGAGGAGGCCGAGACCTTGGAGAGCAAGCTGCGCGCGGACGGCTACCGGGTGCGGAGGCCCGAGCGGTGATCGCGCTCGTCCGGTTCCAGGTCGCGGGTTACGTCCGTTCGCTGCGCGTCCTGCAGCCCTTGATCGTCGTGGCACTGGCCGTGGTGCTGGTCCTCATCCAGGGACCGGGCGGCCCGGACGCCGCCGGCCTCGCCGTCGGGACGCTCGGGGACGTGGCGGCGTTCATGTTCCCCATCTGGGCCTGGGCGGCGCGCGCCCTCCTCGACAAGCAGCCGGACGAACAGCGGGCGCTGACCGCCACCGCCGCACGCCGCCCTTCCAGGCCCACGTGGGCGGGGCTGCTCGCGGCCTACGGCGTGAACATGTGCCTGGGCGTCGTCGCATTGGCGGTTCCTCTCCTGCAGGCGCTTCAGGTGGGTTCGCCAGGGCAGGCGATCTGGGTGGGTTGTGCGCTCAACCTCCTCGTCGCCGTCCCGGCCACACTGGTGGGCGCGTGGACGAGCCGGGCGCTGATCCGCGATCCCGTTGTCTCCCTGCTGACGCTTCTGGGTGCTGTCACGGCCCTGTTGCTCCTCGGTATCGGACGGTTCGCCTGGCTCTCCGTCCCGATGATCGAGTGGCTCCGCGCAGCGCATGGCGGCCCCAGCGAGTTCACCTCGGACTTCCCCGCCATCGCCCTCCACTTGGCACTCTGGTCCGCGATCGCCGGCGCCGCCTACATCGCAGCCGCCCGCCACCGCCCCTGAACCCCGTCTCTGCGAAGCATCACGCCCGCCCCCCCCGCGCGGTGGTCGCGGGGTTCGGGCAGAGCGCATACCGTCCTCAGCTGGCTTGCAGGGTCAGCCACGTTCGTTCCAGAGGGTCGTTCGGGCGGGCGCAGAAGTAGACGCGGCCGGGATCCCCCCAGTACCAGCCGAGACGGTGGTCGGAGTCGAGCTGGAGCAGGAGGCGCCACTCCTCCACGGCGCTCTGCTCATCCGGGGACAGTGGCGGGGGCGTGAGGGAGTCCAGGGGGCGGCCCGTCGAGGCGTACAGGCAGTCGGGGCCGATCGGGCGCTGAACGAGCGACGGCCAGCCGCCCAGCTGGTGGGCGGGCATGTCGTCGGGCCAACTGTGCTGCGACCAGGCGGCGTGCAGCTGCTCGTAGACGGACACGACGCCCGTGTAGACGTCCTCCAGGCGGCGCACGGCGGGCTCCTGGGGTGAGGGCAGGGAGAGGAACGGGGTGGCGAACAGGCGCGTCTGGGGATACGTCAAGGCGCCCGGTGGCGGGGCGGCTCCCTGGAGCTCGCCGGTGAAGACGCGCCAGCCGTCCCGCTGCGCGGCCGCGTCGCCCCAGGGGCGGGGGGTTTCGCTGGCGTAATAGAACGCGGCCTGGCCGGACGGGGGGACGCCGGCGATCTCGCCGAAGCGGACGAGGGCGGCGAAGTCGATCGCACCGAGGAAGTCGAGGGGGCGGCCGTCCCACTGCGGCCAGGGGTTGCCGGGCGGCAGCATCGGGGTGCCGCCGAGGTGGACGGGCACGTCGCCCTCGGGACCGAGCCTCAGCGCCGGCCTGGTCAGGGGCAGCAGGGCGGCGATGATCTCGGGGGCCAGGAAGGCGGCGAAGAGGGACCGGAGCCGGCGGTGGGCCGCCGCGAAATGTTCCATGCACGTAGCGTTACGCGGCGGGATGGCGGCCCGCCGCGTCCGGCGGAATTGTGGATAACTTCGTCAGCGGCGTTCGAGGGCGCTCGCGAGCTGCAGCAGGAAGCGGTCGACCTCCTGCTCGTCGTAGCCGGGCCCGAGCCGGACGACGCGGAACGCGCTCTCCCGCACGTCGCGGGCGGTCACCGGGGGCGCTATGCCGCGCAGGCCGGCGACGATGCGGTCCAGGAACGCGTCCACGTCCCGGACGTCGTAGCCGGACCGCAGGCCCGCACCCGGGAAGCGGGCGTTCTGGATCCAGTTGATCAACCAGGCCGGTTGCGCGCGGGGACGGCCGGGACGCTCGCCGATCGGCGCCAAGGCCTGCAGTTCCCGGATGCACTCGCGCACGAGTTCGTCGACGGCGCGGGGCTCGTAGCCGCGCAGGACGACGTCGAAGCGGGTCTCCCGCACTTCGTCCGCGGACATCCGCGGTCCGCCGTTCAGCGCCTGCGAGATCCTTCGCAGCAGCGCGTCCACCTGGTCACGGTCGTAGCCTCGCAAGACCACCGGCAGCCGCGCACCCGTCTTCACCGGCACCGTGCTCCTCAGCCCGCATCCTCGCGGCCGCGGGGGCGCCAGGGGACACGCCCGCGGCGCGCTCAGTCGTTGGTCGCCGCGGCCAGCTGGCCGCAGGCCCCGTCGATCTCCCTGCCCCGAGTGTCGCGCACCGTGACCGGGATCCCGTGGGCCTCGAGGCGCCGGACGAACTCGCGCTCGTCCTCGGGCCGCGAAGCGGTCCACTTGGAACCCGGCGTTGGGTTCAACGGGATCAGATTGACGTGTACGAGATTCCCGCGCAAGAGCCTGCCGAGAAGATCGGCCCGCCACGCCTGGTCGTTGACGTCCTTGATGAGGGCGTACTCGACCGACACGCGGCGGCCGCTGCGGCCTGCGTAGGCCCAGGCGGCGTCCAGGACCTCGGCGACCTTCCAGCGGTTGTTGACGGGTACGAGGTCGTCGCGGAGCTCGTCGTCGGGTGCGTGCAGGGACACCGCCAGCCGCACGGACATGTCCTCGGCGGCGAGCTTCTCGATCGCCGGCACCAGCCCGACCGTGGAAACGGTCACCGAGCGCTGGGAGATGCCCAGGCCGGCAGGTGCCGGATCGGTGATGCGGCGCACTGCGCCGATGACGGCCTTGTAGTTGGCCAGCGGCTCCCCCATCCCCATGAAGACGATGTTGGAGACACGGCCGGGACCGCCTGGGATGCGGCCGCGGGCCAGTGCGCGCGCGCCGGCGGCGACCTGCTCGACTATCTCGGCCGTGGAAAGGTTGCGGGTGAGCCCTGCCTGGCCGGTCGCGCAGAACGGGCAGTTCATGCCGCATCCGGCCTGGGACGAGACGCACATCGTGGCGCGGTCCGGGTAGCGCATCAGGACCGATTCGAAGAGCACGCCGTCGAACGCCTTCCAGACGGTCTTCAGCGTCGTGCCGCCGTCGCAGTCCATCTCACGCACCGGGGTCAGCAGCGGCGGCAGCAGCTCGGACACGAGACGCTCGCGGACGGCGGCGGGCAAGTCCGTCATCTTCGCCGGGTCGTCGACCAGACGGGCGAAGTAGTGCCGCGACAGCTGGTCGGCGCGGAACGGCTTCTCCCCCAGCTCGGCGACCGCCGCACGGCGTTCCGCGGAGGTGAGGTCGGCGAGGTGCCTCGGCGGCTTGCCGCGCCTCGGGGCGGCGAAGACGAGCTTCGCCGGCGTCTTCTCGGGCGCGGAGCCGGTGGCGGCGGGCTGGGTCGTAGACATGGTCCCTCCAGTGTCGCAAACACCGGCCCGTGCCTCGTCCGTCCAGGGCTACGCATCTTTACCCGTACTACGACATTCCTGCACATGACCTTGTCTGCGACTAAGGTCTCGATCATGTCGGTTTTGCGTAGGGGTTCCGCCTCGTCCCGGGGATCCGCGGCCACGGTCGTCCACGCCGCGGCCAGCCCGTACGGCAGTCGGCGGCTCACCATCGAGACCGACGGTGACGTCACGGCCGCCTACCTGAAGGACGCGCGAGACTCGGTGGTCGGGGCGGCCTGGGTCGGGAACCACCGCAAGGCCCCACCGGAACTGGACCAGTCACGCCTGGACGCGGGCCGTGCCCCGCTCCTGCCCGAATCCCATGTCCGCCACCCGGCCGGACGGCAGGCCCTGGACGCCGAGAGCCTGGAGGTCGTCTGGTTCGAGGAGGGCGACGGCGTGGCCGTCCTTGAGGCCGGTGACCCGCTTTTCGTGATCCCCGGCTGGTCCGACATGGGACGCGGCATTCCCGGCTACGCCCGCGACGCCACGCGGCAGAGCCCGTTCGCCTTCCCCCTGGACGAGGAGATCGAGGACTTCGGGCCTCGCATCGACCGGGCGCGCGAGCACTGGAAGTTGTGCCGCGCCGACGGCTCCTGGGCGGAGTTCCAGCAGTCGGTGCTCGGTCACCTGCTGCAGCGGCTCGGGCCCGGTGGCCACTACTGGCACGATGTCGGCCGGCACCTGGGCAGCGGACGTACGAGCGTGGCCCCGACCGTGGGTGTGTCCGAACGTCCTGCACGCGGCGACCGCGAGTTCACCGTGCTGAGCACGATCGGAATGTGCCGCCAACGGATGCCCACCGTCGAACTGTACGAGGACGACGTCGCCCCATACGGACGGATCGAACTGGCCGTTGCGAGCACTCTGCCCAGCCAGCGCGCGGGCAGCATCTTCCCCTGGCTGGCCCAGTACCCGTGGCGCTCCGTGACGTGGTTCGCCCCCGGAGACGTCGTCAAGTGGTACCACGAGGCCCGCACGTTCCCTCTCGGCAACGACGAGGTGAAGTGGGAGGGCGTGCTCCTTCTGGACGATCCGAGCCGCATGGCGGGCCCTGCGGCCCCCGGGCTGACCGGCCTGACCGTCAACGACGAACCCGTCCGGTGGCTGTGGCTGGTCCCCATCACCGGAGAAGAGCACCGCTACGCCAAGAACGAAGGTTCGGACGCGCTCATCCGGCGTCTCGCCCAGCAGGACCGTTCCTGGGTGATCTCCTAGCTCGGAACGAACAGTTCCAGGAGAAGCCAGACGACGGGGGCCGTCGCGACCAGGGAGTCCAGGCGGTCCATCACTCCGCCGTGCCCGGGGAGGAGCGTTCCCATGTCCTTGATCCCGAGGTCCCGCTTGACCATCGACTCGACGAGATCGCCCGCGGTCGCGGTGACCACGGCGGCGAGGCCGACCAGCACCCCCTGCCAGACCTGTCCGCCTTCCAGGAGCCACCACACCAGCCAGCCGCCGACGATCATGCACATGACCGCCGAGCCGGTGACGCCCTCCCAGGTCTTCTTCGGGCTGATCGTGGGCGCCATCTTGTGCTTGCCGAGGAACGACCCCGCGAAGTAGCCGCCGATGTCGCTGGCGACGGTGATGGCGACGAAGATGACGGTGCGGTGGTCGCCGTCGTCCGGACGCATGAGAAGCGCGACGATCCCGCCCATCAGCACCAGATAGCCGGTCAGGAGCGCCCCGGCGGCGACGTCCCGCACGTACCCGTCGGCGCCCTCCATCATCCGCGTCATCAGCAACGCGAGGACCGTGAGGGAGACCGCCGCGACCGTGGCGGTGGGCCCCCACACGTAGGACACGACCGGTGTGCCGACCATGCCCGTCGCGACGGGGATGAACGGGGCGCCGATGTCGCGGCTCTTGAATGCGTCGGTCAGCTCACGTATCCCGAGGAAGAGGAACACGATCATCACGGCAAGGAAGATCTCCTTGACCGTGTAGAGAGAGAGCAGCGTCAGTGCGCCGAGAGCGGCGCCCACGACGATGGCGAGCGGGAGGTTGCGGCCCGTCTTGCTCTCGCGCTTGCCTTCGGCCGCCGGCTCGTCCGGGGAACCCGAGGGCTCCCCGGCGTCATCGTTTTTCATCAGACTTCGAGCAGTTCGGCCTTCTTGTGCTCGAGCAGTTCGTCGATCTGCGCCACGTAGCGGTGCGTGACGTCGTCGAGCTCCTTCTCGGCACGGTGGACCTCGTCCTCGCCGGCGTCGCCGTCCTTGGCGAGCTTGTCGAGCGTGTCCTTGGCACGCCGGCGGACGTTGCGGATCGCGATCTTGCTGTCCTCGGCCTTGCCGCCCGCGACCTTGACGTACTCCCGCCGGCGCTCCTCCGACAGCTCGGGGAAGACCACCCGGATGACGTTGCCGTCGTTGGTGGGGTTCACGCCCAGGTCGCTGTCGCGGATCGCCTTCTCCACCGCCTGCATGGACGACTTGTCGAAGACCTGGACGATGACCATCCGCGGCTCCGGCAGCGTGAACGACGCGAGCTGGTTGATCGGGGTCGGCGTCCCGTAGTACTCGACGGTGATCTTGTTGAACATCACAGGGGTGATTCGGCCGGTGCGGATGGCCTGGAAGTCCTCCTTGGCGACCGCGACCGCCTTCTCCATCTTCTCCTCGGCTTCGAGGAGGGTCTCGTCGATCACTGTGACTCCCATGTCATCTGGTCGGCCCTGGTCCTACCGTTCCACATTGCGTTCCGTGCCGCGTCACGCATTGCGGTTCGAGGGCTGTGGTCAGCCCTCCGCCGGGCTGACCAGCGTGCCGATCTTCTCACCCCGGACGGCCCGGACGATGTTGCCTTGCCCCATGAGGTCGAAGACCACGATGGGGAGCACGTTGTCCATGCAGAGACTGATGGCCGTGGCGTCCATGACCTTCAGACCCCGCTGTAGAACTTCACCGTAATCCAAACGGTCGAACTTGACCGCGTCTGGATTCTTTCTTGGATCTGCATCGTAGACACCGTCCACCTGAGTGGCCTTCAGGACGGCCTCTGCACCGATCTCCAGCGCGCGCTGGGCGGCGGTGGTGTCGGTGGAGAAGAACGGCTGTCCGAGGCCTGCCCCGAAGATGACGACGCGGCCCTTCTCCAAGTGCCGGATGGCACGCCGCGGAATGTACGGCTCGGCCACCTGGCTCATGGTGATGGCGGTCTGCACGCGGGTGTCGAGGCCCAGTTTCTCCAGGAAGTCCTGCAGGGCCAGGCAATTGATGACGGTGCCGATCATCCCCATGTAGTCGGCACGGCCGCGGTCCATGCCGCGCTCGGCCATGACGGCACCGCGGAACATGTTGCCTCCGCCGCAGACGACCGCCACCTGCACACCGTCACGTACGGCCTCGGCGATGGCCTCCGCCACATGCTGGACGACCTCGGGATCGATGCCGAGCGGGTCTCGTCCGGCGAAGGCCTCCCCCGAGAGCTTCAGCAGCACCCGTTTCCAGCCCGCGCGCGGCGCATGCTGGACGGATGCCTGCCGGCCGGTCTCGCGCCCACCGGTCTCACGCGGACCGGACGAGGTGCCGCCGGACCCGTTCCGGTCGGACGCGCCCTGTTCGGCGACGCCCCGATCGGACGACGAGGCCGCCGTCGCGCTTGTGGTCGTCTTGTCCGGCACGTCGGCGGCCTCCTCGTTGCTTCGCGGTATCTGTCGGGTACCCGTCTCCAGAGTGCCCCTACGCCTGCCCGACCTTGAACCGGGCGAAGCGCACGACCTTCACGCCGGCCTCGTCGAGGACCTTCGCGATGGTCTTCTTGCTGTCCTTCACGAACGCCTGCTCCGGCAGCACGAAGTCGCGGAAGTAGGCGTTCACACGGCCCTCGACGATCTTGGGGATGGCCTGCTCGGGCTTGCCCTCGTCGCGGGTGAGCTGCTCGGCGAGCGCCCGCTCCTTCTCGACCACCTCGGCGGGGATCTCGTCGCGGGTGAGGTACTTGGGGGCCATCGCCGCGATCTGCTGGGCGACGTCCTTGGCGACCTCGGCGTTCTCGGCGTCCAGCTCGACCAGCACGCCGGTGGTCGGCGGCAGGGACGGGTCGGACTTGTGCAGGTAGCTCGCCACGTACGCGCCCTGGAAGTGGGCGAAGCGGCGCAGCTCGACCTTCTCGCCGATCGTGGCGCTGTTCTCCTCGATCAGCGCCTGGACGGTCTTGCCGGACTCGATCTCGACGGCCAGCAGGGCCGCGGCGTCGGCGGCGCCGCTGCCCGCGGCGAACTCGACCAGGCGATTCGCCAGCTCGATGAACTGCTCGTTCTTGGCGACGAAGTCGGTCTCGCAGTTGAGTTCGAGGAGCGCCCCGTCACCGGAGCTCGCAAAGTGCTCGGCGACCAGTCCGTTGGCGGCGGTGCGCTCGGCGCGCTTGCCGACGTCCTTGGCGCCCTTGAGGCGCAGCAGCTCAGTGGCCTTCTCGAAGTCGCCGTCCGCCTCGGTGAGGGCGTTCTTCACGGCCATCATGCCGGAGCCGGTCAGGTCGCGCAGCCGCTTGACGTCAGCGGCGGTGAAGTTAGCCATCGCTCTCTTCGCTTCTCTCGTCGTTGGTCGTTGGACCCGCGACGGTCCGGCGGCGCCCGGGCGGGGGCCGCCGGACCACGGGATCAAGCCTGCTCGGCCTCGGCGGGCTTCGGGGCCTCCTGCGCCGGCGCCTCGGAGCTCGCGGCGGGCTCGGCGGGAGCCTCTGCGGCGGCCTCCGCCGCAGGCTCCGCCGGGGCCTCTGCCGCGGCCTCCGCGGGAGCCTCCGCCGGAGCTTCCGCAGCATCCTCAGCCGGCTTGTTCTCCAGCAGGTTGCGCTCCCACTCGGCCAGCGGCTCGGCTGCGCCGGCGGCCGCGGCGCCCTCGGCCGGCTTCTCGTCGCCACCGGGGGCGGCGCCCGCACGGGCGATCAGGCCGTCGGCGACGGAGTCGGCGACGACGCGGGTCAGCAGGCTGACGCTGCGGATGGCGTCGTCGTTGCCCGGGACCGGGTAGTCGACCTCGTCCGGGTCGCAGTTCGTGTCGAGGATCGCCACGACCGGGATGCCGAGCTTCTTGGCCTCGTTGACCGCGATGTGCTCCTTCTTGGTGTCCACGATCCAGATGGCGCTCGGAACCTTCGCCATGTCGCGGATACCGCCGAGGGTGCGCTCCAGCTTGTCCTTCTCGCGCCGCAGCCCGAGAAGCTCCTTCTTGGTCATGCCGGAGCCGGCCACGTCGTCGTAGTTGATCTCCTCCAGCTCCTTGAGCCGGGTGAGCCGCTTGTGGACGGTGGAGAAGTTGGTGAGCATGCCGCCCAGCCAGCGCTGGTTGACGTAGGGCATGCCGACCCGGGTGGCCTGCTCGGCGATGGACTCCTGGGCCTGCTTCTTCGTGCCGACGAACAGGATCGTCCCACCGTGGGCGACCGTGGCCTTGACGAACTCGAACGCGCGGTCGATGTAGGACAGCGACTGCTGCAGGTCGATGATGTAGATGCCGTTGCGCTCGGTGAGGATGAAGCGCTTCATCTTCGGGTTCCACCTGCGTGTCTGGTGGCCGAAGTGGACGCCGCTCTCAAGGAGCTGCCTCATGGTTACGACGGGTGCCATTGCCCGTGCTCTCCTTCTCTGGCCCTGCTGGGCCGCATTTGGTTATCTGCCTACGCCCGGGTGTCGTCCCACCGTCGCCGTTGCGACGGACCGAGGGACGGCGCCCCACCATGTCTGCGGTGGCATGCGGACGCGTGAAATCAGCCGCCGGGGAACCCCAGGCGGCTGTGACCCGTTCCCGAGTCTGTGACTCCTCCGCTCACCGGGAGCGGCTTCTCATCTCTCCGCCCTGGGGACGGATCAAGGACGGCCTGGCCTGGCCGGTGTCCTCTCGGGCACCCTTACAGATTATCAGGGCGCGGAGGCGTCCGGGAATCAACGGTCGCGGGAGTTATCCACAGTTCGCGGGCTCGGCCGCGAACCGGGCGCCGGACCGGCAGGGTTCGGTTCATGACGCTGCTGACGATGCTCCTCACCTGCGTGATCGCCACCGGGGCGCCGGGCCTGGACGCCTGGCGGTGGCCTTTGGGACCACCCGTCCCCACGGTCGTCCGGGCCTTCTCTCCGCCGGCGTCCGCGTGGGGTCCGGGCCACCGTGGCGTGGACCTCGCGGCCCATCCGGGGCAGCCGGTCTACGCCGCCGCCCCAGGGCGCGTCTCCTATGCCGACCGGCTGGCGGGACGCGGCGTCATCGCGATCGATCACGGAGCGCTGCGCACAACCTACATGCCTGTCCGTCCCAGTGTCCGCGCGGGCCGCCGGGTCGTGTCCGGCACCCGGATCGGCGTCCTGGAGGGCGGCCCGGTCCATTGCCCGGCGTCGTGCCTGCACTGGGGGCTGCGCCGCGGCTCCCTCTACCTGGACCCGCTCGGTCTCGTCCAGCGCCAGGTCCGCCTGCTCCCCCTCTGGTCGAGCCCCTCACCGTCGGCGACCCACCGCACTCCCGCACCTGCGCCCGAGCCGAGGATGACCCTGCGCGACGCCACCACCGCGACCGGCGGCGGACTGACCGGCATGGTCCTGGCCTTCGCGGTGGCCTTCGCATGGCGCCGCACCCGCGCCCGCTACCGTCTGCGCGGCCGGCGCCGTCCGCCCCCCGGCGTCGTCGACCTGTCCCGTGAACGCCGCCTGCGTCGCACCCCGTGACCCCGTCCCCCGCCCACACCAAGGCGATGTGGGTCGGGCGGCGGCTCGGCACGGTGCGAGGAGGCTGTTGCGGGCGGTCGTGTGCCGGGCGAGCGCTCAGGTTCCGGCCTCGCCGGCCAGTGCGCCGCGAGGATGTGCCTGCCGGTGGACCTGTTTGAGCCGCTCCGCAGAGACGTGGGTGTAGATCTGCGTTGTCTGCAGGGAGGCATGGCCGAGGATCTCCTGGACGCTCCGCAGGTCGGCTCCGCCTTCAAGCAGATGGGTGGCCGCAGTGTGGCGCAGCCCGTGCGGGCTCAGGTCGGGCATTTCGCCGACCTGGGAGATCCGTTCGTGGACGATGCGGCGCGCACTGGTCGGGTGGAGGCGCGCCCCGCGAACCCCCAGGAAGAGGGCGGGGCCGCTGTCCGCGGTCACCAGTGCGGGCCGTCCCGCCCGCAACCAGTCCTGGACGGAGCGGACGGCGGGTTCGCCCATGGGGACGGTGCGTTCCCGTCCGCCTTTGCCGAGGACGCGTACCGTCCCGCGGCCGGTGTCCAGGTCGTCGATGTCGAGGCCGCAGAGTTCGCTGACCCGGACGCCGGTCCCATAAAGCGTCTCCAGGACGGCCAGATCGCGGAGCCCCACGGGGCCCTGGGCGTCCACGGTGTCGAGCAGACGTGCGGCATCGTCCTGGGTGAGCACGCCAGGCAGGTCACGGTGGCGTTTGGGGGTGCCGAGCAGTAGGCCTGGATCGTCCTGGAGCAGGCCACGCCGGTGCAGATACCGGGTGAATGCGCGTGCGGCGGCCGTCCGGCGGGCCAGGGTGGCGCGGGATCGTCCGAGAGCGTGCTGGCGGGCGAGCCAGGCACGCAGCAGCGGCACGTCCAAGCCTGCGGGTTCCGTCACGCCGACGTCGGCGGCGTACCTGGTCAGGTCGCTCAGATCACCGAGATAGCCCCGCAGCGTATGCGGCGAAACGCCGCGCTCGGCGCGCAGATGCCGCTCGAAGTCGGAGACGGCGTCCTGAAGCGCATTGGTCACAGCGTCACGCTCCGCCAGCCTGCAGGCCGAAGCAAGCACCGCAGACCGTTTCGAGCGAATCGCCGCAGATGTTCGCCGAAGTTATCCACAGGAGGTCGTTCTCCAGATACGGATCGTGACGCTCCGGCACCGTCGGACTCCGGAGGTGAGGCCCATGAACGCCCACATCACTCTCGGCCGGCGCGGTGAGGACGCCGCCGCCGGCTACCTGCTCGAACTCGGCTGGACGATCATCGAGCGCAACTGGCGGTGCCGCGAGGGCGAACTCGACATCGTCGCCCATGACGGACGCGGCCACGTCGTCTGCGAGGTGAAGACCCGCGGCTCGGCCCGCTTCGGCGACCCCCTCGAAGCGATCACCAAGGACAAGGCGGCCCGGCTGAGGCGGCTGGCCTGGCGATGGGCCGCCGCCCACGGCGTCACCGGCGCGCCCGTGCGGGTGGACGTCCTCGGCCTCGTCACCGACGGCGACGGCTTCTCGATCGATCACCTGAGGGAGGTGTGCTAGATGACCCTCGCGAAGACCCGCTCGGTGTCCCTCGTCGGGGTGGACGGCTTGTTGGTGGACGTGGAGGCCGCCATCACCAGCGGTGTCCCGGGCCTGCACCTGGTCGGCCTCCCGGACACGGCGCTCAGCGAGGCCCGCGACCGGGTCCGCGCCGCGATCTTCAACTCCGGCGAGGACTGGCCCAACAGGCACGTCACTGTGTCGCTGTGCCCGGCGAGCATGCCGAAGAAGGGATCTACCTTCGATCTCAGTATCGCGGTCGCCCTGCTCGCGGCCGCGGAGGCCGTCCCCGCCCGGGCGTGCGCCGGCCTCGTGCTGATCGGCGAGCTCGGCCTCGACGGCCGCCTGCGTCCCATCCAGGGCATCCTGCCCGCCGTCCTGGCGGCGGCCAATCAAGGCTGCCACACGGTCGTCGTCCCGCGCGCGAACGCCGCCGAGGCGGAACTCGTCCCGGGCATGAAAGTGGTGTCGGCGAGCACGCTGCGGGGCCTTCTGTGCATCCTGCGCGACGAGCCTCCTCCCCTGGAGGAGGACGAGGATCGCGACCCTCCCCCTCCCACGGACGGGTTCGCCCTACGGCGGCTGAACATCCCGCCCGATCTCGACCTGGCCGACGTCCGGGGGCAGGCCGAAGCGCGCAGGGCGCTGGAGATCAGCGCCGCGGGAGGGCACCATCTCTTCTTCGCCGGCCCGCCGGGCTGCGGCAAGACGATGCTGGCGGAACGGCTGCCGACGCTGATGCCGCCCCTGGAGCCCGACATCGCGCTGGAGGTCACCGCGATCCACTCCCTCTCGGGGAGCCTCCGGCCCGGCCAGCCACTGATCACCCAGCCTCCGTTCTACGCGCCGCACCACACCGCGTCACGCGCCTCGATGGTCGGCGGCGGCTCGGGCCGCGCCCTGCAGCCGGGCGCCGTGTCCCTCGCCCACCGGGGGATCCTCTTCCTGGACGAGGCCCCGGAGTTCTTCGCGGGAACGCTCGACGCCCTCCGCCAGCCTCTCGAAGAGGGCGAGGTGCGGATCAACCGGATCGAGGGCATGGCCCGCTTCCCGGCGCGGTTCACGCTCGTCCTGGCGGCGAACCCGTGCCCGTGCGCCGCGGCCAAGCAGGTCGACTGCTCCTGCGCGCCCGGCATCCGCCGCAGATACGCCTCCCGCCTGTCCGGGCCGCTGCTCGACCGCATCGACCTCAAACTCGAACTGGCGCCGGCGAGCCGTGCCGAACTCCGCTACGACCTGGAGTTCGCCGAATCCAGCAAGGTCGTGGCCGAACGCGTCCTGCTCGCCAGGGAACGGACGCTCAGGCGCCTGGCCGGCACCCCGTGGCGCTCCAACTCCGAGATCCCCGGGCCGGAGCTGCGGCGCCGCTTCACGCCCCCTTCGGAGGCGATGGACGGCGCCGACGAAGCCCTGCAGAGAGGAACGCTCAGCGCGCGCGGCCTCGACCGCATCCTGCGGGTCGCCTGGACGATCGCCGACCTGTCCGGCCACGACGAACCCGGCCCGGACGACGTCGGCGGCGCGCTCACCCTGTGGTCGGCGGGGCGCCAATGAGCGATGAGCGAACCGCCCGCGCCACCCTCACCGCCGTGGCGGAGCCGGGCGACACCTTCCTCAACCGGATCATCGACCACTCCGGCCCGGAGCGGGCGCTCGAATCGATCCGCACCGGCGGGCTCCCCGGCGGCCTGTCCGCCGACGCCAAGGAGATCCGGCGGCTCGGCCACTGGCGGATCCGGCTGATCGCCGCGGAGCCCGATCAGGACATGGCCGTCTGCGCCCGGTTCAACGGGCGCCTCATCTGCCCGGGAGACCCCGAATGGCCGACGACCCTGGACGACCTCGGCGGCGGACGCCCCTACGCCCTGTGGCTGCGCGGCCCCGGGGACCTGCGCTACGGATGCCTGCGTTCGGTCGCCATCGTCGGTTCCCGCGCCGCGTCCCCGTACGGCCTGCGCGCCGCCGCCGGCTTCGCCTCGGACCTGGCCGACGAAGGCTGGACGGTGCTCTCCGGCGGCGCCCTCGGGATCGACGCGGCCGCCCACCGCGGCGCCCTGGCCGCGGACGGATCCACCGTCGCGGTCCTCGCCAACGGCGTCGACGTCCCCTACCCGGCGTCCAATGAGGGCCTCTTCGCCGAGATGGCCCACCGTTCCCTCCTGGTCAGCGAGTCCCCACCGGGCACCCACCCGCACCGCCTCCGGTTCCTCGTCCGCAACCGTGTCATCGCCGCCCTGTCCCGGGGGACGCTCATCGTCGAGGCGGAGGCCCGCAGCGGCGCCCTCAACACCGCCGGCTGGGCGGCCAGGCTCGGCCGCGTCGTCATGGCCGTGCCCGGCCCCATCACCAGCCGGTCATCGGTCGGCAGCCACCGGCTGCTCCGCGAGGAGGGCACCACCCTCATCACCCGCACCGAGGAGATCATCGAGGCCGTGGGGCGCATCGGCGCCGACCTCGCCCCGCCCCCGCACACACCCGTGCTGCCTCGCGACCGTCTCGAACCGGTCACCCGGTCCGTGCTGGAGGCGTTCCCCTCCCGCGGGGCGACCGGCCCCGCCCAGCTCGCCGTGAAGGCGGGCGTCGACCTGACGGCGGTCAACGCCAAGCTGGGGCTGCTGGCCGCCGCCGGCTTCGTCGAACGCGCGCCCGCCGGCTGGCGCCTCACCAAGTCCGCGAAGGCCCCCCGCGAGAAGCCGTCCGGGTACACGGAATGAAGCACTCACGACAGTCGAAGCGGGCGCCGCCCCATCACTGATCCGAGGGAAGCTCGAAGTCGCTCTTGGCGAGTTCTTCGACGTTGACGTCCTTGAACGTGACGACACGCACGTTCTTGACGAAGCGGGCAGGACGGTACATGTCCCAGACCCAGGCGTCCTGCATCGTGACCTCGAAGAAGATCTCGCCGTTGTCGGCGCTGCGCACCTGGAGGTCGACCGAGTTGGTGAGATAGAACCTCCGCTCGGTCTCGACGACATAACCGAAGAGCCCGAGGACGTCGCGGTACTCGCGATAGAGCTGCAACTCCATCTCGGTCTCGTACTTCTCGAGATCCTCCGCGCTCACGCCCGTGCCCCTTCCGTGCGGTCCTCGCCGGGGACCTCCCCTTCGGTCTCCTCCAACTCCACGTCCACTTCTCCATTGTTACGCAAGGCACGCCCGACGTTGACGTAGGAGAAACGATGCTCCGGACAAGGTCCGTGCGCGGCGAGCGCCCTGCCGTGCGCACGGGTCACATACCCCTTGTGGAGGTCGAACCCGTAGTCCGGATACCGCTCATGGAGAGCCACCATGATCCGGTCCCGGGTGACCTTCGCGATGATCGAGGCCGCCGCCACGCAGGCCGCGACCTGATCCCCCTTGATCATCGCAAGCCCGGGAACATCCAGGCCCGGCACGGGGAACCCGTCGCTGAGCACGTACGCGGGCCGCTTGTCCAGGGCGGCCAGAGCCCGCCGCATTCCGGTGACGTTGCAGTGGTGAAGGCCGATCCGGTCGATGTCGTGGCAGGGGATGACCACGGCGCTCCACGCGTACGCGCGCTCGGTGATCTCCGCGTACAGCTCCTCGCGGCGCGCGGGAGTGAGCAGCTTGGAGTCGGTGAGGCCGTCGATCCTGCGCCGACCCCCCTGAAGGATCACCGCCGCGACGACCAGCGGCCCCGCGCACGCGCCCCGCCCCGCCTCATCGACGCCGGCGACGGGGCTGAACCCGGCATGATCCAGGACACGCTCATACGCGTGCATCCCCGCGTCGCGGCGCGGCGTGAAGCGAAGCGGACGACCCTTCATGCCCGCAGCGTACGTCCCCGCAACCTCCCGCCGCGCCCCGAACGCCCCGTTCCGACATGTCCCCGACTTCCGGAGGACCCGTGAAGCCGATGCGGGTGGCCGGGTTAGTGCGGGTCAGGTCTGCAGGCGGCGGTGGCGCATGAAGAGGGCTAGGGGCAGGGTGCACATGACACCCAGCGCGTAGGGGGTGACGGGCAGGGCAGCGGAAGCGGTTTTCTGCAGGCCGCCTTGTTCGAAGGTATCGGGGATCGGAAGGGTGCCGATGCGGTCCAGAGGCCAGACGATGACGAAGGCGCGGCCGATGACCCGGTCGACCGGGATGGTGCCGCCGCCGGGGTCGCTCCGGTGGGAGCGGGAGTCGTAGGAGAGTTCGCGATGGTCGCCCATGACCCACAGCTGGCCCGGCTTCACGGTGACGTCGAACGGGTCGTTGGACGGTTTGTTCCGCTCGTGCGTGATCGGGTCGGTGTAGAGGTAGGAACTCTCGTCCAGAGGAACGCCGTTGACGGTGACCCGGCCCTTGGCGTCGCAGCATTTGACGCGGTCGCCGGGGATGCCGATGACGCGCTTGATGTAGTCCTTCTCGTTCGGCGCGACGCCGAAGGCGGTGCCGATGGCGCGTAGCACCTTGGACACCGGGTTGCCGGGCTCCTCGACCTGGACCTCCGGGTCCCAGGAGTCGAGGCCGTTGAAGACGATGACGTCGCCGCGCGCGATGTCCCGGGTATGGTAAACGATCTTGTTGACGAGGACGCGGTCACCGACCTGGAGGGTGTTCTCCATGGAACCGGACGGAATGTAGAACGCCTGAACCGCGAATGCCTTGATGACGAGGGCCAGTACGACGGCGACCACGATGAGGACGGGGAGTTCTTTCCAGAACGAACCCTGCTTCTTCTTCTTTTCGCCGTCGTCCTCGGAGTCTTCGCCCGTCTCCTCGGCCGAGTCCACGGGCTCCTTCTCTTCGGGCACCGCGCCCTCGGCTTCGGATCGCACGTCTCTCCGATCGTCCTCGTCAGTCATCAGAGCGAAAGCCTAGCGGCGCGGGGCCCACGGGACGCCTCCAGTGGGCGTGTCGCCGGCGGCCGGGCCGGCCGGCTCCCTCCGGAACGCCCGACGCCCCGGTCACCGTTACGGGTTCCCGGGGCGTCGTGGTTCATCCGCTCAACGAGTCCTTCTCATCCTCGGCGGGCACACGGATCGCGGTCTCGGCGGCGGAGGAAGAGGGGCTCAGTGGTCGCGCTTCTCCTTGATCCGCGCGGCCTTGCCGCGCAGGTTGCGCAGGTAGTAGAGCTTGGCGCGGCGGACGTCGCCGCGGGTGACGACCTCGATCTTGTCGATGGAGGGGCTGTTGATCGGGAACGTCCGCTCGACGCCGACGCTGTAGCTGACCTTGCGGACGGTGAAGGTCTCACGGGCGCCGCCGCCCTGCCGCCGGATCACCACGCCCTGGAAGACCTGGATTCGGCTCCGGTTGCCCTCGGTGACACGCACATGCACCTTCAGCGTGTCGCCCGGACGGAAGTCCGGCACGTCGGCGCGCATCGCGGCCTTCTCGATCTCCTGGATCAGGGTGTGCATCGCTGCGGTTCCTCATGGTCGAACGCGGGCGTCGAGAGGCCCCAGTGGGTCTTCGGTGGGGGCGTCGCGCCGCGGAAAGTGGTCGTGGGGTGCCGTGCGAACTGGACGCACGAACGCTTCAGTCTGCCATACCTTCGCCGTCAACCGGAAAACCGGCCTCGCGCAGCACGGCGCGATCCCGCGTGTCGAGGTCCTCCGGTGCGAGTCGGGCGAGCAGTTCGGGCCGGTGCCGCGCGGTGCGGCGGAGCGCCTCGTCGCGCCGCCAGCGGGCGATCGCGCCGTGGTGTCCGGACAGGAGGACGTCCGGGACGGGACGCTCACGCCAGACGGGTGGTTTCGTGTAGACGGGGCCCTCCAGCAGCGACTCCATGGCGCCCGGCGCGAAGGAGTCGTCGGCGACCGAGTCGGCGTTGCCGAGCACTCCGGGCAGGAGACGCCCGATCGCCTCGACCATGACCAGGACGGCGACCTCTCCGCCGGCGAGCACGAAGTCGCCGAGGCTGACCTCGTCCACGGGCATCCGGGTGCGGGCTTCCGCCGCGACCCGGGTGTCGATGCCTTCGTAGCGGCCGCAGGCGAAGAGCAGCCAGGGTTCGGCGGCGTAACGGGCCGCGTCGGCCTGGGTGAACGGCCGCCCGCTCGGCGTCGGAATGATCAGCCGCGGCAGCGGGTCGGGCGGTGGTGGGGGTGTCGGGGGTTCGCCCGAGGGCCGCGGTGGTGAGGACACCGGTCCGGCGCCGGAGGCGTGCGGGCCCGGTGCGGGCGGGGCGATGGTGTCGAGGGCTTCGCCCCAGGGCTCAGGTTTCATGACCATGCCGGGGCCGCCGCCGTACGGGGTGTCGTCGACGGTGCGGTGCCGGTCGTGGGTCCAGTCGCGCAGGTCGTGGACGTGCACGTCCAGCAGGCCGCCCCGGCGGGCCTTGCCGATGAGCGAGATGTCCAGGGCGGCGAAGTACTCGGGAAAGATCGTGACGATGTCGAGTCTCATGATGGGTCGAGCAGTCCGGGGGGCGGGTCGATCACGAGCCGCCCCCCGGGGACGTCCACCTCGGGGACGAGCGCCGCCACGAACGGGACCAGTTTCTCGCCGGCGTCGCCGCGCACGACCAGGAGGTCCTGGCCGTGGTGCAGGACGTCGGCGACCTCGCCGACGTCGGTGCCGTCCGCGGTGACGACGGTGAGGCCGATCAGTTCCTGGTCGTGGAAGTCGTCCGGGTCGGCGGACGGGGGGATGTCACCGGGGTCGACGACGAGCCAGGTGCCGCGCAGTTCCTCCGCGGCACCGCGGTCGCCGATCCCGGCGAAGCGCACGAGCAGGCGTCCCGAATGCCAGCGGACACGCTCGATGGTGAGGGGGCCGGTGGCCGGCGGGTCGGTGACGATCTGCGTGCCCTCGGCGAACCGGGATTCCGGTTCGTCCGTACGGACATCGACGGCGACCTCACCGCGGACGCCGTGCGGCCGTCCGATCCGTCCCACCACGAGCGGTTCGCTCATCGGAACGCCACTCAGCGGACCTCGTTGACGTCGAGCAGGTCAACGCGCACATAGCGACCACCGGAAAGGGCGCTGATCACCGTGCGCAGGGCCTTGGCGGTGCGACCGCTGCGGCCGATGACCTTCCCGAGGTCCTCGGGGTGCACGCGCACCTCGAGGACCCGGCCGCCCCGGATCCGGCGGGCGCGGACCCGGACGTCGTCCGGGTTGTCCACGATCCCGCGGACCAGGTGCTCGAGCGCTTCTTCGAGCACTGTCAGCCCTCGCTCTTAGCTTCGGTGGTCTCGGCGGCCTTCGCCTCGGACTTGTCGGCGGACTTCTCGGCGGCCTTCGCCTCGGACTTCTTCGGCTCGGCCTTCTTCGGCTCGGCCTTCTTCTTGCCCTTGGTCGCGGGGGCCGCGGCCTCGACGTCGCCCATCGACTCCTTGACGGCGGCCTCGAACGCGGCCTTCTTGTCGGCCTTCGGCTCGGCGACCTTGAGGGTGCCCTCGGCACCCGGCTCGCCCTTGAACTTCTGCCAGTCGCCGGTGATCTTCAGCAGGTTGCGGACGGGCTCGGTCGGCTGCGCGCCGACGCCGAGCCAGTACTGGGCCCGCTCAGAGTCGATCTTGATGAGCGACGGCTCCTGCTTGGGCTGGTAGAGCCCGATCTCCTCGATGGCGCGCCCGTCACGCTTGGTGCGGGCGTCGGCGACGATGATCCGGTACTGCGGGTTCCGGATCTTCCCCAGACGCTTGAGCTTGATCTTGACTGCCACGGGTGTGGTGTACTCCAGACTTCATTACAGGATGGGCGGGCCCGTGCCAGGTGGGGAACACCGGCCTACGGCCGCCCGATGGACTCCGGCCGCGCAGGACGAGAGAGGGCGCCTCACGATTCCGGGTTTCCAGCCAATCATTCTGCCAGACGATGGCGGTAAAAGCGCAATCGCGCGATGCCGTGTCCGGGACCGGCGGGCTCGGCCGCCATCACCCGGCCCCCGAGCCCCGGACGAGCGCGGTCACTTCTTCTTGCGGCCTTGGAGCTTGCTCAGGTCGGGCATCTGCAGGCCGGGCGGGAGCTGGCCGCCGAGACCGGGAGGAAGGCCGCCCGGACCACCGCCGAGACCGGGGGGCAGCCCCTGGGGCATGCCGTCGGCCGCGGGCTGCCGGTCGTCCTGCCGGTCCTTGCCGGCACGCTTGCGCGGGTCGCCGCTGCGCTGCCTGCCCTTCTTGTTCTTGGACGCCTTCGCCGCCTTGGTCGCCTTCTTCCGTCCGCCGGGCATGCCGGGGATGCCCATCCCGCCGGCCATCTGGCGCATCATCTTCTGCGCGTCGAAGAACCGGGTGACCAGGCTGTTGACCTCGCCGACGGCGACGCCCGAACCGCTCGCGATGCGGGCCCGCCGCGAACCGTTGATGATCTTGGGCTGGGAGCGTTCCTGGGGAGTCATCGAGCGGATGATCGCGGCGATGCGGTCCAGGTCCTTGTCGTCGATCTGGCTGATCTGATCGCGGACCTGCCCCATGCCCGGCATCATGCCGAGCAGGTTGCCGATCGGGCCGAGCTTGCGGATCATCATCATCTGCTCGAGGAAGTCCTCGAGCGTGAAGTCCTCGCCCGAGGCGAACTTGCTGGACATCTTCTCGGCCTGCTCGGCGTCGAACGCCTGCTCGGCCTGCTCGATCAGGGTGAGGATGTCGCCCATGTCGAGGATCCGGCCCGCCATGCGGTCCGGGTGGAAGACGCTGAACTCCTCGAGCTTCTCGCCCGTCGAGGCGAACATGATCGGCCGGCCGGTGACGTGCCGGACCGAGAGCGCCGCGCCGCCGCGGGCGTCGCCGTCGAGCTTGGTGAGGACGACGCCGTCGAAGCCGACGCCGTCCATGAACGCCTGGGCGGTGTTGACCGCGTCCTGGCCGACCATGGCGTCGACGACGAACAGCACGTCGTCGGGGTCGACGGCGTCCCGGATGTCGATGGCCTGCTGCATCATCTCGGTGTCGACGCCGAGACGTCCCGCGGTGTCGATGACGACGACGTCGTGCTGGGCCTGCCGCGCCTGGTCGATCGACCGGCGCGCCACGTCCACCGGGTCGCCGACGCCGCTGCCCGGCTCGGGCGCGAACACCGGCACCCCGGCCCGTTGGCCGACGATCTCCAACTGCTGGACGGCGTTGGGACGCTGCAGGTCGGCGGCCACGAGCATCGGCGCGTGGCCCTCCTGCTTCAGCCACCGGGCCAGTTTGCCCGCGAGGGTCGTCTTGCCCGCCCCCTGAAGGCCCGCGAGCATGATCACGGTGGGCGGGGTCTTGGCCAGCCTGATCCGGCGGGTCTCGCCACCGAGGATGTTGATGAGCTCCTCGTTGACGATCTTGACGACCTGCTGTGCCGGGTTCAGCGCCTGCGAGACCTCCGAGCCTCGCGCCCGCTCCTTGACCTCCGCGATGAAGTCCTTGACCACGGGCAGCGCGACGTCGGCCTCAAGTAGCGCGATCCGGATCTCGCGGGCCGTGGCGTCGATGTCGGCCTCGGAGAGCCGGCCCTTGCTGCGCAGCGACGAGAAGACCGTCGTCAACCGGTCGGAGAGCGTCTCGAACACGTGTCTGGACCGTCCTTGGAAAGCGTCTGGGATCGCCTATCAGCGTATCGGGTCACCGGCCGAGCCCCACCCCTCTCGCCGAGCCCGTTCCGGGAAGGCGCTCATATCGCATCGTTCCCGGGCTGGATCACTCCTCCGGCCCCGAGCACGATCCTGTTCCCGGGCGGCCCGGCGGAGACGGGTGCGTGTTCTACGAGCGGGTGAAGTCGGTGCAGGGCTGCGAAGCTAGTGCAGGGCCGCCAGAACCTCGACGCGGGCGGTCTCGAGGGCGGCGGGGTCGTCCAGGGGGCGGCCATGTTCGTCCACCACGTAGAAGACGTCCACGGCCTCGGCGCCGAGGGTGTCGACCTGCGCCGCGCGGACCTGCAGGCCGCTCGCGCCCAGCGCCTGCCCGATCCGCCAGAGCAGCCCCGGGCGGTCGTGTGCGCGCACCTCGACGACGGTGGCGGTGCGGGACGCGTCGTCCAAGATCATCACCCGGGGCGGGGGAACCGTCACGCCCGGACGCACCCGCGCCGACCGGGCGCGGCGTTCGAGGCGGTCGGCCACATCGAGCCGGTCCGCGAGCATGCGCCGCAGATCCGCCTCCAGGCTGGCCGGATCCGGCGGCGTCCCGTACTCGGGCACGGCCGTGAAGTCCAGCACGGCCGTCCCGCCGGAGCCTTCCGGGGAGGAGATGGTGCGGGCCGTCTTCACCGCCAGGCGGTGGAGGGCCAGGACGCCGGCGGCGCGCCACAGAAGGCCGGGACGGTCCGGGGCTGCGATGGTGATGCGCGATCCGGTGACGCGGACGGCGGCGCCGTCGTGGCGGGCCAGGGCCAGTTGATCGGATCCGAGCGCGGGGGCGGGCGGCGGTGTTCCGCCGGACAGCGCGGCGGCGGCGCGGCGGGCCAGTTCGGCGACCAGGCCCGCCTTCCAGGCACCCCAGGCGGCGGGTCCGGTGGCGTTGCCGTCGGCGATGGCGAGGGCGGCGAGGAGGTCGATGATCTCGCGTTCGCGGCCGGGCACCCGGGAGACGGCGGCGGTGACGGTCTGGACGGTCACCGGGTCGTCGAGGTCGCGGCGGGTGGCGGTCTCGGGCAGGAGCAGGTGGTGGCGGACGAGGGTCTCCAGGACCCGGACGTCGTCGTCGGGGAAGCCGAGGCGGGCGCCGATGTCGCGGGCGATGACGGCGCCGGTGGCGGAGTGGTCGCCGGGCCGGCCCTTGCCGATGTCGTGCAGGAGGGCACCGACGAGGAGGAGGTCGGGCCGGGCGACCTCGCGGGTGAGGGCGGCGGCTCCCGCGGCGGCCTCCACCAGGTGGCGGTCAACGGTGAAGCGGTGCACCGGGTTGCGCTGCGGGCGGTTGCGGACGTGCTCCCAGTCGGGCAGCAGCCGGACGATCAGCCCGGCCTGGTCGAGGGCCTCCCAGACGCCGATGGCGGCGGGCCCGGCGCCGAGCAGGGACACGAGGGCGTCGCGGGCGGCGGCGGGCCAGGGCGTCCGCGGCAGGACGGCGCGCTCGGCGAGCCGGGCGACCGTGGCGGGTGCGATCGGCAGGCCCGCCTGGGCGGCGGCCGCGGCGACGCGGAGCACGAGCGCGGGGTCGTTCAGGTCGGCGTTCCGCGCCAGGACGACCTCGCCTTCGTGTTCGACGGCGCCGTCCCCGACGGGCCGCCGCTCGACACCGCGCCGCTCCACCCCCCGCGGGGCCGGGCCGGACGATGGGTGGGGCCGGGCCTTGGTGTAGCGGTCCACGCGGCGCCACAGGTGGGTGGCCGCGTAGGTGATCGTGCGGGCGGCCTCCGCGATCGATCGCTGCAGGACGTTCGCGTCCGGGAGGCCGAGGGCCCGGGCGACGGATTCGTGTTCCTGCAGGACGAGGCGGTCGGTGGACCGGCCGGTGACCTCGTGCAGGACGTGCCGTACGTCCAGCAGGAGGTCGTGGGCCGCCCGGACCCGGGCGCCGGGGGCGGACGCCACCCAGGCCGCGGCGACGGCGTGCATGACGTGGACGTCGCGCAGCCCGCCGCGCGCCTCCTTCAGATCGGGTTCCTGGAGGAACGCCAGTTCGCCTTGGTCGTCCCAGCGTTCGCGGCACATCGCCGCCAGTTCGGCCAGCCGGAGGGGGGCGTCGGCGCGCCAGTCGGTGAGGACGGCGGTGCGCAGTTCGTCGACGAGCGTGTGGTCGCCCGCGATCCGGCGGGCCGACAGGAGCCCGAGTGCGGCCTTCATGTCGCCGCGCGCCACGGTGCGGGCCTCGTGGACGGTGCGGACGGAGTGGTCGAGGCGGAGCCCCGAGTCCCAGACCGGATACCAGACGCGGTCGGCGACGCCGGCGACGTCCGCGCGGCCGCGGTGCAGGAGGACGAGGTCGAGGTCACCGCCGGGTGTCAGCTCGCGGCGGGCGTGGCTGCCGACCGCGGCGAGCGCCACGTCGCCGGGGACGTGGCGGTCCGCGAGGAGTGAGCCCAGCCAGCGGTCCAGGTCCGCGGCGCGCGCGGCCCGCGCCGCCGCGAGGGCGGCACGGGCCGCGTCGGCCACGTCCCCGGCCGTCCCGGAGCCGCCGGCGCCGGGACGGCCCGGGCCGCGGTCTCCGGGCGGCGGGGCGGCGAGGGTCACCGGGTGCCTCAGAGGGCTTCCGGGCCGGTCTCGCCGGTGCGGACCCGGACGACGGTGTCGACCGGGACGGCCCACACCTTGCCGTCGCCGATCTTGTCGGTGCGGGCCGCCTTGACGATCACGTCGATGATGTCGTCGGCGTCCTCGGACTCGACGAGGACCTCGACGCGCAGCTTGGGCACCAGGTCGACCTGGTACTCGGCGCCGCGGTAGACCTCGGTGTGCCCCTTCTGCCGGCCGTAGCCGCTGGCCTCGCTGACGGTCAGGCCCTTGACCCCGAAGGTCTCCAGGGCCTTCTTGACCTCGTCGAGCTTGAACGGCTTGATGACCGCCGTGATGAGCTTCATCGCCTACGCCTCCACCTTCTTGGCCGCGTCCTCGGGCTTCTCCGCGTCCGCGGCGGGGGCGGGCGCGGCCGCCGCGGCCAGGGTCGCACCGGAACCGCCGCCCGTCCGGATGGTGCCGAAGTCGTAGGCGGTCTCCGCGTGCGCGGTGCTGTCGATTCCGGCGGCCTCGTCGTCCTCGCTGATGCGGAAGCCCATCACCAGGTCGATGAGCTTGGCGATCAGGTAGGTGACGACGAACGAGTAGGCGAGGGTGGCCAGAACCGCCACCGCCTGCTTGCCGAGCAGCGACAGCCCGCCACCGGCGAACAGCCCGTCGGCGCCGCCGTCGTTGACCGCGGTGGTGGCCAGGAGGCCGATCAGCAGGGCGCCGACGATGCCGCCGACCATGTGGACGCCGACCACGTCGAGCGCGTCGTCGTAGCCGAGTTTGTACTTGAGGCTGACCGCGAAGGCGCAGACCGCGCCGGCGACGAGTCCGACGGCGATGGCGCCGAGCGGGGTGACGAACGCGCAGGCCGGGGTGATGGCGACGAGTCCGGCGACGACACCGGACGCGAGGCCGAGCGTGGTGGACGAGCCGTCCCGCAGCTTTTCGACGACGATCCAGGCGAACGCGGCGGCGCAGGTCGCGACGAGCGTGTTGATGAACGCGACGCCCGCGACCTCGTTGGCGGCGCCGGCCGAGCCGGCGTTGAAGCCGAACCAGCCGAACCACAGCAGCCCGGCGCCGAGCAGGACGAACGGCAGGTTGTGCGGGCGCATCGGCTCCTTCGGCCAGCCCCTGCGCTTGCCGAGGACGAGTACCAGGGCGAGCGCCGCGACTCCCGCGTTGATGTGGACGACGGTGCCGCCCGCGAAGTCGAGTGCGCCGAGTTCGAAGATCCAGCCGGCCTGGCCGCCCTCTTCGCCGTCCGACCACCAGACCCAGTGGGCGATCGGGAAGTACACGAGCGTCACCCAGGCCAGGGTGAACACGACCCAGGCCCCGAATTTGGCACGGTCCGCGACCGCGCCGCTGATGAGCGCGACGGTGATGATGGCGAACGTCGCCTGGAAGGCCACGAACACCAGCTTCGGGATGCCGGTGCCGTCGTCGGCGGTGGCGGCGGTCTCCAGGCCGACCAGTCCCCATTCGCCGAACCCGCCGATGAACGAGCTGAGCCCGCCGCCGGAGGTGAACGCCAGGGACCAGCCGTAGACGACCCACGCCATGCCGACGACGGCGATGCTGACGAAGCTCATCATCATCATGTTGAGCACGCTCTTGGCCCGGCTCATGCCTCCGTAGAAGAAGGCCAGCCCCGGTGTCATCAGCAGCACGAGCGCCGCGCTCGTCAGTATCCACGCGGTGTTACCGCTATCGATCTTCATCTCTGAGAGAGTCCCTCCTCGCCAGGGAACGTGACTGCTCAGAGACTCTGGCGCGGCCGTTTCACCTGAGGGGCTCTTACGTTTCCTCGGTGTGAAAACCGACCCCGGCGTGTTTCGCCGGTGTTTCCGAAACCTCACATGCCTTATTTAGGCGACATTGGACCTTTTTTCAGTCTCCCAGGATCGCGTCCACAAAGGCCTCGGGTTCGAAGGGGGCCAGATCGTCCGGGCCCTCCCCCAGCCCGACCAGCTTGACCGGGACGCCCAGTTCCCGCTGCACCTGGACGACGATGCCGCCCTTCGCGGTGCCGTCCAGCTTGGTCAGCGCGATACCCGTGATGTTGACGACCTCCGCGAAGACGCGGGCCTGCTGCATGCCGTTCTGCCCGGTGGTGGCGTCCAGGACGAGCAGCACCTCGTCGACCGTGGCCTGCTTCTCCACGACGCGCTTGACCTTGCCCAGCTCGTCCATCAGCCCGGTCTTGGTGTGCAGCCGGCCGGCGGTGTCGACGATCACCACGTTGACCTTGGTGTCGATGCCCTGCTTGACGGCGTCGAACGCGACGCTGGCGGGGTCGGAGCCCTCCTCCTTGCGGACGACCTGCGCCCCGACCCGGTTGCCCCACGTCTCCAGCTGGTCGGCGGCGGCGGCGCGGAAGGTGTCGGCGGCGCCGAGCAGGACGGTCTTGCCGTCGCCGACGAGGACCCGGCCGAGCTTGCCGCAGGTGGTGGTCTTGCCCGTGCCGTTGACGCCGACGACCATCATCACGGCGGGACGGTCCCCCGGCGCCTCGGTCCGGAGGGAGCGGTCCAGATCCGGGCCGATCTGCTTGACGAGCTCCTGCTTGAGCAGCTCGCGGACCTCGCCCACCTCGCGGGTGCCGAGGACCTGGACCCGGGTCCGCAGGTCGTCGGTGACCTGGCGGGCCACGGCCGCGCCCATGTCGGCCGTGATCAGGGTGTCCTCGATCTCCTCCCAGGCGTCGTCGTCGAGCGTTTCGCGCGACAGCAGGACGAGGAGGGTCTTGCCGAAGGTGTTCTGGGAGCGGGCGAGGCGGGCGCGCAGCCGGACCAGCCTGCCCGCACCGGGCGGCGGCCTCTCGATCTCGACCGTGGGCCGCGGCGGCGGTACCTCCGTCGGCGGCGCCCTCTCGATGGTGGGGGCGCCGCCCTCCGCCTCGTCGGCGGCGGTCGCTCCTCCCGCCCGTTCCGTGGGCCGCTCGGCGGGCGGCCGCGGCCGCCCGCGACGGGGCCGCAGCAGCATGACGCCGCCGACGATCAGTGCGACCGCGGCCAGCGCGGCGATGACGATCAGATATTCCATAGCGCCCCCAGTTTTCCAGAAGGTGTCTACCCCGGGGGGCGGCCCCCTGGAACCCCCCTTCCGACGCAGGCCGTGATCACTGTGCGGGCCCGGGGGCGGGCAGTGACGCGCGCTCGGAGTTCTCCCACTCGTCAACGTTTCGCAGAAGGGCCTCCAGGTAGGAGCGGAGGTGGGTGCGGTAGACGTCGCTGTAGGTGCGCAGGTAGGCGATCTCCCGTTCCATGGCGCGTCGCTCGTCGGCCGGCGGGGCCTCCTGGCGGATGACGGGCGGCGGCGCGGTCTGTTCGGCGTTGCGGACGGCCGCGTCGGCAACCGCGGCGGCCTTGCGGTGGGCGTCCTCCAGCATGTGCTCGGCGCGTCCCTTGGCGTCGGACAGGATCGCCTCCCGGTGCAGCCTGGCCTCGTGGGCCAGCTCGCGCGTGTAGCGCTCGGCGTCCGCGACGTACAGGTCGGCGGTCTGCTGGGCCTGCGAGAGGATGCGGACGGCCTGGAAGTGGGCGTCCTCGGGCGCCATCACGCCGGGTGTGCCCTTGGCCGCCTGGGCGCGCAGCCGGTCGACCTCGTCGGCGAGGGCCGCCTTGTCGCCGAAGATCTGGACGAGTTCCCGCTCGACGTACGCCAGGAAGTTGCGGACCTGCTCCTCGTCGTATCCGCGGCGGCCGAGGGCGGCCCGGGCGAAGACCACCGACTGCAGTTCGCCCGGGGTCAGCCGCGTGCCCGCGGAGACGACGGGAAGGTTCGGGGAGTTCAACGCGCTCACCTCTGTGCGTCTGCGAAGGTTTCCAGCCGGATGCGGTCGCGGGCGACGCCGAGCCGCGTGAGCTGCTCGACCGTGTGCCCGACCATCGCGGACGGCCCGCACACGTAGGCGTCGTGGCCGTCCCAGGGGCCGTGCCTGGCCACGACGTCCGACAGATTTCCGTGCTCGACGTCGTCGTCGCCCGCTTGGGGTCCCGGCTGGAGCCCCGATTGGAGCCCTGACTGGAGCAGGGCGGAGAAGCCGTGGCCGCCGGACTCGTCCGACACGGTGGGCACGACGGTGAGCCAGCGGAACTCGCCGGCCAGTTTGGTCAGGTCTTCCAGGTCGTACAGGCCGTCCCTGGTGCGGGCGCCGAAGAACAGGTGCACGCGCGGAGGGGCGGCGCGCTGCGAGATCTGCTCCAGGATCGCCTTGAGCGGGGCCAGGCCGGTGCTGCCCGCCACCAGGAGGACATCCCGCCCGGACGCCTCGTCCAGCGTGAGCGTGCCGACGGGGGCGCCCATCCGGACCCGGTCACCGGTCTCGGTTCCGCGCACCAGGACGGGGCTCACCGGGCCGCCGTCGACGAGCCGGATGTGGAAGTCCACGGTGTGGTCGGGACGGGGGGCGTTCGCCATCGAGTAGTAGCGCCAGTGCCGCAGCCGGGCCGGCACCTCCAGCGCGACCGACTGGCCGGGCCGGTAGGGCAGCGGCCGGTCCGGCTGGACGCGCAGGACGCTGATGTCGAACCGTCGCCGTTCGACACCGAGGACCTGGCCGTTCCACCAGGCGGGGCTTGTGAGGGCGTTCTCGTCGGCGGCCTCCAGCATGACCTTGGCGACCAGGCTGTAGGCGGCGTTCCAGTCGCCCTCGACGTCGTCGCTCCAGGACGGCCCGCAGAAGTGCCGCACGGTGGCGAGGAGGCTGGCGCCGACGTGCGGGTAATGCTCGGCGACGATCCCGAACCTGCGGTGGTCGCGGCCGAGCTGCTGGAGGAACGGGACGAGGGCGGGCAGGTCATCGACCCGGGAGACGATGTGCCCGAGGGCGCGCAGCAGCTTGTCGCGCTGGCCGCTCATCCCGATCGGGAACATGTCGCGCAGGTGGGGGTTGCGGACGAAGAGGTCGGAGTAGAAGAACAGCGCGACCTGGTCGCCCTGTCCGGCGACGTGGTCGAAGCTGTCCTTGAGGCGCTGGGCGTCCATGTCAGATCAGGATGCGGGCCGGATCAGGAGACGGGCTCGGCCGCGGCCTCTGTCATGACCTGGGCGACGAGCCCGTAGGCGGCCGTCCAGTCGCGTTCGAGGTCCGCGTTCCATTCGGGGCCGCTGAAGTAGGCGAGGGTCGCCAGGAGGCTGGCTCCGACGGGGGCGTAGTGGTCGCCGAGGACCCCGAAACCGTGGTGCCGCCGGCCGAGGTCCTGCAGGAACGGGACGAGCGCGTCGGTGTCGTCGACGGTCGAGACGATCTGGGACAGCGCGGCGAGAAGGACCTCGTGCTGCTTGGCCATCGCCGCCGGGAACATCGACCTGAGCTGCGGTTCCCGGGCGAATAGGTCTGCGTAGAAATATTCTGCCACGTCGACGCCGTTCGTGCCGACGAGGGCGAAATTGTCTTTGAGTTTCTGCGGGTCCACGGGCGTCACCTTCCGAGCGGTTCTCCGTACCGGGCGGGGTTTGTCCGGTGAGGGAAGCCGGAGAACCAACGGTGCATATGGGTAGTGGATGGACTTCGACCCGCACAAGTCCGCCAGCGTCGTCACGGCGTCACGGTCGGTGTACGACGGTCGCGCCACTTCCCTGTCACCGGCAGGAATGCGTCGTGACCAAGTAGTTATTGGAGCCCGAAAATAATACAGACCACATCTCGGGACCCGTCCGAAATGCGGAACGCTGGGCGATGTAACGTTCCAATGAAAGGGTGACCGATATTTCTGTCATGTGAAAATTCGTGCACGAACTCAGTCGCGCAGCCGCTGGCTGACCACCTGGGTGACGCCGTCCCCGCGCATGCTGACGCCGTAGAGGGCGTCGGCTCCCTCCATCGTCCGCTTCTGGTGAGTGATCACGATCAGCTGGGACGCCTCGCGCAGCTCCTCGAAGACGGTGAGCAGCCGCTGCGTGTTGGTGTCGTCCAGTGCGGCCTCGACCTCGTCCAGGACGTAGAACGGCGACGGGCGGGCCTTGAAGACCGCGACGAGGAACGCGATCGCCACCAGGGACCGCTCGCCGCCAGACAGCAGCGACAGCCGCTTGACCTTCTTGCCGGGCGGGCGGGCCGCGACCTCGACGCCGGTGGCGAGCATGTCGTCCGGCTCGGTGAGCGACAGGCTGCCCTCCCCGCCGGGGAACAGCCGCGCGAAAATCCGCTCGAACTCGCGAGCGGTGTCGTCGTAGGCGGTGCCGAACACCTGCTGGACGCGGTCGTCCACCTCCTTGACGAGGCCGAGCAGCTCCCGCTGGGTCTTCTTCAGGTCCTCCAGCTGCGAGGTGAGGAACGCGTGCCGCTCCTCCAGCGCGGAGAACTCCTCCAGCGCGAGCGGGTTCACCTTGCCGAGCTGGTTGAGCTGCCGCTCGGCGGTCTTGGCGCGCTTCTCCTGGACGGCCCGTTCGTACGGGACGGGCCGCGCGTCCTCCCCCTTGTCGGGATCGGGCGGGACGAGCTGGTCCGGCCCGTACTCCGACACCAGGGACTCGACCTCCAGGCCGAACTCGTCCAGGGCCCGCTGCTCGTACTGCTCCAGCCGGAGCCGCTGCTCGGCGCGGGCGACCTCGTTGCCGTGCACGACGTTGACCAGGCGTTCGAGCGTCCCGGACAGCTCGCGGACCTGGGTCCGCACGACCTTCAGCTCCGCCTCGCGGGCGGCCTTGGCCTGTTCGGCGGCCTCCCGCCGCCGTACGGCCGCGTCCAGGGAGTGCTCGATGCGGTCCAGGGCGGTCCTGGCGCCCCGGTGGACGGCCTTGGCGACCCTCGCCTGCTCCTCGCGTCGGGCGCGGCGCTGGGCGGCGCGGGCGCGTTCCTCGCGCTCGCGGCGGGCACCGCGTTCGAGCGCGTCGGCGCGGCCGGCGATGGCCTGGACGCGTTCCTCGGCGGTGCGGACCGTCAGCCTCGACTCCATCTCGACGCTGCGCAGTTCCTGGCAGCGGGCGTTCAGCTCGTCGCGGGCCTGCGTGTCATGCCCGGCCTCGTCGGCGACCTCCGCGGCCTCCTCCGCCTCGGCGAGCCGCATCGCCAGTTCCTCTGCCGCCTCGGTGTCGCGCTCCAGAGATTCGTTCGCCGCGTCGAGCGCCTTGGTCAGCCGCTCCGCCTCGCCCCTGGCGGCGCGGACGTCGGCCTCCAGGCGGGCGGCGCGCTTGGCCTCCTGAGCGGCCTGCGCGTCGAACTCACGCAAGCGCGCGCGGACGCGGTCAAGCTCCGCCTGCGCCCGGTTGACCCCTGACTGGGTCTCGTTAGCGGTCGCTTCGGCGGCTTCCACCGCCGTCTGCGCCGCCTGCTCCCGCTCCATGGACGCCGTGAGGTCGTCGGCCGCGACACCCGCCGCCGTCTCGGCGGCCGCCAGGTCCTCGGTGGCCTCATCGAGCGTCGCGCGCATCTGCAGGAGGCTCTGCCCTCCACCCGCTGCGCCGCCCTGAGCCCAGTGGGCGCCGACAAGCTCCCCATCGCGGGTGACGGCCCGCAGAGAAGGCTCCCTGCGCACCAGCCCGGCAGCGGACGGGACATCGTCCACAACGGCGATGTCACGCAGAAGGTGCTCGACCGCAGGACGCACCGCATCCGGCACCGTCACGGCGTCGACCGCATAGTCGACCCCGGGGAGCCGCCCGCCCGCCACTGCCGCTCCCCCGCCGACGAGCAGCCCGGCACGTCCGGCATCGCGGGAACGCAGCAGCGTCAGCGCGGCTTCGGCCGTATCCAGCGAGCCGACGGCGATGGCCTCGGCCGCGTTGCCGAGCGCGGCCGCGATCGCGGTCTCATAGCCGGGACGGACGTTCAGCAGCGACGCCACCGTCCCGAGGACGCCTTCCAGCGAACCGTCCGCCCCCGCGGCCAGGAGGGCCTCCCCGCCGTCGGCGGCGCTGGCCAGCGTCAGATCGAGGGCCTCGATCCGGGCCTGCAACGCCGTGACCTTCTTCTGCGCCGCCTGGTCCGCCGACCGCGCGGAACCCACGGCCGACCGGGCCTCCTTCAGGGCCCGCCGGGGACCCTCCACCGCCGCCCGCGCCGCCTCGGCGGCGTCCTTGGCGGTGGCGAGCGCCTCCTGGGCCACCTCGTGCTCGGCGGCCAACTCCGGGTCCTCCACGACCTCGGCCTCGAACGCCTCGAACTCGGCCTGCGCGGACTCGGCGCGCTGCCCGGCCTCCTCCCGCGCCTCGGCGAGCCGGCCGATCTCCGAGCGTCCGGCCGCGGCCTTGCTGCGCAGCGCCTCGACCCGTCCCCGCAGCCGGGCCAGCTCCTCCCGCCGGTCGGCCGCGGCACGCGCGGCGGCCTGCAGCCGCCGTTCCTCGGCGGCCAGGGCCTCCTCTGCTCCCGACCGCTCCTCGACGGCCGCGGAAAGCCCGTCCTGCGCCGCCTCCAGCGCCTCCCGGAGCATGTCTTCCTGCTCGCGGACCTCGGCGGCCTCGCGCTCCATCTCCTCGGGATCGCGGCCGCGCCGTTCCTCATCGCGCGCTTCGGCGGCATTGCGATGCCGCTCGGCCGCGAGATCGGCGACGCCCCGCAACCGCTCCTTCAGCGCCGACAGCCGGAACCACGTGTCCTGCACGAGCGCGAGCCTGGGCGCCTGCTCGGCCTCCTCGGCCTCCAGCACGGCCTCGCGTTCCTGCGCCTCGGCCAGCGCCCGCTCCGTCTCGGTGCGGCGCTCCCGGACGGCGGCCTCGTCGGCCGCCTCCTGCTCAAGCCTCGTCCGCAAGGTGACCAGGTCGTCGGCCAGCAGCCGCAACCGGGCGTCACGCAGGTCGGCCTGGATGACGGCGGCCTTGCGCGCGATCTCCGCCTGCCTCCCCAGCGGCTTCAGCTGCCGCCGCAGCTCACCGGTGAGGTCCTGGACGCGGGTCAGGTTCCCCTGCATCGCGTCCAGCTTGCGGAGCGCCTTCTCCTTGCGCTTGCGGTGCTTCAGGACACCCGCGGCCTCTTCGATCACCGCGCGGCGCCCTTCGGGGCCCGAGTGCAGGACGCGGTCGAGCTGGCCCTGCCCGATGATGACGTGCATCTCGCGGCCGATGCCGGAGTCGGACAGCAGCTCCTGGATGTCGAGGAGCCGGCACGAGTCCCCGTTGATCGCGTACTCGCTGCTGCCGGACCGGAACATCAGCCGGCTGATCGTGACCTCGGTGTAGTCGATCGGCAGCGCGCCGTCGGAGTTGTCGATCGTCAGCACGACCTCGGCCCGGCCGAGCGGCGCCCGGCTGGCGGTGCCGGCGAAGATGACGTCCTCCATCTTGCCGCCGCGCAGCGACTTGGCGCCCTGCTCCCCCATGACCCAGGCCAGTGCGTCGACGACGTTGGACTTGCCCGACCCGTTCGGCCCGACGACGGCGGTGATGCCCGGCTCGAACTTCAGCGTGGTGGAGGACGCGAAGGACTTGAAGCCGCGCAGCGTCAAATTCTTCAGGTACACGCGTCCGCCGTCCTCCTGAGGTGACTGGGCGATGGCCGGCCGGCCGTGTTCGTTATACAACGGCCGAGGTCGGCTCGGGCACGGGACGCGCGGTCGCCGCACTGGATTCGGGTCACGGCGGTCATGCACCACCGGATGCCCCGAATTCCGCCGATCGCTACAGCTGCCATCAGATTCGGACAGGCAGAATGCGTACCAAGGTTTGACCGGATCCTGACCGTTCCCCGTACATCAGCCCGAGGGTACACCCGCACCGCCAGGCCCGAAGGGAACAGGACCGGGCACCCGAACCGGCCATCGCGGCCACCATGCGATCGCACCGCGGTGCCCGCCGAAGAAGGAAGGGCCGCCAAGGCCGGAGGCCGGCTACACGACCGCCAGGGGCGCTGCAATAAACAAGGGACGCCAGGTCGTGGCGTCCCTGTCCACTCTTGAGAAAGGCGCTGATCAGGTCAGCGCGGGTTCACGGTCCTTGACCGCAAGGGACATCACATCGTCGTCCGGCGCCGTCGCGAGCGCGTCGTTCTCTGCCTGAAGCCGTACGAGCTCGGCTTCCAGATCACGTACGCGCTGCTGAAGACGCCGCATCTCCGCGACCATCCGGGGGTCGGGACCGCCGACGTGGCCGAGTAGAGCCTTCGCCATGACTAAGGGTCCTCCACGCTGAGTAACCAGCAGGGATCACGCACGAGAATCGAATCAAGTCGGTGCGCGTATCGTCTAGAGTCGCACCGGCCGGTGTCCTGGTCAAGACGCACATCACAGGCCGGTAACAACCTTCCTCTACTAGTTTAGCAGGTATAAACCGGAACCCCCTACCCGGTCAGCGCTCATGGAAACCGGAGCCCTCTCCGCGCGGCTCGCTCCAGCGGCAGGTCACGCCCGTCACCTTGCCGGGGCGTCCGGGCAGGCCCGCGGGCGCGTCGCCGTCCAGCAGCTCCAGGAGCCGCCGGCATTTCCGGCGGGGTCCTTCGGCGACGACCTCGACGCGCCCGTCGGCGAGGTTGGCGGCGGTGCCGTCGAGGCCGAGCTCGAGCGCCCGTGCCCGCACCCACCAGCGGAAACCGACTCCCTGGACGTGGCCGCGCACCCAGGCCGTGAGCCGGACGATGTCCTCGTCACCGCCGTCCATCGCGTCCCCCCATCTCGATCGTGACTCCGGTCGCCTAATACCGTGCCCTGCGGGGACGCGGCTGGCACACGGGGCAGGTGTAGGACGAGCGGTTCATGAACTCGTCGCGGCGGATCGGCGCGCCGCAGCGGCGGCACGGTTCGTCGCGCCGCCCGTAGGCGTCCAGGGACCGTTCGAAGTAACCGCTCTCACCGTTCACGTTGACGTACAGGCTGTCGAACGACGTCCCGCCGACGGCCAGGGCGGCCCCCATGACGTCCTGTGCGGCCTCCAGGACGCGCGCGGCCTCCGCTCGCGTCATCGTCTCGGTGGGCCGCGCCCAGTGCAGCCTGGCCCGCCACAGCGCCTCGTCGGCGTAGATGTTGCCGACGCCGCTGATCAGGGACTGGTCGAGCAGAGCCCGCTTGATCCCGGTCCTGCGGCGGCGGAGGGCGCGGAAGAACGCCTCGGCGTCGAAGGCGTCCTCCAGCGGATCGGCGGCGATGTGCACGATCGGCTCCGGGACGAGCCCGGGGCCTCCCGGCCCGCCGATCACGTCGGGCACCAGGTCGGCGACCATGAGATGCCCGAACGTGCGCTGGTCGACGAAGCGCAGGTCGCGGCCGCCGTCGTCGAAGCCGATGCGGACCCGCAGATGCCTTTCGCGTTCCCGGTCCGGCTCGCCGACGAGCAGCTGGCCGCTCATCCCGAGGTGGGCCAGCATCGCCTCCCCCGGCGCACCGCCGCCGTCCGCGCCCAGCGGCACCCACAGGTACTTGCCGCGGCGGCGGGGTGTCAGGGCGGTGCGGCCGGCGAGGCGTCCGGCGAAGTCGGCCGGGCCGGGCTCGTGGCGGCGCACCGACCGCGGGTGCAGGACCTCGGCGGACTCGATGGTGCGGCCGGTCGTCCAGCGTTCCAGGCCGCGCCGGACGACCTCGACCTCGGGAAGCTCAGGCACCGGCCTGGGCCGCCTGACCGGCCTGCCGCTGACCGGCCTCCCGCGCCTCCTCGGCCTGATCTGCCTGGTCTGCCTGCTCGGTCTGATCTGCCTGCTCGGCGACCTCACGCTCCACGACGATCCGGCGGATCTCGTTCCAGGCGGCCTCGGCGGCGTGCTGCTCGGCCTCCTTCTTGCTGCGGCCCTCACCGGCCCCGTAGGCCGTCCCGCCGACCCGTACCGTGGCACGGAACGTCTTCTGGTGGTCGGGGCCGCTCTCGGCGACGTGGTACTCGGGGACGCCGAGCTCCTCGACCGCGGTGAGCTCCTGCAGCGAGGTCTTCCAGTCCAGGCCGGCGCCGAGGCCCGCCGAACGGGTGATCAGCCCGTCGAAGAGGCGGTGCACCAGGGCGGACGCCTCGTCCAGGCCGCGGTCGAGGTAGACCGCGCCGATCAGCGCCTCCAGCGTGTCGGCCAGTATCGACGCCTTGTCGCGGCCGCCGGTGCCCTCCTCGCCGCGGCCGAGCCGGATGTGGGCGCCGACGCCGAGGCCCCGCGCGACGCCCGCGAGGGCCCGCATGTTGACCACGGCGGCGCGCAGCTTGGCCAGCTGCCCCTCGGGCAGGTCGGGGTGGCCCCGGAACAGGGTGTCGGTGACGACGAGGCCGAGCACCGAGTCGCCGAGGAACTCCAGCCGCTCGTTGGTGGGCAGCCCGCCGTTCTCGTAGGCGTAGGAACGGTGGGTGAGTGCGCGTTCGAGCAGGTCGCCGTCGATGACGACGCCGAGCGCGCCGCTGAGTTCCGCGCGATCCGGCGCGGGGTCGCTTTTCTTGCCGCTCACAGGGCCCTCCTCGCAGGCCGTGCACCGCGCAGGGCGCGGTCGCGTCTGTGGCGCGCGGCCGGAACGGCCGGGACGGCGAGGACGCTCGGCGTGGAGGGTCCGCGAAGACGAGGTGCGCGCCGGTCGGTGATCCCGGCGTGCACCACGGCTCCGGGCGCAGTGTCCGCGCCGGTCACCACGCCGACGTCACGCGCCGGGTGGTCGGGTGCCTGTCCTGCCGCATCGCGGGGGGCGGGCCGCGCCGTACGCGCGGATCCGCCCCCCAGGATGCGAGAAGACCGAGACTCTCATCCGGTCCGCCGCCGGCACCGGGTGCCGGCGGCCGAGGATGAGAAGTGTTCACTCAGGACGACGGGGTGATGACCTGCCGCCGGTCGTAGGTGCCGCACGTCGCGCAGGCGGTGTGGGGCAGTTTGTGGTCGCGGCACGTCGGGCACTCGACCAGGTTCGGCGCCGCGGTCTTCCACTGCGCACGCCGGTGCCGCGTGTTGCTGCGCGACTTCTTCCGCTTGGGGACGGCCACGTCAGCCCTCCTGCTTTCCTTCTCGTCGGTCGGATGAACCACGGGGGCCTGAGCTCCCGCCCCCCCGGCCGGGGGGAGCCGGCGCCAGGTCGCCGGCCATGTCCTGCAGCGCCGCCCATCGGGGGTCGGCGACGTCGTGGCGGTGGCCGGGTTCGGCGTCCGCCAGCCGTACACCGCAGTCCGGGCACAGGCCCGGGCAGTCCTCCCGGCACAGCGGGGACAGCGGCAGCGCGAGCACCACCGCGTCCCGCAGGACGGGTTCGAGGTCGATCAGATCGCCCTCGAGGCGGAGCTCGTCGTCGTCGGCGTTCCCGCCGGAGCGGGTGTCGTCGTAGACGAAGAGTTCCTGGAAGTCCGCCTCGAAGGTCGAGGCGATCGGGTCGAGGCAGCGGGAGCACTCCCCCTGGAGGGGGACCGTCGCCGTGCCGGTGACGAGCACCCCTTCGAGTACCGCTTCGAGCCGGATGTCCAGGTCGATCGCGGCGCCTTCGGGGACGCCCACCATCTCGATGCCGAAATTCTCCGGTGCCGGCACGGACAGGTGCTCCTCCCGCGACGACCCGGGCTGCCTGCTCAACGCTCGGGTGTCGAGCACGAGTGGGGCGTTGGGGTCGAGGCGTGTCAGCGGCTTCCTGCTTTCGTGAGGCATGAGAATGACGGCCGCGGGTGATGGCCGATGCCACAGGGTACCGAAGACCCGGCCATTGCCCCAACTCGCGGCGCCCTCACCAGGGCGGGGCCGTCACTCGTCCTGCCGGAGCCGATCGACCAGGCGGTCGTGCACGATGTCGGGGACGAGCCCGGAGATGTCACCGCCGAATTTCACGACCTCTTTCATCAGGCTTGACGAAAGGAACGCGTACTCGGGGTTCGTCGCCATGAAGAGCGTCTCCACTCCGGCGATCCGGTGGTTCATCTGGGCCATCTGCAGCTCGTACTCGTAGTCGCTGACGGCCCGGAGCCCGCGGACGATCACCGGGATGTCCTGCTCTCTGCAGTAGTCGACGGTGAGCCCGTAGAACGTGTCCACCTTGACGTTGCCGTACTCCTTGGTGACCTCGGAGATCATGCCGGCGCGTTCGTCGACGGTGAACAGGCTCTTCTTGTTCTTGTTGATCAGCACGGCGACGACCACCTCGTCATAGAGACGGGAGGCGCGGCTGATGATGTCGAGATGCCCGTTGGTGACGGGGTCGAACGATCCCGGACAGACGACACGGCGCACGGCGTGAACCCCCTCGGTCCCGGTTTCTGACCTGCGGCGCGAACGTACCAAATCGTATTCGGCCCGCTTTCACCCGGGCTCGCCCGGGTCCGGCTCCGGCACGTGTCAGCGGACCAGCGCATCGACGATCCTGGCGGCGATCGGGCCGGACTCGATGCCGTAGCCGGGCGCCTCGGTCATCACCGCGACCGCGTACTCCGGGTCGTCGCGCGGGCCGAAGCCGATGAACCAGCGGTCGTTGTAGGGGGCGCCGGCGACGTCGGCGGTCCCCGTCTTGCCGCCGAGGATGGACGTGCCCTTCAGGGACTTGCCCGTGCCCCTCTCGACGACGGCCTCCATCATGTCCCGCATCTGCCCGGCCTGCTCGGACGTCAGGGCACGGGACATCCGGCCGGGCGAGATGTCGTCCACCGTCCGGCCGCCGGGGGCGCGCAGCCTGTCGATGAGGTGCGGCCGCATGACCACCCCGCCGTTGAGGACCGCGGCGGCGACCATGGCCATCTGCAGCGGCGTGGCGACCGTGCTGCCCTGCCCGATGGAGCCGAGCGCGCTGAGCGCCGGCTGGTCGGTCTGCGGGAAGGAGGAGGCGGCGCTGAGCAGGCCGTCCGCGTACTCGATCCGGTCACCGAATCCGAAGTCGGCGGCCTTCTCGTGGACGGCGTCGTTGCCGGGTTCCTCCGCGCCCATGTAGGCGAACGTGGTGTTGCACGACTGCGCGTACGCCTCGATGAGCGGGATCCGCTTCAGATCGCACGCCCCGCCGATGTCGCCGGCGTCGTTGTTGATCGCCTGCCCGGCGCCCGGCGGTTTGTAGCTGCGTCCGGCCCTGACCCCGGTGTCCCTGCTCGCCCCGGCCTCCAGCGCGGCCGCGGCGACCACGGTCTTGAACGTGGACCCGGGCGGGAACAGCTCCCTGGTGGCCTTGTTGAGCAACGGCTTGAGCTTCTGGGCGTTCAGGCGCTGGAACGCCGCCTCCGCCTTCTCCCCGTCGAGGGTGGAGACCTCGTTCGGGTCGTAGGCCGGCGTGGAGGCCATCACCAGGATCGCGCCCGTGTCGGCGTCGAGGACGACGGCCGCCGCACGCCGCACTCCCGCGCCCTTGAGCGCCTCGTAGGCGACGCGCTGCGCCTCGACGTCGACGGTGGCCTCGACCGTCCCGCCCGGAACGTGCTCTCCGAGGATCTTGTCGATGAGGTTGGACGTGGCGAGCCGGTCGTCGGTCCCGTCCAGGAAATGGTTCGCGGCCTCCTCCAGGCCGGTCTGGGAGAACACGGAGAAGTAGCCGGTGACGGGCGCGAAGACCGGGCCGTCCTCGTACCGGCGCCGGTAGCGCTCGTCGTCGATCTTCTCCGACCAGGCGAGGCGCTCGCCGTCCGCCACGATGGGCCCGCGGTCGACCTTGAAGCGGTCGTCGAGCCGGCGGGCGTTGAGAGCGGAGTCCCGCAGCTCCTGCGCCTCGAATCCCTGCACATAGGTGACGTTCGCCATCAGCGCGATGATCAGCACCAGGGTGACGACCCAGGTACGTGCCAGCGCGCGGTCGATCCCGGGTCCCATGCGCGTGCCCCTACCCGAATCCGTTCATGTCAAGGGCCACGCGGCGCGCCCGTACCAGAAAGTCGCCTCGCCGTAGCGCCGGTCCCGCTCGGCCTCGTACCCGTCCGGCCACCGCAGCGCCGGCCCTCGCGCGGCGCGTTCCACGACGACCAGCGCGTCCGGTGCGGCCCACCCGTGGTCGCGCAGGTTCTCCAGCAGGACGGTGACGGACGCGTCCGCAAGCGTGTACGGCGGGTCCGCGAAGATCAGGTCGTACGGCTCGTCCGGCGGTCTGCGGACGACCCGCTCCACCTTGTCCGGGCACGGGACGGCGCCCGGGAACCCGAGGACCTCGGCGTTCTGCCGGATCACCTTCATCGCACGCGGATGCGACTCGACGAGCAGCGCATGGGCGGCGCCCCTGGAGAGCGCCTCCAGGCCGACGGCCCCCGACCCCGCGTACAGGTCGGCGACGCGAAGCCCGTCCAGCGGGCCGAGGAGGGCCAGCACCGTGGAGAAGAGGCCCTCCCTGGCGCGGTCGCTGGTCGGCCTGGTGTCCCGTCCCGCCGGGACGGCCAGCCGCCGCCCTCCGGCGCTCCCCGCGATGACCCTGGTCATCTCCCCAGTATCGCGGCGGCCCGGCATGCACGGCGAACCTGCCGACGGTCCCGGCCACGGCCGGCTCCCGGAAAACTACACAACGCGCACGGTGCTCTCTTGTGAAACCACACCTAAATGACCCGAACGCTGTTCACAGCGACTACTGGACGTGTAAACGTGCTCGCAGGTTGTGCAACCGATCCCCTCAGGAGAACTCTGTGCATCACGGTAGGAGACTGGCGGTGACGGCCGGAGCGACGGTTCTGGGCATCGCCGCCATGAGCGGCGTCTCACACGCCGAAACCTCCCAGCCCCCCGTCAAGCACACCAAGGAGCCCGTGCTCGACCTTCGCCTGGGCGCCGGCCTGAAATACGACGAGGCCACCAAGACCGCCTCCGCGGGCCTCGACCTCGGCGCGGGCGTCAACACCTCCGGCGGCGGCGCGGGCATCCGGGTCAAGACCGGCGCGAGCGCGTCCCTGCCCGGCGCGACCGTCAAGGCGGGCGCCGAGGTGGAGGCCGAGGCGAAGTCGTCCGCCGGAAGCGCCGGGGTGACGGTCGAGGCCGGCGCCGAGGTGTCGGGCGGCAAGCGGGTCGTCAGCGCCGGAGCCGGCGTCGGCGCCTCGGTGGCCCCGGCGAGCGGCACACCGCTGTCGGCGAACGTGTCGGCCAACGCGTGCGCCGGCTCCGGCTGCGAAGCGCCGACGCCGCCGACCCCGCCCACGCCCCCGATCCCCCCGACGCCGCCGGTCCCCCCGGAGACCCCGGCGCCGCCGGGCCCGTCGCCGGCACCTCCCGCGCTGCCGTCGTCGCCGCTGCTGCCGGAACTCCCGTCCGGCATGGCGGTGGGTCCCGGCGCCACGGCCGCCGGCGAGTTCACGCCGCCGAAGGCGCTGCCCGTCACCGGAGCCGACGCTCTGCCGCTGGTGGCGCTCGGCCTCACCGCCATCGCCGCGGGCGGCGCCGCGGTGGCCGCGACCCGCAGGCGGACAGCCCGCGAGTCCTGAGCACCCCGCCGGAAGGGCGTCTCCCGCAGGGGGGCGCCCTTCCCGTGTCAGAGACGCTCGGAGCCCGCGACCTTCCAGCCGTCGCCCGAACGCTGGAGCAACAGCCTCCGGAACGAGACCGGATCCCGGTCGGTGCAGCCGCCCTCGCACTCGCCGAGCATCACCAGTGCCAGGAGCCGGTCCTGCTGCCCGGCCGGACGCAGGCCGATCTCCACCGGCGTCCCGGACGCCACGGACGGGTCCCGCGACACGGCGTCCAGCGCCCCCCGGGCCTGCGGGCCGGGCCAGGCCGCGCCCGCCGTGTCGGCCCGGGTGGAGCCCGCCTTCAGCGAGTAGAGGCTGTCGAGCAGCCAGCCGCCGCCCCGTTCGACCATGGTCGCCCGCATCGGGTCCTGGAGCCTGCCCGGGTCGGCGTTCTCCGCGCGCACCGTCCGCCGCACATACGACAGGACCGTCACCTTGCCCGGCGAGGCGGCCACCACGGCGGCGTCGACGACGTCGGCGGTGACCGAGCCCTTCTTGTCCTTCAACTCCTCGCGGTAGTCGCGGGTCGCGAGCTGCCGGTCGTAGTCGGCGCCGTACCGGGCCGTGGACAGCCGGTGCGCCGCCGCCATGTTCTCGTCGAGCGACGCGTGGTCGAAGGTCAGCACCGTCTCGATCGCCCGCGAGGCCGGCCCGACCGCCTCCACCGCCGCGGCGGGCGGCGCGGCGGGACCGGTGTCCGCCTTCGCGGGGTCCTTCCCCGAGCCGCCCGACAGCAGCGCCCACGCCGCCCCGCCCGCGGCCAGCGCGAGCAGCGGCGCCGCGACGGCGGCGACGATGCCCAGCGTCCGCCGCCGGCGCACCGGCGGGACCGTCTGCGGCTGCGGCGCCGGGGCCGTCCCGCCCGAGTCCGGGCCGGCCAGATGACCCGGCCGCCCCACGGTCGGCGGCGCGAGCGGCGCCCTCGCGAAGTCGGCGCCGGTGCTGAGCGTCCCCTCGTCCGCCGGGCCCGCCGGGGCCTCACCGCCGAGCAGGTTCAGCAGGACCTGCTGCGCCTCCGGACGCATCGCCGGGTCCTTCGCCAGACAGGACGCGACGGCCCCGCGCAGCGACTCCGGCAGCGCCGACATGTCGGGCTCGTAGTGCAGGATCCGGTGGAAGACCGCGGAGATCGTGTCGTTGCCGAACGGATGCCGCCCGGTCGCCGCGAACAGCATCGTCGCCGCCCACGTGAACAGGTCCACACCCGTGCCCAGTTCCGCGTCGGTGACCTGCTCGGGCGCCATGTACGACGGCGTCCCCAGGACACCGCTGCCCTTGGCCGCCGACGAGCCGATGACCCGCGCGATGCCGAAGTCGATGACGCGCGGCCCGTCCGGCCCCATCAGCACGTTGGACGGCTTGAAGTCGCGGTGCAGGATCCCCGCCCGGTGGATCGCCGCCAGCGCCGTCACCGTGCCGATCGCCAGCCGGTCGAGATCGGTCCCCGTCCGCGGCCCCTGCTCGTTCACGAGCCCGCTCAGCGACGGCCCCGGCACGTACTCGCTGACGACGTACGGCAGATCACCGGAGACGTCGGCGTCCACGACCTGCGCGGTACAGAACCCGGCGACCCGCCCGATCATCCCCAGTTCCCGCTCGAACCGCGCCCGCCACTCCGGATCACGGCTGAGCCGGTCGCGCAGCAGCTTCACCGCCGCCTCCACGCCGTCCTCGCGACGCCCCAGGTAGACGATGCTCTGACCGCCCTCCCCCAGCCGCCCGACCAGCTCATACCGTCCAAGCCGCACCGGGTCGTCCGGCAGCAGGGGACCAACGGCCGTCATGGGAGCTCCTCCGTCGCACACGAACCCGCCACGGAAGCCGTACCCGCCCGGGCCTGGATGGCCACCAACCACTGACGACACGTTAGACGTCCGTGACCGGCCGTGCGTTCTGAGTCATCGGGCGGCGGCCCCCGGGTTCAGGCCTTTTCGAGGAAGTCGGCGCGGTCTTCGTCGAGGAGGGAGGTGAGGACGGTGGCCAGGCCCGGGTGGGCGGACAGGTCGGGGTCGGATTCGACCAAGGCCGTGGCCTCCTCGCGGGCGTCGCGGATGACGTCCTCGTCGCGGTGGAGGGTGAGCAGCCGGAGGCTGGACGTGCGGCCGGCCTGCGCGGCGCCGAGGACGTCGCCCTCGCGGCGCTGCTCCAGGTCGAGGCGGGACAGCCGGAAACCGTCGGTGGTGGACGCGACCGCGTCGAGCCGTTCGCGGGCCTTGCTTCCGGGTTCGGCGTCGGTGACGAGGAGGCACAGGCCGTGCAGCGTGCCGCGGCCGACGCGGCCGCGGAGCTGGTGGAGCTGCGAGACGCCGAACCGGTCCGCATCCATGATCACCATGACGGTGGCGTTGGGGACGTCGACGCCGACCTCGATGACCGTGGTGGCGAGCAGGACGTCCAGGTCCCGGTCGGTGAAGCGGCGCATCACCGCGTCCTTCTCGTCAGGGTGCAGCTTGCCGTGCAGGACGCCGATGCGCACGCCGGCGAGCAGCTCCTCCAGTTTGGGCAGCACCTCCATGATCCCGATGGGGGACCGGCGGGAGGACTCGTCGCCGGCGTCCATGGCGTCGCCCTCGTCGCCCTCCTTCTCGCCGATGCGCGGGCAGACGATGTAGATCTGGCGTCCCTTGCCCGCCTCCTCCCGGATGCGCTCCCAGGTGCGGGCGAAGAACGCGGGTTTCTCCGGCGGCACCACGTGGGTCTGGATCTCCGACCGGCCCGCCGGAAGCTGCCCGAGGACGGAGGTCTCCAGGTCCCCGAAGACGGTCATCGCGACCGTGCGCGGGATCGGTGTCGCCGTCATGACCAGGACGTGCGGGCGGCCGCCTCCGGTCTTCTCACGCAGGGCGTCGCGCTGCTCGACGCCGAAACGGTGCTGCTCGTCCACGACGACGAGCCCCAGGTCGGCGAACTGGACGCTCTCCTGCAGGAGCGCGTGGGTTCCGACGACGATTCCGGCGGCGCCGGACGCCGCGTCCAGCAGTGCCGCCTTGCGCGCCTTCGCGCCTTGCGAGCCGGTGAGCAACGCGACCCGGGTGGCGTTGTCGGCGCCGCCGATCTGGCCCGCCTGGGCCAGGTCGCCGAGCATGCCGGTGATCGACCGGTAGTGCTGCTGGGCGAGGACCTCGGTGGGCGCGAGCAGCGCCGCCTGCCCGCCGTTGTCCACGACCTGAAGCATCGCCCGCAGCGCGACCACCGTCTTCCCCGCTCCGACATCTCCCTGGAGGAGGCGGTGCATGGGGTGTTCCAGTGCCAGGTCCGCCGCCAGCTCTTCGCCCACCTCACGCTGGCCCTTGGTGAGTTCGAAGGGCAGGCGGGCGTCGAACTCCGACTGGAGGCCGCCGAAGGCGGGGGGACGGGGCGTCGCGGGGAGCGCGGCGGCGGCGAGGCGGCGCTGGGCCAGGGCCACCTGGACGACGAACGCCTCGTCCCACTTGAGGCGGGCGCGGGCGCGGCCCAGTTCGTCCCAGGTGCGCGGGCGGTGGATGCCCTCGTACGCGTCGCGCAGGCCGATCAGGCGGCGTCGTTTCAGGAGGGCGCCGGGCATCGGGTCGGCGGGGAGGCTGAGCTGGTCGAGGACGGTTCCGACGGACGTGCCGATCGTCTCGATGGGCAGCGCCTTGGTGGACGGGTAGATCGGGATGATCTCGTCGGCCCACTCCTGCGCGGCCTCTTCCGCGCCCTTCTCCGCGACGACCTTGTACTGCGGGTGGGTGAGCTGCCGCACCTCCTTGCCGCTGCGGGGCCGGTAGGTGCTGATCTTCCCGGCGAACAGGCCGCGGGTGCCGGGCGACAGGTCCTTCTCCGGCCGGTAGGAGCCTTTGCGGCCGAAGAAGCTCAGCTTCAGCAGCCCGGTGCCGTCCGTGACGGTGATCTCCAGGACGTAGCCGGGGCTGCGGGTGAGGCTGCGGCCCTGCACCTTCTCGACCTCCGCCATGACCGTGACGTGCTCGCCGTCCTGCAGGCCGCTGAGCTGGGTCAGCTCGCCGCGGTGGGCGTAGCGGCGCGGGTAGTGGTGCAGGAGGTCGCCGACCGTGTGCAGGTCGAGGCCCTTCTCCAGCGCCTTGGCCGTCTTGTCGCCGAGGACCTTGCGCAACGGCTCGTCGAGATTCGCCACGCAGTCTTTTCTAGCCCATGACGGCGACGAGAATCACTCAACGCCGATGAGCAGCGGGTACCGTTCCTGGCCGCCGTCGTAAACGCCGACCTCGACGTCGGGGTGGTCGCCGCACAGGTGCCCTTCGAGGATCTCGGCGAGCGCGGGCGGCGCGTGGGTGCCGGCGATCAGCGTCACGAGCTCGCCGCCGCCGGACAGCATGCGGTCGAGCAGATTCCGGGCGACCTCGGTGACGTCCGCGCCGATCGTGACGACATCGCCCTCGATGAGGCCGAGGACGTCGCCGGGCTGGCAGAGTCCGACGCTCGTCACGGCCTCCTGCTCGGCGACCTCCAGGTGCCCGAAGCGGGTGGCGCCGGCGGCGCGGGTCATCTCGATCACGTCCTCGCCGAAGCGGCGCAGCGGGTCGTGCACCGCCAGGGCCGCCAGCCCCTGGACGGACGCCTTCGTCGGCACCACCGCGATCCGGGCGCCGCCGTCCCGCGCGCGCTCTGCGGCGGCTTCGGCGAGTGCGAGGACCTCGGGCTCGTTCGGCAGGACGGTCACCTCGTCGCCCGCCGTGAGGATCGCGTCGGCCAGCACCGCGAGCGGCGGTGCCATGCCGGGTTCGCGCCGGACGACCCGCGCGCCGCACTGCTCGAACAGCGCGGCCAGCCCGCCGGCGGCGGTGACGGCGATCACCGCGCGGCCGGTGTGCGGTGCCTGCGGATGCTCGCCGGCGCCGGCGTGCAGGTAGGTGACGCGGATCCGGTGCGGGCGTCCCGCGGTCATGCCGGCCTCGATCGCGGATCCGGCGTCGTCCACATGGACGTGGACGTTCCACAGGCCGTCGCCGCCCACCACGACGAGGGAGTCCCCGAGGCCGTCCAGCTTCTCCCGGAGGGCGTGGACGGCGTCGTCCGGAGCGTCCAGCAGGTACATGACCTCGTAGCCGGGTCCGTGCGGTCGCGGGCGCTCCGCGGCGGGCGCCGGCGGCCCGGCGGCGCGGGCAGGGACCTCGTACCGCTCGGGGTACTCCTCGGTGATCACGGCGGCGAGGACGTCGAGCACCACGCAGAGCCCGGCGGCGCCCGCGTCCACGACGCCGCTGCGGGCCAGCACGTCCAGCTGGGCGGTCGTGCGGCCGAGCGCCCTCCGGGCCCCGCCGGCCGCGGTCCGCGTCACCTCGGCGAGTCCGGTTCCGGACGTCCCCGGCGTGCAGGCCGAGGCGGCTTCGGCGAGGACGGTCAGGATCGTCCCCTCGACGGGGTGCTCCACGGCACCGCGGGCCAGGCCGGACGCGTGGTCGAGGGCCCCCGCGAACGCCGCGCCGTCCGGCGGCGCCTCCAGCGGGCCGAGGACGTCGGCGAGCCCGCGGAACACCTGGCTGAGGATCACGCCGGAGTTGCCCCGCGCGCCCAGCAGCGCGCCCTGCGCCAGTGCCCGCCAGATCCGCGCGGTGTCCGCGGACTCGGGGAGCTCGTCCAGCGCGTCCGCCGCGGCGATCACGGTCAGGTGCAGGTTCGTGCCGGTGTCGCCGTCCGGGACGGGGAAGACGTTGAGCGCGTCGATCTCCGCCCTCGTGCGTCCCAGCGCCTCGGCCGCGGACCTGCACCACCGCCGTACCGCCGCCCCATCGAGGACCTCGCTCACGGACCCGCCCCTCTCGCCGTCTCGCACCTCTTCTGTATCGTGCGCGCGCTGTCCGGGGAAACCGGGCGGATCGCGAGGCGATTCGCGTACCCGGCGGGGCGTCGGCTAGTCTGATCCGTGCGCCTCGTCCGAGGCGCTCATCAGTGAGCACCCGTGATCCCCGGCCGGCTGCCGGCGGCATCGGGCGGCGCTCCGGTTCAGAGCATCGACACCCACTTGGAGTTTCCCGTGGCTTCCGTCTGCGACGTCTGCGGCAAGGGACCCGGTTTCGGCATGCGCGTCTCCCACTCGCACCGCCGCACCCCGCGCCGCTGGAACCCCAACATCCAGCGTGTGCGCGCCGTCGTGAACGGCAGCACCAAGCGGATCAACGCCTGCACGTCCTGCATCAAGGCCGGCAAGGTCGTCAAGCCCACGGTCTGAGCACCGTCCGGGGCGGAGCGCCGGCCGAGCGCAGGCGCCGCCCGACGGCGGTTCGACATGGATCCTCGGCTTCGGCCGGCTCATCGGTTCGGTCCGGTGAGCCGGCTTTCGTGTTTCTCAGGCGCGGTGGCGCCAGGCGTGGTCGACGGGGCCGATGCCGGTGCCGAGCGGGAAGCCCGCCGCGATCGCGCCCGTCACGTACTCCTTCGCCTTCCCGACCGCCGTGGGGACGTCGTCGCCCAGCGCCAGGTGGGACGCGATCGCGGACGCGAGCGTGCAGCCGGTGCCGTGGGTGTGCCGGTTGTCGTGCCGCGGCGCGGTGAAGCGGTGCTCGTGCTCTCCGTCGAACAGCAGGTCGGCGGGCTCGCCCGGCAGATGCCCGCCCTTGATCAGGACCCATCGCGGGCCGAGCGCCTTGACGGCCTCGGCGGCCTCGCGCAGACCCGCCTCGTCGACGACCTTGACGCCGGTGAGCTGCTCCACCTCGTACAGGTTGGGAGTGACGACGGTCGCGGCCGGCAGCAGCACCGAGCGGACGGCGTGGACGGCGTCGGGTGAGAGGAGCGCGTCGCCGTGCTTGGAGACGCCCACGGGGTCGACGACGGCGGGCGCGTCGGTGGCGGCGAGGGCCTCGGCGACGGTCTCGACCAGGACCGTGGACGCGAGCATCCCCGTCTTGATCGCGTGGACGCCGATGTCGGACAGGACGGAGTCGAGCTGGGCCCGCACCGCCTCGGGCGGCAGTTCCCAGTAGCCCTGGACGCCGACGGAGTTCTGCGCGGTGACGGCGGCGATGACGCTCATCCCGTGGACGCCGAGGGCGAGCATCGTCTTCAGGTCCGCCTGGATGCCGGCGCCGCCTCCGGAGTCGGAGCCCGCGACGGTGAGCACGAGGGGCGGGGCCTGGGGCGCGGACGGAGTGTGCGACATGCCGTCCACTTTATGGCGGTCTGAGGGACTGGGCGGCCGCGGCCGCCGGGACGGCTCAGACGATGGCGCAGGGCTTGCCGTTCAGGACGCACGAAGTCGGCGTGGCGGCGGTGCCCCGCGCGGCGAAGACGATCCGCACGGTCTCGCCGGGCGCGATCCCTGCGCGGCCGCGGACGAACGGGACCTCGCCCGTCCGGACGACGGTGGCGCCGCTGACGGCGGTGACCGAGGCGGTCGGGATCTTGAAGGCGAGCGCCCACTTGCCGACGGGCCGCGGGCCCTTGTTGGCGATCGTGGCGGTCGCCTTGAAACCGCCGGGGGCCTTGGACGCGACACGGAACGCGATGACGAGGCCGTCGGAGCGGCCGGCGCCGCGGCTGGCGCGTTCGCCCGGCCCGCGCTGGGAGACCTGGCTGTCACGCTGGTCGGTCTGGGTGTTCTGGGGTGCGCCGCCGGCGAAATTGAGGGAGATCTGCTGGGTGCTCAGCGCGTAGGAGACGATCCCGACGGCGATGACGAGCGCGAGGATCGGCATGAGGGGGACGGGGAGCACCGAGAGGGACTTGAGCCATCGCCGCCCGCCTGACGCGGCCGGGCGGGGCCGGATCTCCGGCAGGTCGGGGAGCCGCGCGGGGGGCCGTTCGGCGGCCGCGGGATAGGGACCGGGAGCACCTGGAAAATCACCGGGATAGTCGCCCGGGAGCGGTTCGAACAGGCGGCGGGGCGGGGGTCCGTTCTCGCGTTCCGCGTCCGGCGGCGGGCCGGTCGGGATGCGGTCGTGCGGCGACACGTAGACCTGGTCGTCGGTCGGTCCGGAGAAGGCGTCGTAGGGCCGGCCGGGTGGAGCGCCGTAGAACGGCCCCCGGGACGCACCGGTACCCGGCACGGGGTCGTCGTCCGGTTGCTCAACCCTGCTGTGTCGTCCCATCCCATCCCTCTTCGATCACAGGATGTATACCAAACCAATACCAAACATGCCTACAGGATCCGTCAACGCATGGTTCCGTACACGTTCCGTGAACCCCCGCTCTTTGGCCGGAAATGGTCCCATCCGCCGTTTTGTGGCTCGCTGCCGTCCACGCGCACCCCCGCCCCTTCGGTGACGATTCCGATCCTTCTCCAGGATGAGGGCAGAACGGCATTCGCGGGGAAGGTTCCGGCGAATGCGTGGTCTTCACCACCCGTGAGGGCATGGCGCAGCCCGTCCGGCCCGAGGATCTCCGGGACGGGTACGGCCGCGGAGTCGACGTCGATCCGGACGCCGCTCGCGGCGGCGATGTGCCCGAGGTCCTGGACGAGCCCGTCGCTGACGTCCAGCAGTGCGGTGGCGCCGTGGGACCTCGCCTCCCGTCCCGCCTCGTACGGGGGCCTCGGACGGCGGTGGGCCGCGATCAGCTCGGCGGGCCCGTCGCGTCCGGCGCCGAGGAGCGCCAGCCCGGCGGCGGCGTGGCCGAGCCGCCCCCGGACGGCCACGATGTCGCCCGGACGCGCCCCGGACCGGGTGAGCGGCGCGCCGCCGCCCAGGTCGCCGAGCGCGGTGACGGCGAGCGTGATCTCCGGGGCGCCGACGACGTCGCCGCCGGCGACGGCGGCACCGGCCTCGCGGCATTCGTCGGCGAGCCCGTCGTAGAGCCGCTCGGCCCAGCCGGCGGCGGTGGCGGGCGGGGCCGCGAACCCGACCAGCAGTGCGGTGGGGCGGGCGCCCATGGCGACGATGTCGGCGAGGTTCTGCGCGGCGGCCTTGCGTCCGATGTCGTACGGGCCGGACCAGTCGCGGCGGAAATGACGGCCTTCGACGAGGAGGTCGGTGGTGGCCACGACGCGCCCGTCCGGCGCGGCGACCACCGCCGCGTCGTCGCCGGGGCCGAGCAGCACGGCCGGGCCCTGCGGCAGCCGCCGCGTCAGCCGGGCGATCAGCCCGAACTCCCCCGCTTCACCGATGGTGCCCATGCGCGCCGTTCCCCGTGTCCTCTGCATCCGGGCGGCGTGATCGCGGCACGCCCTCCCCCCGGCCGCCCGCCGCGGCGCGTAACACGATACGGTGAACCGTCCGACGGCTCATTCTCCGCCCGGGGAGGACGTGATGGTGCAGGCCTACATCCTCATCCAGACCGAAGTCGGCAAAGCGGCCGACGTGGCAGGTCATATCTCCGGTATTTCGGGCGTCACACTGGCCGAGGACGTCACGGGGCCGTACGACGTGATCGTCCGAGCGGAGGCGCGCAATGTCGACGAGCTGGGCAAGCTCGTCGTCGCGCAGATCCAGGCGGTGGACGGAATCACCCGCACCCTCACGTGCCCGATTGTTCACATCTAAACGGCGGTTGCCGGGGGGCCTGGGGGGTCGTCCCCCCAGAAGTGAACGGCGGTCGCCGGGGGGCCTCGGGGCCCGTCCCCCCAGAAGTGGACGGCTTCTCAGCACCGCGCTGCTCGCGGGGGTGGCGCTGGTGGCCGCCGCCTGCGGCGACGGGGCCGTGCAGGTCCCCGTGCCGCGGCCGGACGCGGCCACGCAGCGCCTGTGCGAGGGGCTGCGGCTGCCCGAGAAGGTGCACGGGCAGCAGCGCCGCGATACCTCGCCGAAGTCCTCGCTGACCGCCGCCTGGGGTTCGCCCTCGATCGCGCTGCGCTGCGGCGTGCCGCGGCCCGCCGCGCTGCAGCCGGCGTCGGCGCTGGTGACGATCAACGGGATCGACTGGTTCGGGTACCCCGTGGACCGGCCGGTGACCTTCACCGCGGTCGCGCGGCAGGCCTACGTCGAGGTCACCGTCCCGCCGAAGTACAACCCCGCCGGGGACGTGCTCATCGAACTCGGCCCGTCGATCAAGGCGACGATCCCGGAGAAGCCCGAGGGGCAGATCTGAGCGTCGGTCACCAGATCGGGACGGGGCTCTCCCCCCGCGCGTAGTAGCCGGGGATCGGCTCGCCGGCCGCGGCCCGGTCGAGGCGCCGCTTCATCCCGTCCGACAGCACGTCCGCCTTCATCATCTCGACGAACACCGACGTGACGTTGCCGAGGTCGAACCAGTCGCGCTGCCACGACCACTGCCGGTTCCCGGCATACCGGAACCAGGACCCGCCGATGCCGAGCACCTCGTACGGCGACCCGTCGGGGCGCCTGGCGTCGGCGACCTGCTTCCAGAAGCCGACGACCTCGCCCTTGACCTCGTCGACCAGGATGCTCTGGTACGGGTACGTCCAGCCGTCCAGGCCGCCCATCTCCGAGCCCAGTGCCAGATTGCGGATCTCGTCGCGGCCGACGGCCATGAAGTCCTGCTTCGGGCCGATGTTCCAGCCGTAGGTGGCGTCCTCGGTGTAGAGGTCGGCGAGGGGGCGCCAGTCGCCGGCCTCCTCGCAGCGCAGGTTGGCCTCCAGCCAGTACTCCACCATCGCGTCGAGTTCTTCACGGGGGAACGAGGGCATCACGTCTCCAGCAGTCTGAGGGCCTGGGTGGGGCAGTAGCGGACGGCGGCCTTCACTTCGGCGCGCATGTCCTCGGGCGGTTCGGCGTCCAGGATCCGGACCTTGCCTTTGGGCGGGACCTCGAAGACGTCCGGGGCCTCCATCTCGCACATGGCGTGCCCCTGGCACAGGTCCAGGTCGGCTTCGATCCTCACCGGCGCCTCCTGCGGTAGCGGACGGCGCACGGCTGGGCGAGCTGGACGACCATCTTCGAGTGGTCGTTGCGGTAGGTCTCGGGCGGCTGGGCGGGTTCGAACTCCCAGTCCCGCAGCAGCACCGAGAAGATCGCCTTGAGCTGCATCATCGCGAAGTTCGCCCCGACGCAGCGGTGCCGGCCCGCGCCGAACGGGACCCACGTCCACCGGTTGAGGAGGTCCTCCTCGCGGGGCGCGACGTAGCGTTCGGGCTGGAACGCGCCGGGGTCGGGGAAGTCGGTCTCGATCCGGTTGGAGACGGCGAGGCTGCAGCCGACCATCGTGCCCGCCGGGATGCTGTGGCCACACACCTCCTGGTCGGACTGCGCGACGCGCAGCAGCAGGATCAGCGGCGGGTGCAGCCGCAGCGCCTCCTTGATCGTCGACTCCAGGTACGGGATGGCGCGCAGCGCCTGGAACGACACCTCGCGGCCGTCCTCGTACAGCTCGTCCAGCTCGCGGACGACGCCGTCCAGGACGCCCGGGTTGCGCAGCATCTCGATCAGCGTCCACGCGGCGGTGCCGGACGTGGTGTGGTGCCCGGCGAACATCATGGAGATGAACATGCCGGTGACCTGGTCGGCGTCGAACTTGAGTGTGCCGTCCTCGTCCTTGATGGACATGAGGACGTCGAGCAGGTCGCGGTCCTCCTTCGGAGGCTTCGGCGGCCGTCCGTCCATGATCCCCTGGACGAGTGCGACGAGCGCCGCCCGCGCGGTGTCGCGACGCCGGAAGCTCTCGATGTCGGCGTAGGGGTCGACGTAGGCGAGCGCGTCGGTGCCGCGTTCGAGGTCGTGGTACAGGTCGGCGAACCGCCGGTCGAGCTGCTCGCGGAACTTGCGCCCGATCAGGCACGCGGACGAGGTGTAGATGGTCAGCTCGGCGAAGAAGTCGAGCAGGTCGATCTCGCCCTCGTCGCCCCAGCCGGCGACCATCCGGTCGACCTCGGCGGAGATCGTGGCGGCGTGTCCCTTCATGAACGAGCCCTTGAGCGCCTGGTTGTGCAGGGCCTCGCGGCGCTGTTCGGGGGTGGCGTCGAACACCACGCCCTCCCCGAAGATCGGGGTCATGAACGGGTACGCCTCGGCCTGGTCCAGTTCCTCGTCGGGGGCGCGGAAGAAGAACTCGTTGGCCTCGGCGCCGGACAGCAGCACCACGCGCCGCCCCGCGAGCCGGAACTCGCCGACGTCGCCGCACTCGTCCCGGACGCGCTGCATCAGCCCGATCGGGTCGGAGCGGAGCTCCTCCAGGTGGTCGGGCCCACCCGACACCACGCGCGGCTCCACCAAAGCGGTCATGAATCCTCCAGGGGGGCTTCGGGTTGTACTTCGACGAGGCGGAGATGGGCGCCGCGCGGGGTCGCGACGACGGCGGCGACGACAGCGGCGACGTCGGACGGGCGCAGGAAGTACGGATGGCGGGCGTGGCCCCACTTCACCCAGTCCTCCAGCACGGCGCCGGTCGTGTCGGCGTCCCAGGTCATGCCCATGCCGGTCGCGGTGGGTCCGGGGCGGACGACGGACGCCCGCACACCCGTCCCCTCCAGCTCCATCTGCATGGTGCGGGCCATGCCCTCCACGCCGTTCTTCGCCGCGACGTAGGCGCCGGTCCAGGAGCGCGGAGCGGGCACGGTGTCCGAGGAGATGAACACGATGTCGCCGCGCCGCCGCGCCACCATCTGCGGGACGAAGTGCGACACGAGACGGTGCGCGCCGACGAGGTGGACCTGCACCTGCGCGAGGAACTCGGCGGTGTCGAGCTCGTGGAGGCGTCCGGCGGCCAGGTCGCCGGCGCCGGAGACGACGACCTCGACCGGGCCGAGCGCGTCGGCGGCCGCCGCCGCGAACGCCTTGACGGAGTCGGAGTCGCCGACGTCGAGGGGATGCGCGAGCGCCTCTCCCCCGCCGGCCCGGATGGTGGCGGCCAGCTCCTCGCACTTGTCGGCGCGCCGCGCGCCGAGCGCGACCGGATGCCCGGCCATCGCCAGCGCCGCCGCGGTGGCCGCGCCGATCCCGGAGGACGCGCCCGCCACCACGACCGGACGCCGCTCGGGATGTGGATCGAACCGGGGCATCTCTACCGCACCTCCACCCGCACCGGCAGGGCCGCGAAGCCGCGCACGTTCACCGAGTGCACCCGCTCGGCACCCGCATGGTCGACCTCGTAGGACGAGACGTGCCGCACCAGTTCGCCCAGCGCGATCCGCGCCTCCAGCCGGGCCAGGTTGGCGCCCAGGCAGAAGTGCCGGCCGCCGCCGAAGCTGACGAGCTGCGAGGTGTCGCGATCGAGGTCGTAGGCGTCGGCCTCCTCGAAGACCCTCGGGTCGCGGTTGGCCGACCCCACCAGCAGGAGCAGCCGGTCGCCCTCGGGGACCCGCCGCCCGTGCAGCTCGACGTCCCGGGTGACCGTCCTCGCGAGCATCTGGCTGGACGTGTCGTAGCGGAGCGTCTCCTCCACCCAGTCGTCCACCCGGGCCGGGTCGCCCAGGGGCTTGGCGGCCTGCCCGGGATTCAGCGCCCCCCAGTACAGCGCGTTGGCGAGCAGCTTGGTCGTGGTCTCGTTGCCGGCGACCACCATCAGGAACAGGAACGCGATGATCTCTCTGTCGTCCAGCCGGTCCCCGTCGATCTCGGCGTCCAGCAGCGCCGACGTCAGGTCGTCCGACGGGCTGCGCCTGCGCTCGGCGACCATGTCCTGGTAGTAGCCGACGAGCGTGAGCGCCGCCTCCATCCCGGCCTGCGGGACGTCGTTGAGGCCCTCCTCCCGGTGGACGACGAGGTCGGCGAGCCGCCGCACCTCGACCCGGTCGGCCTCGGGGACGCCCATCATCTCGGAGATGACGTCCATGGGCAGCAGCCCGGCGAAGTCGGACACGAAGTCGAACTCGCGCTTGTCCAGGGCGGGTTCCAGGTGGCGCCGGGCCAGCGCCCGGATGTCGTCCTCCATCTCCTTCACCCGCCTGGGCGTGAAGCCCTTGGACACCAGCGCCCGCATCCGGGTGTGGCGCGGCGGGTCGAGGGCCAGGAACGACATCGTCCGGTGCGCCTGCGGCCCCCATGCGCTCGGTTCCAGCGAGACGCCGTTGGCGTTGGAGTACGTCGCGTGGTCGCGGAACGCCGCGGAGACGTCGGCGTGCCGCGACAGCGCCCAGAAGCCGAGCTCGTCGTTGCGGTAGAGCGGCGCCTCGTCGCGGAGCCGCGTGTAGAAGGGGTACGGGTCCTCGTGGACGGCGTAGTCGAAGGGGCTGTAGAAGACCTGCGCGGCAGGGTCCACGGCCGTCACCTCACTCGGGGGGGTCGGGCAGGATGAGCTCCGCCATCTCGGCGAGCCGGTCGGCCATGCGGGCATAGGACGTGTAGCCCATGCCCGCGTACACGAGCGCGCCGGTGTAGGCCAGCTCCAGCGCGCCGAGGATCTTGGGGTCGTCGTGGTCGCGCAGCGCGGCCTGGAGGCGCTCGCGGATGGCGACGCCGATCCGCATCCGCAGTTCCCGGACGTCGGGGTCGGTGCCGAGCAGGGCGGTGGTGCACGCCGCGGCCAGTTCCGGCTCGTCCGAGACCAGCAGTGCGATCTCGCGCAGCACCTCCTCCACGCGCTCGTGCAGCGTGCCGTCGGCCTCCACCGGCGGCAGCGCGCTGAGCCTGCGCCAGAACACCTCGGTGATCAGGTGGTTCTTGGACGCGAAGTAGGTGTAGGCGGTCGCGGGCGCGACCCCGGCGCGCTTGGCCACGTTGCGGACGGTCAGCCCCTCGTAGCCGGTCTCGCCGACCTCCACCACGGCGGCGTCGGTCAGCCGCCGCACCGTGTCGGCCTGCCGCTCGGTGAGGCGGCGGCGGGTGGGCTCGGTCGTCAGCTGCTCATTACCGGACACGTGTCCAGACATTAGTTCAGCAACGAGCCGATCGCAACGGTGGGGCGGGTGGGATTCGAACCCACTCAGCGCGAGGCACCTGGGTTACAGCCAGGCCCGACTCTCCGGACGTCGGCGCCGCCCCCTGCGCGGGCACCGTTCGAGGACGGGCCCGCGTCGTACCTCCGGAGGGATTCGAACCCCCATCGCACAGCACCTCATGCTGCCGTCTCTGCCGTTGGACTACGGAGGCATGCGTGCGGCTCCCGGGATTCGAACCCGGAACGTCCACTTCCTGAGAGTGGCCTCTCTGCCTGTTGGAGTAGAGCCGCGAGGATCTTCGCGAGGTGGCGTCACTCGCGGCTGCTCCGGGGCCGGGAGGGGTCTACCGGGAGACGGGATACCGGCCGGGGCGGGCGTGTGACGCCGAGGGAAGTCGTGGTCGATACTGCTCCAGAGCCATGGCCGGTCCTCCTCCCAAGGTCTCGTGTCACCGTCTTGGACGGGCTGACGTCGTCTACGGTGCCATCATCCGGAGAGCCGGCACAACGTGTTTTCCGCGCCGGTCACTGCTCTTCCGGCAGTGCCGCGCCGAAGGCGATCAGGGCCCAGAACGCGACCATGATCCAGCCGAGCGCGATCCCGGTGACGGCGAGACCCATCCCGCGTTCGCCCGAGCGGCGGACCCGCGCCCAGGCCATATGCCCGGCGACGATCGCCGGGATGGACGGAAGGCCGCAGGTGATCAGACCGACCGCGCCCATCGAGATCGCGTAGATCGCGAGGCTGTTCATGGGCGGCTTGGCGTGCGGATACCCGTGCGGCGGCGCCGTGGGGGCGCTGTAGGCGTTGTCGTAGGAGTTGTAGCCCGTGGGCTGCCGGTACGCGGCGGGACGTGCGGCGATCGCGTCGGCGTACCGGTTCCAGGTCTCCGCTTCGGCGGTGCGGCCCTGCCCGTTGAGGAGCACCGCGAGGTTGCGCATGGCGGCCGGGTCTCCGGCCTGGGCCGCCTGCCGGTACTGCCGCTCGACCAGCGCCTCCGCCTCCCCCGCGGCGAGCGCCGGGGCCGGGGTGTGCTGCGCGGCGGGCGCCTGGGTCCGCTGCGGGGCGGGCGCCTGGGTCTGCTGCGCGGGTGGCCTGGACGGCGCCTGCGCGCGCTCCGGCCGCACGCCGCTGGAGATGAGCCCGTCCAGCAGGGCCTGGGCGGACGGACGCCGCTCCGGGTCCTTGGCGAGTGCCGCGCGGACGGCGCCGAGGAGCGAGCCGCCGAGTCCGCCGAGATCCGGCTCGCCGCTGACGATCTGGTGGATGATCGCCGGAATCGAGTCGCCGCCGAAGCACGGCCCGCCGCGCGCCGCGAACGCAACGGTCGCGCCCCAGGCGAACACGTCGGACGCCGCGGTCGCGCCCCGTCCGTACAGCTGCTCGGGCGCCATGAACGCGGGCGTCCCGACGATGCCGCCGGTCGCGGTGAGCCTCGTCCCGTCCAGGGAGCGGGCGATGCCGAAGTCGATGACGCGCGGCCCGAACGTCGACAGCAGCACGTTGGCGGGCTTCAGGTCGCGGTGGACGACGCCGGCGTCGTGGATGGCGGTCAGCGCGGTCGCGATGCCGACCGCGACGGCCTCCAGGTCGGCGCCCCGGAGCGGGCCGTCCTTGGCCACGGCGGCGTCGAGGCTCGGCCCGTTGACGAACTCGGTCACCAGGTAGGGCGGCTCGGCGGCGGGGTCGGCGTCCAGGACCGGCGCGGTGCAGAACGGCCGGACCCGCTGCGCCGCCGCCACCTCGGCCTGGAACCGCGCCCGGTACTGCCGGTCGGCGGCGTACTCGCGCCTGATCACCTTGATGGCGACCTTGCGTCCGGCGCCGTCCAGCCCCGCGTACACCGTGCCCATCCCGCCCTCGCCGAGGCGATCCACGATCCGGTACCGGCCGATGCGTTCCGGCAGGTCGGGCTGTGACACGGGATGTTCTCCTCAGGGCGGGGCCAGGCCCCACAAGCCTGGCACATCCGGACGCCGCCCGGCCCATGACCGCGCGATTGTGATCAGCCGGGCCCGCCGAGGGACAGCAGGACCGCGAGCGCGACCGGCGCGACCGTGATGCGCCGAAGCCGCATCTCAGGGCAGTTCGGCGCGAAGCGTCCCGGCCACCACGTCCGCGGTGACGTTGAGCGGACGGACGTCGTGCGCCGTCCGGCTGAGCACGAGCGCGCCCTCGAAGGCGCTGAGAACGTACGTCGCCAGCTCGGCGGCGCGCGCCTCCGGGATACCGGCCCCGGCCAGCCGCCGGGCGGCGGCCGCCTCCCAGGACGCGAACACCTCCGCGCAGGCGTGCCGCAGCGGCTCGCTCGTGCTGGCGACCTCCAGGGCCACCGTCGCGATCGGGCAGCCGTCGGCCCAGTCCGACTTGCGAAGCGCGTCCGCGCTCAGCCGAAAGAAGTCGCGCACCGAATCCACCAGATCCCCGTCGGCTCCCGCGAACACGAGGTCGAACAGCTTCAGGTACCGGTTGCCTGAATGCGTGACGGCCTCGGCGCCCAGCTGCTCCTTCCCGCCGGGGAAGAAGTGGTACAGCGATCCCCACGGCGCCCCTCCGGCCGCCGTGATCTGCTTCAGCCCGGTCCCCGCGTACCCCTGCTCGCGGAAGAGCTGCGCGCTGGCCTCAAGCAGCCGGGTTCGAGTATCCCGCGTCATGCCGTCACCCTAGCCCGTTGCATCACTAGATCGATCTATCTAATATGACGATCGATCTAGATGGGAGCCGTCCATGACCGTCAGAACCGAAGACCGGGACCAGGTCCGGATCATCACGCTCGACCGCCCGGACCGCCGCAACGCCGTCGACGGCCCGACCGCCGCCGCCCTCGCCGGCGCCTTCACCGAGTTCGAGCGGGACGACGGGGCACGCGTCGCGGTCGTCACCGGGGCCGCCGGCACGTTCTGCGCGGGCAACGACCTGAAGGCGATGGCCGCCGGCGACTTCCCCGCACCCACCGCGGGCGGCCCGCCGCCGATGGCGGTGACGCACACCCGCTCGTCCAAGCCGGTGATCGCGGCGATCGAGGGCTACTGCTTCGGCGGCGGCTTCGAACTGGCCCTCTGGTGCGACATCCGCGTCGCGTCCGAGACCGCCGAGTTCGGCCTGCTCAACTTCGAGCGCGGCCTCCCCTCGATGGACGGCGCCACGGTGCGCCTCCCCCGCCTCATCGGCCGGTCCCGCGCCCTCGACGTCCTCCTCACGGCCCGCCGGGTGCCGGCCGGGGAGGCGCTGGACTGGGGAATCGTCACGACGCTCACCGGACCCGGCGAAGCCCTGACCGCCGCCGTCGCCCTGGCCGAGCGCATCGCGGCCCTCCCGGCGGCACCGCTCCTCGCCGCCCGGACCTCACTCCTCGATCAGTCCTCCCTGGAGGAGGCCACGGCTCTGCGGAACGAGACGGCCCAGGCCCTGGCGGCGGTGAATCAGGTGGCGATGTAGTCCGCGAGGTGCCGGCCGGTGAGGGTGGAGCGGGCGGCGACCAGGTCGGCCGGGGGGCCCTGGAAGACGATCCGGCCGCCGTCGTGGCCGGCTCCGGGGCCCAGGTCGATGATCCAGTCGGCGTGCGCCATCACCGCCTGGTGATGCTCGATGACGATGACCGACTTGCCCGAGTCCACCAGCCGGTCCAGCAGCCCGAGCAGCTGCTCGACATCGGCCAGGTGCAGCCCGGTGGTCGGCTCGTCCAGCACGTACACCCCGCCCTTGTCGCCCATGTGCGTCGCCAGCTTGAGCCGCTGCCGCTCGCCGCCCGACAACGTCGTCAGCGGCTGCCCCAGGCTCAGATACCCCAGCCCCACATCGGCGAGCCGGTCCAGGATCTTGTGCGCGGCCGGCGTGCGCGCCTCCCCGGAGCCGAAGAACTCTTCGGCCTGGGCCACCGACATCGCCAGGACCTCACTGATGTCCCGGCCGCCGAAGCGGTACTCCAGCACCGCCGCCTGGAACCGCTTGCCCTCGCACTCCTCGCAGGTGGTGGCCACCCCGGCCATCATCGCCAGATCGGTGTAGATCACCCCCGCGCCGTTGCACGCCGGGCACGCACCCTCGGAATTGGCCGAGAACAGGCCCGGCTTGACCCCGTTGGCCTTGGCGAACGCCTTGCGGATCGGGTCCAGCAGCCCGGTGTAGGTGGCCGGGTTGCTGCGCCGCGACCCGCGGATCGCGCCCTGATCGATCGACACGACACCCGCCCCCGCGGGGATCGACCCGTGGATCAGGGAGCTCTTGCCCGACCCGGCCACGCCGGTGACGACGCACAGCACCCCCAGCGGGACGTCCACGTCGACGTCGCGCAGGTTGTTGGCGTCCGCACCCCGGATCTCCAGCGTCCCGGAAGACTTGCGGACGGTGTCCTTGAGTGCGGCGCGGTCGCCCAGGTGCCGGCCGGTGACGGTGCCGCCGTCCCGCAGCCCGTCCACGGTTCCCTCGAAGCACACGGTGCCGCCGGCGGTGCCGGCGCCGGGGCCCAGGTCCACGACGTGGTCGGCGATCTGGATCGTCTCCGGCTTGTGCTCCACCACCAGCACCGTGTTGCCCTTGTCCCGCAACCGCAGCAGCAGCTTGTTCATCCGCTGGATGTCGTGGGGGTGCAGGCCGATGGTGGGCTCGTCGAACACGTAGGTGACGTCGGTGAGCGACGACCCCAGGTGGCGGATCATCTTGACGCGCTGCGCCTCACCGCCCGACAGCGTGCCCGCCGGCCGCTCCAGAGACAGGTAGCCCAGCCCGATCTCCACGAACGACTCCAGCGTGCGCAGCAGCATCGTCAGCAGCGGCGCCACCGACGGCTCGTCCAGCCCCCGCACCCACTCGGCCAGATCGCTGATCTGCATCGCGCACGCGTCGGCGATGCTCACCCCGCCGATCTTCGAGGAGCGGGCCGCCTCGGTGAGCCGGGTGCCGCCGCACTCGGGGCAGCCGGTGAAGGTCACCGCCCGGTCCACGAACGCCCGGATATGCGGCTGCATCGCCTCCCGGTCCTTGGACAGGATCGACTTCTGGATCTTGGGGATCAGCCCCTCGTAGGTGAGGTTGACGCCCTCCACCTTGACCTTGACCGGCTCCTTGTACAGGAAGTCGTCGAGCTCCTTCTTGGTGAACTTGCTGATCGGCTTGTCCGGGTCGACGAAGCCGGACTCGGCATAGACCCGCACCGTCCAGAAGCTGTCCGACTTCCAGCCGGGGATGGTGAACGCGCCCTCGGAGATCGACTTGGTGTCGTCGTAGAGCTGGGTGAGGTCGATGTCGGTGACCTGGCCCCGGCCCTCGCAGCGCGGGCACATGCCACCGGTGATGCTGAACTCGCGCCGCTCCTTCGTCTTCTTGCCGCCGCGGTCGAACGTGACCGCACCCGCTCCGCTGATCGACGCGACGTTGAACGAGAACGCCTTGGGCGAGCCGATATGCGGCCGCCCCAGGCGGCTGAACAGGATCCGCAGCATCGCGTTGGCGTCGGTGGCGGTCCCGACCGTGGAGCGGGGATCGGCCCCCATCCGCTGCTGATCGACGATGATCGCCGTCGTCAGACCGTCCAGGACATCGACGTCGGGCCGCGCGAGCGTCGGCATGAACCCCTGCACGAACGTGCTGTAGGTCTCATTGATCATCCGCTGCGACTCCGCGGCGATCGTGCTGAACACCAGCGAACTCTTCCCCGAACCCGACACTCCGGTGAACACCGTCAGCCGGCGTTTCGGGATCTCGATGCTGACGTCCTTGAGGTTGTTCTCCCGCGCGCCGTGCACGCGGATCAGATCGTGGCTGTCGGCAGCGTGCGGCTCAGGCGGCCGGCCGCCCGTCCCGGTGTCCGTGCTCCCCGTGTCCATGCTCCCCGTGTCCGTGCTCATCGTGTCTCCATCTGTCGTGCAGGGCAATCAGGCTAGGTCAGGCTAGGGACGGCTCGGTGACCGGCGCTTCTCGATTTCTGACCGGTCCGGCCATTCTGGTCGGTCCGGCCACCTGGTCGGTCCCGCCATCTGGTCGGTCCGGCACATCTGAACGGTCCGGCCCATCTGATCAGTCCGGCCATCGTGATCGCCCAGGGCCTTCCGTCAGCACATACTTACGAGTATGGTCTCCGTACCATGGAGTATGGAGCTGACATCGTCCGCCGTGCGCGGGAGCTTGCACCGGTGCTGAACGAGCGGGCCCGCGCGGCGGAGGAGGCGCGGCGGCTGCCCGACGAGAGCATCGCCGACCTGGCCGGGACCGGCCTGTTCGAGATGCTGGTGCCGAAGCGATTCGGCGGCGGCGAACTCGGGTTCGAGGCGATGGTCGCGGCCTGCCGCGAGATCGGGGCGGGCGACGCCTCGACCGGCTGGCTGAGCGTCATCTACACGCTGCACAACTGGATGATCGCCCTGCTTCCGGAGGAGGCGCAGCGAGAGGTCTGGGCGGACCGCCCGTACGCGCTGGTGCCGTGCACGCTGGCGCCGAACGGGACCGCCGAGGCCGTCGACGGCGGCCACCGCGTCACCGGGCGCTGGTCGTGGGGCAGCGGGGTGATGCACGCCGACCACGTGATGGTCATGGCGCTGGTCACCGTGGACGAGTCGATCGAGCCGAGGCTGTTCCTGCTGCCGCGCGAGGACGCGGAGGTCCACGACGTGTGGCACACGAGCGGGATGCGCGGCACCGGCAGCAACGACATCGAGATCAAGGACCGGTTCGTCCCGGCGCACCGGTCGGCGCCGCTGGCCGACCTCGTGGAGGGCAGGGCGCCCGGGTCGCGGATCCACGACGGGGCGATCTACCGCATTCCGCTCGTCCCGGTGTTCGCGCTCACCGGGGCCGCGCCCGTGCTGGGCGTCGCCGAGGGCGTCCTCGCCCGGTACGCCGAGCGGATGCAGGGGCGCGTGATGGCGTACACCGGCGTGAAGCAGCGCGATCTGATGAGCGGCCAGATCCGGCTGGCCAAGGCCACCGCGGACCTCGCCGCCGCCCGGCTCCTGCTGGAGGACGCGGTGCGCCGGGTGATGGAGACCTACGAGTCGGGCGGCCGCTTCGGGATGGCCGAGCGCGCCCGGTCCCGGCTGGTGGCCGCGCATGTGGCCGGCGTCGCCCGGACGGTCGTGAACGAGCTGTGCGCGTTCGGCGGCGCCAGCGTCCAGTTCACCGACTCGCCGTTCCAGCGCGCGCAGCGGGACGTGAACACGATCTCGTCGCATGTGGTCTTCGACGCCGACGCGACGTACGCCCTGTACGGCAGGACCGTGCTGGGGATGGACCCCGATCCGATGACCCTGGTGTGACGTGGCGACCCGTGAGGACACCGGGAGCCGCGCGACGGTCACCCGGCGGGACTGGATCGAGGCCGCCTACCGGGATCTCGCGCGGTCCGGCGAGCGCGGCGTCGGGATCAACGCGCTCGCCGCGCGGCTGGGCGTCACCAAGGGCAGCTTCTACTGGCATTTCAAGGACCGGGCCGCGCTGATGCGCGCGCTGCTGGACCGCTGGGCGCATGAGCGCACCGACGAGATGCTGGCCCGCGCCCTCGGCAGCACCCCCGATCCGCTCGAACGGCTCCGGCGCATTCATGCGCTCGGCCGCGAGGTCGCGCCGATCGACCGGGCGATGCGGTTGTGGGCCCAGCACTCCCCCGAGGCGGACGAGGCGGTCCGGCTCGCCGACCGGGCCCTGCTCGGTCACATCACCGGATGCCTGGACGAGCTGGGCTTCGCCCCCGGCGACGCCCGCCTCCGTGCGCTGCTGATGCTCCGCGCGTGGGTCGGCGGCTATCTCGTCCCGTCCCCGGACGAGGATCCGCCCGGCGGCGAGCCGTCCGACCGGACTCTGGAGATCTTCCTGGCGAATCGCGCCGATTCCTGATCTCCGGCCGAATTCACCGGTTCGGTCTTGCGTCCGGCCCCGCCCTGAACGGTAGTCTGGACACGTGTCCAGAACAACCGATCGCTTGCTTCTGCTGGACGGGCGGCTGACCCCGAGCGCAGGAGGCGGCGCCTTCGAGACCATTGATCCCGCCACCGAGGAGGTGCTCGGCACCGCCGCCGACGGCACCCAGGCCGACATGGACCGCGCGATCGGGGCCGCCCGCCGCGCGTTCGACGAGACATCGTGGGCGGCGGACGCCGCGTTCCGCGTCCGCTGCCTGCGCCAGCTCCGCGAGGCGATGCAGCGGCGCTCCGACGAGCTGCGCGAACTGACGATCAAGGAGGTGGGCGCGCCGAGGTTCCTGACGTTCGGGGGCCAGCTCGACACGCCCGTGGACGATCTGGGCTGGTTCGCCGGGCTCGCCGAGTCCTACGAGTGGGAACGCGACCTCGGCCGGGCCGAGCCGATGGGGATGCCCAGCAACCGGCGGATCCGCCGGGAGGCCGCGGGCGTCGTCGGGGCGATCACCCCGTGGAACTTCCCGCACCAGATCAACCTGGCGAAGCTGGGCCCGGCGCTGGCGGCGGGGAACACGGTGGTGCTGAAGCCGGCTCCGGACACGCCGTGGTGCGCCGCGGTCCTCGGCGAGATCATCGCGGCGGAGACCGACATCCCCGCCGGCGTCGTCAACGTGGTCACCTCGTCCGACCACGGGCTGGGCGCCCAGCTCGTCCGGGACCCGCGCGTCGACCTGGTGACGTTCACCGGGTCGACGGAGACCGGGCGGAACGTCATGGCGAGCGCGGCCGGCACGCTCAAGCGCGTCTTCCTGGAGCTCGGCGGCAAGTCGGCGTTCATCGTTCTGGACGACGCCGACCTCAAGGCCGCCTGCTCGTACGCGGCGTTCTCCGGGATCGCCCACGCCGGGCAGGGCTGCGCGATCACGACCAGGATCCTCGTGCCCCGCAAGGACTACGACGAGGCCGTGCGGATCACGGCCCGGACGCTGGCGAAGCTCGGCGCCGGCGACCCCGGCGACGACCGGACGATCTGCGGTCCCGTGATCTCGGCGAAGCAGCGCGACCGCATCGAGGGGTACCTGGATCTGGCCGTGAAGGAGGGCGGATCGTTCGCCTGCGGCGGTGGCCGCCCGGCGGGCCGGGACAAGGGCTTCTGGATCGAGCCGACCCTCATCACCGGGCTCGCGAACGACTCCCGCACGGCACGTGAGGAGATCTTCGGCCCCGTGCTGGTGATCATGCCGCACGACGGCGACGACGACGCGGTCCGCATCGCCAACGACTCGCCGTACGGGCTGTCGGGCGCGGTGCACGGCGGCGACGCCGAGCGGGCGCGGGCGGTCGCGGCGCGGCTGCGCACCGGGACGGTCAGCGTGAACGGCGGCGTCTGGTACAGCGCGGACGTCCCGTTCGGCGGCTACAAGCAGTCCGGGATCGGCCGCGAGATGGGCGTGGCCGGGTTCGAGGAGTACCTGGAGACCAAGGCGATCGCGGAGGGCACGACATGAGGTTCGAGGGCAGGGTCGCGGTGGTCACCGGGGCCGCGCAGGGCATCGGGGAGGCTTACGCGCGGGCGCTGGCCTCCGAGGGCGCGTCCGTGGTCGTCGCCGACGTGGACGAGCGCGGGCAGGCCGTCGCCGACGACATCAAGGGCGTGTTCGTGCGGACGGACGTGTCCGACCCGGCATCGGCCGAGGCGATGGCGGCGACGGCCGTGGAGCGGTTCGGCGGCATCGACCATCTCGTCAACAACGCCGCCATCTTCGGGTCGATGAAGCTGGACTTCCTCTTCACCGTCGACTGGGACTACTACAAGAAGTTCATGTCCGTGAACATGGACGGCGCGTTGCTGTGCGCGCGCGCCTGCTATCCCCACATGCAGGCACGCGGCGGCGGCTCGATCGTCAATCAGTCGTCGACGGCCGCTTGGCAGTACTCCGGCTTCTACGGGCTCGCCAAGGTCGGGGTCAACGGGCTCACCCAGCAGCTCGCGCATGAGCTGGGCAGCATGAACATCAGGGTGAACGCCATCGCGCCCGGCCCGATCGACACCGAGGCCAACCGCACGGTCGTCCCGGGCAACATGTCCCAGAAGATCGTCAGGGACAAGATGGCGCTGAAGCGGATGGGCACGCCCGAGGACCTCGTCGGGATGTGCCTGTTCCTGCTGTCGGACGAGGCGGCCTGGGTCACCGGGCAGATCATCAACGTCGACGGCGGCGAGGTGTTCCGGGCATGAGCGAAGCGCTGAGCGCCGGGTTCGTCGGGCTCGGGCAGATGGGCGCGCCGATGGCGCGGCATCTCACCGGCCGGGGCCTGATCGTCTTCGACACCCGCGCGGAGGCCGTCGCCCCGCTGGTGAAGGCGGGTGCGCGGGCGGCGAAGAGCGTCGCCGAGGTGGCCGCGCACGCCGAGCTGGTATCGATCATGGTCCGGGACGACGCGCAGGTGATGGAGGTGGGCGAGGAGGTCATCGCCAGCGCCCGTCCCGGGACCGTCCTCGCGATCCACTCGACGATCCGCGCCGGGACGGCGGAGGACCTGGCCGAGAAGGCGCGCCGGTACGAGATCGATGTCGTGGACGCGCCGGTCAGCGGCGGCTTCATGGGGGCGAGCGCGGGCAGCCTCGCCGTCATGGTCGGCGGGACGGACGAGGCGTTCGAGCGCTGCAGGGAGCCGTTCGGCGCGTGGGCCGACCTCGTCCTGCACATGGGCCCGGTCGGCGCGGGCACGCGCACGAAGCTGGCCCGCAACCTGCTGCACTTCGTGTCGTTCACCGCGGCGGCGGAGGCGCAGCGGCTCGCGGAGGCGTCGGGGGTGTCGCTGCGGAAGCTGGGGCGGGTCGTCCGGCACACCGACGCGATCACCGGCGGCGCCGGCTCGATCATGCTGCGGCCGACGACCGCGCCGATGAAACCGGACGACGACCTCTACGACATCCTGTGCCACACCCGGGACCTCGGCGAGAAGGACCTGACCCTCGCCCTGGAACTGGCCGGCGAGCTGGACGTGGACACCCCGTTCGCCCGCCTCGCCCTCGAACGCTTCGGCACGGGCCTGGGCCTGACGGAAGACCCGGCGGGAGGAACCGATGACTGATGGAAACGAACCGGAGGACGCCGGGGGCCGGCCCCCCGCCACGAACGCGGACGGGCGGCGCGAGCGCGGCCTGGAAATGATGCGCCAGGTCTACGGGTGGGAGATCGGGGACGCGCCCGGTGACTTCTTCGGAATCACCGTCGACCATCTCTTCGGCGACATCTGGACGCGTCCCGGGCTGAGCATGCGCGACCGGCGGATGCTCCTCATCGGCGTCCTGGCCGGTCAGGGGCTCAACGACGTCCTCGACATCCAGATCCCGGCGGCACTGGCCAACGGCGAGCTGTCGCCGGACGAGCTGCGCGAGATCGGCATCTTCCTGACGCACTACGTCGGCTGGCCGCTCGGGTCCAGGCTGAGCGTCCAGATCGACGGCCTCATCGCCAAGCACGAGAAGCGCGCGCGCAGGGAGAAGTCGGACTAGGCCCGAGTACCGGGAACCCCGGGTCCGGTGCGAGCGTCCAAGGTCAATGCTGGGTCGTGTCACAACGTCGGCTGCGACGGTGCTGATCCTGGCCGGGTCGGCGGGATGCTCCGGTTCCTCCGGAGGCTCCGACCGGCCGGGGCAGGCACCGCCGGTTCGGCTCGTCGCCTACGACGGGTGTGCGGCCCTGCACAAAGAGCTGCGTCAGGCGACGGCGGACCGGGTCGGCCCGTTCGGGCTGAGCGACGCGCCCGCGCTGCGGGGTCTGCCAGAGGACGGCATGGCGCTGCGGAAGGGCCCGCAGGCGGCCGAGGCGGCCCCGGGGCGGCCGCCGCGGCATTCCACCACGAACGCCCATGAGCGGGCCGCGGACGAACCCGACCTCGTCAAGACCGACGGCCGCAGGATCGTGACGCTCGCCGGCGGCGAACTCACCGTCATCGACCCCGCGGCCCGCGAGATCACGCACACCCTGGATCTGCCCGGCTCCGGCGGCCGCGGCGACGGGCGGTTGCTGCTCAGCGGCGACCGCGTCCTCGTCCTGGACGAGCAGACACCGATGATCCCGTTCGAGCGCCGGGCGATCCCCGGCGGAGGAGCCGCCTCACCCAGGCCACCGGCGCCGCCGAGGCCGACGACGCGCCTGACGCTCGTCGACGTCTCCGGCGCCCCGAAGGTCGTCGGGACCATGACGACCGACGCGGACTACCTGGACGCCCGGCAGAGCGGCTCGACGGTCCGGGTCGTGTTGAAGTCCGAGCCCGACATCCGCTTCCCGGGCGGCGACGGCGGGAAGGCGGCCACCGACGCCAACCGCCGTGCCGTGAACAAGGCGCCGCTCGACGCCTGGCTCCCCGCCTTCCAGGTGGACGACGGCGACGGCGGCCCGGCGAAGAGGTACCGGACGCCCTGCGACCAGGTCAGCCGGCCGTCCTCGTACGCGGGTTCGAGCATGGTGAGCGTGCTGACGTTCGATCTGTCCAAGGGCCTCGGCGACCCGCAGGCGATCGGCGTCACCGCCGGCGGCACGACCGTCTACGGCAACGGGAAGAGCCTGTACGTGACCGGCACTCCCCCGAGGCCGTTCATGCCGAAGCCGCGCGAGAGGCGCCCCGCCGAGGTGCGCACCGACGTGTACAAGTTCGACGTCAGCGGAACAGGACGTCCCCGCTATGTGGCGTCGGGTTCGGTCACGGGCTCCCTGCTGAACCAGTACTCCATGTCGGAACACGACGGAAGACTGCGCCTGGCCACGACCACCGGCCGGTTCGCCCGTGCGGAGAAGCCGTCGCAGAGTTCGGTGTACGTCCTCGCACAGGACGGCTCAAGCCTCGACCAGGTCGGACGCATCGACGGCCTCGGCAAGGGCGAGCGGATCCACTCCGTCCGGTTCATCGGCACGACCGGCTACGTCGTGACGTTCCGGCAGACCGACCCGCTGTACGTGCTCGACCTGAAGGACCCGCGCCGCCCCCGCCTCACCGGCGAACTCAAGATCACCGGCTATTCCGCCTACCTGCATCCCACCAGGGACGGGAAACTCCTCGGCGTCGGGCAGGACGCCGACCTCACCGGGCGCACGAACGGCCTCCAGGTCTCCCTGTTCGACGTCTCCGGCGAACCCCGCCGGATCAGCGACTACAAGCTCCCCGGGGCGAGGTCGCAGTCGGAGTTCGAACCGCACGCCTTCCTGTACTGGCCGGATTCCGGCCTCACCGTCATCCCGGTGAACGGCCGGAGCGACGAAGGCAACGGGGCCTTGGCCCTCAAGGTGACCGGCTCGTCCATCACCAAGGCGGGAACCGTCCGGCATCCCGGCGGGTACCGCGGCACCGGCATCCGCCGTTCGCTCATCGTCGGCGGCACCCTCTGGACGTTCTCCGGCCGAGGCGCCCGCGCCACCGACGCGGCCACGCTGAAGAGCACCGCGTGGCTGCCGTTCGGCTAGTCCGGCCGGTGGGTCAGCGCAGGTCGGTGGGTCAGCGCAGGTCGGAGGGTCAGCGCAGGTCGGTGGAACGCTTGACGGCGGTCTGGATGAGCCGGTCGACCAGCGCCGGGTAGTCCAGCCCGGTCGCCGCCCACATCTGCGGGAACGCCGATGCCGGGGTGAAGCCCGGCATGGTGTTGATCTCGTTGAGGATCCAGCGGCCGTCCGGCGTGTGGAAGAAGTCGACGCGGGCGAGGCCCTCGCAGTCGAGGGCGTCGAACGCCTGCACGGCGATGCGGCGGACCTCCTCGATCTGCGCGGCCGGCAGCCCCGGCGGGATCGCCATGCTGGTGGCCCCGTCGAGGTACTTGGTCTCGAAGTCGTAGAAGTCGTGCTCGCCCGCCATCAGCACCTCGGCGGGCAGGCTCGCCTCGGCCGGGCCGTCGTCCATGCCCTGCAGGACGCCGCACTCGATCTCGCGGCCCTCGACCGCGGCCTCCACGATGACCTTCGGGTCGTGCTCGCGGGCCGCCTCGACCGCGGCCTCCAGGCCGGCCTCGTCGGTGACGCGGGTGATGCCCATGCTCGACCCGGCCCGGGCCGGCTTGACGAAGACCGGTGTGCCGTCCGCGAGGCCCAGCTCCTTGATCTCGTCGATCTTGCCTTTGCGTTCGCGCCGCCACTCCCGGTCGCCGACCAGGACGTACGGGCCGACGGGCAGGCCGCGCGCCTGCCAGACGAGCTTCATGAACCCCTTGTCCATGCCGACGGCGCTGGCCAGCACCCCAGCGCCGACATAGCGGATGCCGGCGAGGTCCAGCAGCCCCTGGATGGTGCCGTCCTCCCCGAAGGGGCCGTGCAGCAGCGGAAGCACCACGTCGACGTCGCCGAGCGTCTCCGGGATCTGCCCCGGCCGGACGACCATCAGGCCGCGGCCGTCGGGGTCGAACGGCAGCGCGAGGACGCCGCCGCTCCCGGTCACCTCCGGCAGCCGGCCGTCCTCGATCGAGAGCCGCAGGTCTCCGGGCGCCAGCACCCAGCGCCCGTCGCGGGCGATGCCGATCGGCACCACGTCGTACCGGTCCCGGTCGATCGCGGCCATCACGGCCCCCGCGGTGACGCAGGAGATCGCGTGCTCGGAGCTGCGTCCGCCGAAGACGACGGCCACGCGGATCTTTGAAACCTGGGACATGACGTCCGACCCTATCGGTGATCAGCCCGGGTCGGCCACGAGCGATCCGGGCGCGGCGATCCCGCCGGCGCGGCCGTCACAGCCCGTACCGCTCGGGCTTGGGGGAACGGGAGATCAGCGAGATGGCCGCCTCCTTGATCGGCATGCCGTGGTGCAGGACGGCGGTGACCGCCTCCGTGATCGGCATCTCCACGTTGTGCTTGCCGGCCAGCTCCATCACCGCCTCCGACGACTTGACGCCCTCGGCGGTCTGCTTGGTGACGGCGATGACCTGCTCCAGCGTCATGCCGCGGCCGAGGTTCTCGCCGAACGTCCGGTTGCGCGACAGCGGCGACATGCACGTCCCGACGAGGTCGCCCATCCCGGCGAGCCCGGCGAAGGTGTGCTCGTCCGCGCCCAGCGCCGCGCCCAGCCGGGCGATCTCGGCGAGGCCGCGGGTCATCAGCAGCGCCTGCGTGCTGGCGCCGAACCCCAGCCCGACGGCCATGCCCACGCACAGCGCGACGATGTTCTTCACCGCGCCGCCCAGCTCGCAGCCGACGACGTCGGTGGAGGTGTAGACCCGGAAGTACGGCGTCATCGTGGCGGCCTGGAGGCGCAGCGCGGCGCCCTCGTCCGCGCAGGCCGCGACCGCCGCACCGGGTTCCCCGCCCGCGACCTCGCGGGCCAGGTTCGGGCCGCAGAACACCCCGACCCGCTCCGCGGGGACGTTCGCGACCTCGCCGATGACCTCCGACATCCGCCGCGACGTGCCGATCTCGACGCCCTTCATCAGGCTGACGAGGACCGCGTCCGGCGGCAGGAGCGGCACCCAGGCGCCGAGGTTCTGCCGGAGGGTCTGCGCCGGGACGGCCAGCGCCACGAAGTCCGCGCCCGCCAGGGCCTCCGCCGGGTCGAGGGTCGCGCGGACCCCCTCGGGCAGCGTGACGCCGGGCAGGTAGTCGGGGTTCTCGTGCCTCTCGTTGACCGCCTCGACGACCTCGGGGCGCCGCCCCCACAGGACGACCTCGCCGCCCGCGTCGTTCAGCAGCTTGGTGAACGTCGTCCCCCAGGACCCGGCCCCCATCACCGCGGTGCGCAATGTCACGAGCCGGCCGCCTTCGGGTCGCCGGTGCCCGGCCGCGCCGTCTCGGGCAGCGGGGGCCTGAACGCCTCGGCGGCCGCCCTTCGCCGCTCCTCCAGCACCTTGTGGTGGTCGTAGCGTTCCTTGGGCGGCTCCTGGCCGCGCAGTTCGCCGAGCAGCCCGCTGATCGCCGCCATGATGTCGTCGGTGGCGGCCCGCAGCGTCTCCTTGGTGAGCGGCAGCCCCGCGTACTCCGACAGGTCGACGGGCGGCCCCGCGACCACCCTCATCGTCTTGCGCGGGAGCGGGTGCAGGCCCCGCTTCAGGCTCCCCGCGAGCCCCTTCTGCTCGCCCTTCTTGTACGGCATCAGCTCGTGCGCCCCCCAGGTCGCCACCGGGACGACCTCGGCGCCCGTCTTCAGCGCCATCCGCGCCACCCCGGTCTGCCCGGTCATCGGCCACAGCTCGGGGTCGCGGGTGCAGCTGCCCTCCGGATAGAACATCAGGCACTCGCCGTCCACCAGAGCCTTCTCGGCGTCCTTCAGGACCTCGGCCGCGTCGGCGCTGTCGCGGTACACCGGGATCTGGCCGGTGCCGCGCAGCACGTTGCGGACGAAGCGCACGTCGAAGAGCGTCGACTTCGCCAGGTACACGGGATAGCGGCCCGACTCGTACACGAAGTGGGCGAGGGCGAGGGGATCGGCCTCGGAGATGTGGTTCGCGGCGATGATGACGCCGCCCTCCCCCGGCACGTTGCCCCGGCCGCGCCAGTCACGCTTGACCAGCCCGCAAAGCAGCGGGCGCAGGATGACGATCGTGAGCTTCCGCCACCCGGGCGAATACCCGTGGCTCATGCCCGCCTCCTCCTCACTCCGTCCCCCAGGCGAACGCGGGGTGTCCCATCCCCGAACGAACGCGGGGTGTGCCCAAGTGTCGCGGGTGCGTGCGCATAGTGTCGAGTCGCCATGTCTACCGCAGAGTTCTCCCAGTGGTCGCTCGTCGTACCGGTGAAGGTGCTGGCGCGGGCCAAGACCCGCATGTCCGCGGCGGCGGGCCGGCATCGCGAGTCGCTCGCGCTCGCGGTGGCGACCGACACGGTCGCCGCGGCGCTGCGCTGCGACCGGGTTCGCACTGTGATCGTTGTCACCGACGATCCTCTCCCGGCCGCCGATCTGGCCGCCCTCGGCGCCCTGGTGGTGCCCGACGTGCCGGACGCCGGGCTGAACCCGGCTCTCGTCCACGGCGCGGGCCGCGGCCGCGCACTCGCCCCCGGCAGCGGCATTGGCGCACTGTCAGCCGATTTGCCCGCTTTGCGACCTCTTGAACTTGCGCGCGTCCTCGACGCCGCCGGCCGGGCGCCCGAGGCGTTCGTCCCGGACGCCGCCGGCATCGGCACCACCCTGTACACCGCCCGCCCCGGCGTCCCGTTCTCGCCCGCCTTCGGCGCCGACTCCCGCGCCGCCCACCGCGCCCGCGGCGCCCGCGAGCTCCTCCTGCCCGGCACCGACAGCGTCCGCCGCGACGTCGACACCCCCGACGACCTCCGCGCCGCCCTCGCCCTGGGCACCGGCCCTCGCACTGCGTCCATTGGCGCCGCCCTCGGCATCCGTCGCCTGGGGGCGCCGGATGCCGAGGCCAACGCCTGCGATCGCTAGCATCGCTTCGACTCGCCTAGCGGCTCGCTGCGCGATCAGGTTCTCGCAAGCTCGAACCTGGCTTCGCACGCGATCGCGATGGTCCCCGTTGATGCGGGGCTGAGCCGTCCGCCGAGGCTAGAGTTCGGATATGCAGGGGACGGTGAAGGATTTCGACGCTTCGACCCGGTCCGGGAGCGTGCTGCTCGATGACGGGACGGAACTGCCGTTCGACGGGGAGGCGTTCACGGCGGGCGGGCTGCGGCTGCTGCGGCTCGGGCAGCGGGTCAACCTCGCGATGGACGGCGACCGGATCACCGTGGTGACCCTGTCGACGTTTCCGCTGCCGTCGCCCTGAGGCCTCGCGCACACCAGCGCCCGGGACCGTCTTGGCACGGTCCCGGGCGCTGGTGCGATGCGGCTACTTCTTTCCGGCCACCAGGTTCTTGAAGTCCGCGCCGGCCTTGAATTTCGGAACGGACGTCGCGGGAACCTCGATGGTCTTGCCCGTTGCCGGGTTCCGGGCCGTACGGGCAGGCCGGTCGGCCTTCTCGAACGAACCGAACCCGGTGATCGCGACCTTGTCGCCCTTGGCGACCGCGGTCTGGATCGCCTCCAGGATGGCGTCGACGGCCTCGGCTGCGGCCTTCTTGCTGCCCAGCCGGTCAGAGATCGCGTCGACCAGCTCACGCTTGTTCATGGGTTACTCCTCTAGTTCCCCCCTTGCCCGAACGAAACTAAGGGACCCTCAGCATGGACACAATCACCTGCACGCACGAGTTGGCGTGTCGCTGGCGTTTTTGTCGCACTCGCCCCTGTCTCGCCGGGTGACCGGACCGGATCCGGCCACTGCGCACGCTAACCGACGTCGGGCGTCTCTTGGAAATCGGCGAGGAACGTCTCCAGCCTGCGGGCGGCCAGTCCGGCGTCCCGTTTCGCCAGATCGGTGATCGCCAGCAGGTGCCGGATGAGCCGCTGCCGGTCCTCGGGGGGCAGCGGCGCGACGGCCCGGTGAGCGTCACGCAACTGCCGCGCGAGCAGGGTCAACGCAGGGTCGTCCCACTCGGGTCCACTCCACGGGACCGCGCTCAATTTCATGCCCCCAAAGGTCGGACGGGTATGCGCACCAAGGGAATTCTCCCCCGCCGCCACCCACGACCGTCCACCCGGGGGCACAAAAGGCCCGGCTCGCCGTCCGCGGACGGCGAGCCGGGCCTCGAGACGCGCTACAGCGTCACCGGCAGCCAGGGGGTGCGGTCCGACTCGAAGTCGTTGATGGCGTCGGCGTGGCGGAGGGTGAGGCCGATGTCGTCCAGGCCCTCCATGAGCCGCCAGCGGGTGTAGTCGTCGATCTCGAACGAGGCGGTCCGGCCGTCCCAGCGGACTTCGCGGTTCTCCAGGTCGACGGTGATCTCCAGGGTCGGGTCCTTCTCGATGCGGCCCTGGAGGTCCTCGACCTGCTCGCCGGTGAGGATGACGGGCAGCAGCCCCATCTTGGTGGAGTTGTTGCGGAAAATGTCGCCGAAGCGCGGCGCGATGACGACGCGGAAGCCGTACTGCTGCAGCGCCCAGACGGCGTGCTCGCGGGACGAGCCGGTGCCGAAGTCGGGCCCGGCGACCAGGATGCCCGCGCCGTCGTACCGCGGCTGGTTCAGGACGAACTCCGGGTCCTCGCGCCAGCCGGAGAACAGGCCCTTCTCGAAGCCGGTGCGGCTGACCTGCTTCAGCCAGACGGCCGGGATGATCTGGTCGGTGTCGACGTTGCTGCGGCGCAGCGGGACCGCGCGGCCGGTGTAGGTGGTGAACGCTTCCATCGTGGTTCCTTACAGGTCGGCGTCGTTCTGGGGGGACGACCCCCCAGGCCCCCCGGCGGCTTCGCCGAGGTCATTGGGGGCGGTGAGGCGGCCGGTGACGGCGGTGGCGGCGGCGACGGCGGGCGACACCAGGTGGGTGCGGCCGCCGGGGCCCTGCCGGCCCTCGAAGTTGCGGTTGGACGTGGAGGCGCTGCGCTCGCCGGGCGTGAGCTTGTCGGGGTTCATCGCCAGGCACATCGAGCAGCCGGCCTCGCGCCATTCGGCGCCGGACGCGGAGATGACCTCGTCCAGGCCCTCCTCCTCGGCCTGCTTCTTGACCTTCATGGAGCCGGGGACGACCAGCATGCGGACGCCGCCGGCGACCTTGCGGCCCTTGAGGACGCCCGCGACGGCGCGCAGGTCCTCGATGCGGCCGTTGGTGCAGGAGCCGACGAAGACGGTGTCGACCTCGATGTCGCGCAGCGGCGTCCCGGCGGTCAGGCCCATGTACTCCAGGGCGCGCTCGGCGGACTGGCGCCGGGCCGGGTCGTCGTAGGACGCGGGGTCGGGCACGGAGTCGCCGAGCGGGAGGCCCTGGCCCGGGTTGGTGCCCCAGGTGACGAACGGGGTCAGCTCGGAGGCGTCGATCACGACCTCCTTGTCGAAGACCGCGTCGTCGTCGGTGCGCAGCGACGTCCAGTACTCGACGGCCTTGTCCCAGTCGTCGCCGCTTCCGTTCTGGGGGGACGACCCCCCAGACCCCCCGGCAACAGCGTTGGAGGGGGCGTGGGGACGGCCCTTGAGGTATTCGAACGTGGTCGCGTCGGGCGCGATCATCCCGGCGCGGGCGCCGGCCTCGATGGACATGTTGCAGACCGTCATGCGGCCTTCCATCGACAGCGACCGGACGGCCTCGCCGCGGTACTCGATGATGTGGCCCTGGCCGCCGCCGGTGCCGATCCGCGCGATGATCGCGAGGATGAGGTCCTTAGCGGTGACGCCCTCGGGCAGCGCGCCTTCGACGGTCACGGCCATCGTCTTCGGCTTGATCTGCGGCAGCGTCTGGGTGGCGAGGACGTGTTCGACCTCGCTGGTGCCGATGCCGAAGGCGAGGGCGCCGAACGCGCCGTGCGTGGAGGTGTGCGAGTCGCCGCACACGACGGTCATGCCGGGCTGGGTCAGGCCGAGCTGCGGGCCGATGACGTGGACGATGCCCTGCCCGTCGTCGCCCATCGGATGCAGCCGGATCCCGAAGTCGGAGCAGTTCTTGCGCAGCGTCTCGACCTGGGTGCGCGACACCGGGTCGGCGATGGGCTTCAGCAGGTCCGTCGTCGGGACGTTGTGGTCCTCGGTGGCGATCGTCAGGTCGGGGCGCCGGACGGGGCGGCCGGCCATCCGCAGCCCGTCGAACGCCTGCGGGCTGGTGACCTCGTGGACGAGGTGCAGGTCGATGTAGAGCAGGTCCGGCTCACCCTCGGCGCGCCGTACGACGTGCGCGTCGTAGACCTTTTCGGCCAGTGTTCGGCCCATCACTCCCACCTCACCTGTAATGATCGTCGGCGCCGGTGCCGATCGCAGGGGCGCCGTGGTCCCGGTCACCTCGTGGTCCCGGTCACCTTGACTTGCATCTCAAATTCCGAGACGTCAATATCAAGACATGGACAACTCTAGCGGAGTCGGCGTACTTGACAAAGCCGTTCTTGTTCTGAACGCGCTGGAGGCGGGCCCGGCCTCGCTCGCGCAACTCGTCCAGACGACCGGGCTGGCCCGCCCCACGGCGCACCGCCTGGCCGTCGCACTGGAGCACCACCGTCTCGTCCACCGTGACACGCAGGGACGTTTCATCCTCGGGCCGAGGCTCGCCGAGCTCGCGGTCGCGGCGGGCGAGGACCGCCTCCTCGCGATCGCCCAACCCATTCTCGCCCACCTGCGCGACCTCACCGGCGAGAGCGCCTCGCTGTTCCGCCGCCAGGGCGACGTCCGGGTCTGCGTGGCCGCCGCCGAGCGCACCAGCGGCCTGCGCGACACCATCCCGGTCGGCGCCGCGCTCCCGATGACGGCGGGTTCTGCCGCACAGATCCTGCTCGCCTGGGAGGAGCCCGACCGGCTGCACCGGGGGCTGCGCAACGCCAAGTTCGAGGCCGCCACGCTGGCGTCCGTCCGCCGCCGGGGCTGGGCGCAGAGCGTCGGGGAGCGCGAGCAGGGCGTCGGCTCGGTGTCCGCCCCGATCCGCGGCGCGGGCGGCCGGGTGATCGCCGCCGTGTCGGTGTCCGGTCCGCTCGAACGCCTCAGCCGCTCCCCCGGCCGGCTGCACGCTCCCCCGGTCGCCGCGGCGGCCGAGAAGATCTCCGAGGGAATGCGCCGCACCGCGTCCTGACCCCACCTCGAGGAGGCGCCCGATGACCATCGACGAAGCCGGACTGCGCGGGAGACTCGGGCGGCTCACGCTTGAGGAGAAGGTCCACCTGCTCACCGGGGACGGGTTCTGGACGCTGCGTCCCATCCCCGAGATCGGGCTGAGGCGGATCGTCATGTCGGACGGGCCGAGCGGCGTCCGCGGCACCACATGGGACGAGCGCGACACGAGCCTGCTGTTCCCGAGCGCCACCGCCCTCGCCGCGACCTGGGACCCCGCGCTCGCCGAGCGGATCGGGCGGCTGAACGGCGCCCAGGCGCGCGACAAGGGCGTGCACGTCCAGCTCGCCCCCACGATCAACCTGCACCGGACGCCGTTCGGCGGGCGTCATTTCGAGAACTACTCCGAAGACCCGCTGCTCACCGCCCGCATCGGCGCCGCGTTCGTGAGGGGCGTCCAGTCGGCGGGGGTCGCGGCGACGGTGAAGCACTTCGTGGGCAACGACTCCGAGACCGCCCGGATGTCCTACGACGCGCGCATCGGCGGCGAGGCGCTCGACGAGCTGTACCTGCGCCCGTTCGAGGAGGCGGTGAAGGCGGGCGCGTGGGCGGGCTTCGCCGTCGCCGAGGCCGCACCTGGTGAGGCGGTGACGGTCCGCATCCGGCTGGACGAGCGTCTGCGCACGGCGGCCGGCGTCCTGGAAATCACCGCAACTCGGACAGACATTGGATAGTGCCGGTATCTGATCGGGCCACCCGGATAGCGTTGAACGTCCGGTCGAGGGGGTGCGGCGGTGCAGATCTCCGAGCTCAGTGATCGCAGTGGCCTGACGGTCCAGACGATCAAGTTCTACATCCGGGAGGGCCTGCTCCCGAAGGGCGCGGCGGTGAGCACGACCCGGTCGGAGTACGGCGCGCGCCACCTGGAGCGGCTGCGGCTGATCAACGCGCTGCGGGAGGTCGGCGACCTGCCGGTCTCGGCGATCCAGCAGATCATCGCGGCGATCGAGGACGAGCGCGTCAGCCTGCACGAGCTGTTCGGCACCACGCAGTACGCCATCGGCCCGCACGTGGCGGCGCCGCACGACCCGCACTGGCGCGCCGCACGCGAGGACGTGAACGCCCTCGTGCGCGAACTCGGCTGGAACGTCGGCGAGCGCGCCCCCGCCCGTGATCTTCTCGCACACACGTTCGTGGCGCTGCGCCGCCTCGGCTTCCCGATCACGCTGAAGGACCTGCGGCCGTACGTGAAGGCCGCGACCGAGGTCGCCGACCACGAGATCGGCAGGGTCCCCGAGGGGACGTCGCGCGCCCGGACGGTCCATTCGCTGCTGGTCTCGACCGTCCTGTACGAACAGGTCCTGGCGGCCCTGCACCGGCTGGCCCAGGAGGACGCCTCGTCCCGCCGCTTCGACCGGAACTGACTCCGGCAGGACGAGCCATGCCTGCTGCGCATGGCCACTCTGCCGAACCTTCGCTGGTGACATGGCCGCCGGGCGCCTAGCGTCGAGCACGCCCACGTGATCACACCCGCAGACCGCACCAGGAGGTCCTCCATGCGCGTCACGCTCGGCAATCCCGCGACGGTTCCCCCGCCGCCGAACCCGGCCTACTCCCACACCGCCCATGTGACCCAGGGCCCGATGCTGTACGTGTCGGGGCAGATCGCCCTCGACGAGAACGGCAAGGTGGACGCGCCGGGCGACATGACCCGCCAGTCGGAGGTGGTCTTCTCGCTGCTGGAGCGGATCCTCGCCGCCCACGGCGCGGGCTTCCCGGACGTCGTCAACATCCGGTCGTTCCTCACCGACCTCGACCTCCGCAGGGAGTACGGGGCCGTCCGCGCGCGGTACTTCACGGGGGCCCCTCCGACGAGCACGACCGTCGAGGTCTCCCGCCTGTTCCACCCCGACGCCCTCCTAGAGGTGGAGATCGTCGCCGCCGTCCCCCGTTAGCTCTCCGGCCACGTCGCGGAGGTCCGCCAGGAACGCGGTGACGGGCGGGGATCTGCGTGCGTGGCGTCCGACCGCCGCGTAGACCGACCGGCGCGGGCGGCCGGACGCCACCGCGCGCAGGACGACGCCGTCCCGCGACGCCGCCATCGCGGCCAGGGCGGGGACGAGCGTCACGCCGAACCCCTCCGCGACCAGGCCGAGCTTGGAGATCCACTCGGCGACCCGCAGCGGCGTCTGCGGGACGAACCCGGCGGCCTCGCAGCGGACGCGCAGGGCGGCGATGGCATCGGGGTCGTCGGCCACGATCCACGGTTCGTCGGCGAGGTCGCCGAGTGCGATGCGGCGGCGGGCGGCGAGCCGGTGGCCGCTCGGCAGCGCGACGAGCAGGGCGTCGTCGGCCAGCATCGTCCACTCGCCCCCACCCGCCGCCGACGGAGGGCGGGCTTCGCCCGTCCGGCCGGACCCGGCGGGGATCGACGGGAGCTTGTGCGTGCTGACCACGGCGATGTCGAGGTCGCCGGCCTCCAGCATCGGCAGCAGCCGTTCGGTCGTCCCCTCGCGCAGCACCGGCCGGACGCCCGGATGGCGGGCCCGGAACCGGGCGAGCGCGCGGGGCACGAGAGCGGCGTTCGCGGTGGGGAACGCGCCGAGCCGCAGCGTCCCGGTGTCGAGGCGGCGCAGGCCGTCGAGCGCGCGGGCGGTGTCGGCGAGCCGGTCGAGGAGACCGCGCGCGTGCGGCAGCAGGTACTCCCCGGCCGGGGTCGGGCGGACGCCCCGGGCGCCGCGCGCGAACAGTTCCACTCCGCAGACGTCCTCCAGCGCCGCGATCTGCCGGGACACCGCCGACTGGGTGTAGCCCCCGGCGGCCGCGGCGGCGGTGAACGAGCCGAGGTCGGCGACGGCGACGAAGGTCCGCAGCAGGAGGGGGTCGAGGGCTTCGGCGCGCACGACCGAAGCATACGAGGGCCGCCCGGTAGGCTCGCCGCATGCCGGAGAGCCGCCCGTTCGTCAGCCTGGCGACCGACTTCGGCGCCGCCTACACCGCGATCTGCGCGGGGGTCGTCTACACGATCGCGCCGGCGGCGAACGTGCTCGTGCTCAGCGACGAGATCACCCCGTTCGGCGTCCGTGAGGGCGCGATGCTGCTCCGCCAGGCGCTCCCGTACCTTCCGGCCGGCGTCCATGTGGGGATCGTCGACCCGGGTGTCGGCACACCGCGCCGCCCGGTCGCGATCGAGACGGGGCGCGGGGACGTGCTGGTCGGCCCGGACAACGGCCTGCTGGTCCCCGCCGCCGCGGAACTCGGCGGGGTCGTCCGGGCGCATGCCCTGGAGAACCCGGCGTACCGGCTGCCCGCCGTGTCGGCCTCGTTCCACGGGCGGGACATCTTCTCCCCCGCCGCCGGGCACCTGTCCTGCGGCGCCGACGTCGCCGATCTCGGGTCTCCGGTCGAGCCGGTGCCGCTGGACGTCCCGTCCCCGGTGGTGCGCGACGGGGAGCTGGCGGTGCCGGTGCTCTACACCGACCGTTTCGGGAGCCTGATCCTGGGCGGCGGGCCGGAGGACCTGACGGCCGCGTTCGGCTCGGTCCCGTACGGGACGCCCCTGGACGTCGCTTGGACCGTTCCGGCCCCCGGTTCCGCACGGGTCACGTTCGAGGAGACCTTCGGCGGCGTCGCCCCCGGCGATCCCCTTCTCTGGGTCGACTCGTCCGGCGGGCTCGGCCTGGCGGTCAACCAGGGGTCGGCCACCGAGGCGCTCGGGCTCGCGGGCGCGCAGGCCGTCACACTTCGCCGCCCGTAGGAGACCGAGACCTGCTTCCGAGGTACCGGACCGCCCGTGATCATCACCGGCGGCGTCATCATGGGCGCCGGCGTGGCGAGCATGCACTACACCGGACACCGGCATGACCGCGATGAAGATTGACGCCACCGGCCGGCGGTACGCCCCTTAGGCGGTCTCAGGGTCGTCCCCTACGCCCGGGGCGGTAGCGGGAGCGGGGAGCGGTGGGCGGCGCGCCGTAGATCGGGTGTCTCTCAGCGGCCGATGCCCGGGCCCACGCCGTACACGCAGCATCATCGGCATGACGAACACGACGCAGACCCTCACCCGCCCCGAGTCCCCCGTCCACGCCGGCCCGCCGAAGCTTTCCCCGACGCAGCTGCGCGCCGCTCAGATCGAGACCCTCGAAAGCCCGCGCCTGAAGTACGGGCTACTGGCCCGGATGCTGTTCAAGCAGATGGACCTCGTCTACGGCCGCGAGGGCACGCTCGTGAAGTTCGCGATGCTGGAGTTCATCGCCCGCGTCCCCTACCAGGCGTGGGAGCGGATGGGCTACTTCTCGCTGTCGCGGCACCGCCGCCGTTCCGCCCTCGCCAAGCGCGTCTACGAGCGGATCGTGGAGACCCGCGAGGAGCAGGACAACGAGCAGTGGCACCTGCTCATCCTCCAGGACCTCGTCCAGCGCGACGGGCTGAAGCAGTCCTTCGTGCTGCACCGGCTGGCGCCGTGGCTCGTGGCGTTCTTCTACTACCACGTGTCGTGGCTGCTGTTCCTGGTGCGGCCCGAGCTGAGCTACCGGCTCAACGCCGACTTCGAGGACCACGCCGAGCACGAGTACATGTCGTACGTGGCCGGGCATCCGGAGCTGGAGCACGCGCCCGCGCCCACGACGTACGCCGCCGAGTACGGGGAGTACGACTCGGTCGCCGACCTGCTGCGCCAGATCGGGCACGACGAGCGGATCCACAAACTGGACAGCCTGGTGAACATGCGGGCACCCCGCTTCCAGGACGCGCCCGCATCAAAGATCGTCAGTTGATTGACTGTCGGAGCGAGGCTGCCTAACGTCGGCCGCACCCGCCGGACGCACCCGCCTGAAGAGCGAGGCCAACGTGACGAAGCTCGACCGTCCCGCCCTGCCGTCCGTCACCGTCCTGGACCAGCCGATCGAGATGCGCGACGGGACCGTCCTGCGCGCGGACGTGCACCGGCCGGCGGGTGACGGGCGGCACCGGACCGTCCTGGTCCGCAACCCCTACGGTGAGCCGGTGTTCCGCTCGGTGCCGGTGACGCCGTACCTGCGGGCGGGGATGGCGGTCGTCCTTCAGCACTGCCGGGGCCGGGGCGCCAGCGACGGGGAGTTCGCCCCGTGGGCCGACGAGGGACGCGACGGCGCCGACACGGTCGACTGGATCACCGCGCAGCCCTGGTCGGACGGCGAGGTCGTCGCGGTCGGCAACTCCTACCTGGCCGGATGCGCGCTCCAGCTCGCGGCGGAGCGGCCCGGAGCGCTCAAGGCCGTGGCCGCCGCGATGACCCCGCACGACTTCTACGACGGGCTGAACTATCAGGGCGGTGCGTTCGCGCTCGGTTCGGCGTTCTTCTGGGCCACCACCCAAGGTCTCCTCGGCGCACTGCACGACATGGCGGCCGGCGAGGACGCCGGGGCCCGCCTGGGCGCGCTGACGCGGGCACTGGCCGATCCGGGCGCGGCCATGTCCACCGTGCCGCTGCGGGACGCGCCCGGTGTCGCGGACGCGTTCCCCCACTGGCGCGACTGGGTGGACCACCCGGAACGCGACTCCTACTGGACGGACGCGGCCGAGACCCTGCGCCACGACCGGATCGACGTTCCCGTCCTGCACACTGCGGGATGGTTCGACGTCTTCCTGCGCGGAACCCTGGAGAACTACAGCCGCATCCCCGGTGGACGTCTCATCATCGGACCGTGGACGCACATGTCGCAGATGGCGGGCGTCGGCGAACTCCATTTCGGTCATGCCGCCTCCGCGCAGTCCGCACTGCTGGAGCGTTCACAGCTGGAGTTCCTCAAGGGGAACACCGAAGGGCCGAAGGTCAGGTACTTCACGATGGGCGCCGACGTCTGGCGGGAGGCCGGATCATGGCCGCCGCCCGGCGCGGCCGACACCCGCTACTACCTGCACTCCGACGGTTCCCTGTCCCGTGACGCGCCCGCCGGGGACGAGGCGCCCTCCCGGTTCGTGCACGACCCCGCCGACCCCGTCCCCACCCACGGCGGGCCGCTGCTGCTGCACGACCCCGTCAACGTCGGCCCCCGCGACCAGCGGGCCATCGAAGAACGGCCCGACGTGCTCTGCTTCACCTCGCCCGTCCTCGACCGGGACGTGGAGGTCACCGGCCCGGTCACGGCCGTCCTGCACGCGGCGACCTCCGCGACCGGCGCCGACTGGACGGCCAAGCTCGTTGACGTGTGGCCCGACGGCCGCGCGATGAACGTGCTGGACGGCATCGTCCGCTCCCCCGGCGACCGGGCCCGGCACGAGATCGATCTGGCCGCCACCAGCCAGACCTTCAAGGCCGGGCACCGGATCAGGGTGCAGATCGCCTCGTCCGACTTCCCGCGGTTCGACCGGCACCCGGCGATGACCCGCGCCGAGCAGACGGTCTTCCACGACGCCGCCCGCCCCTCCTGGATCACCCTGCCGATCATGTCCGAGTGACATTCCAGCCGTGTCCCGGGACGGGGAGCAAGCATGATCACGCTCATCGGGAAGCCGTCCGCCTGAGCGCGGACGTCAGGACGCGGCGAGCGCGATGCCGCTGCCCAGCACCACGGAGAAGGCCGCGGCCGCGACGGCGACCACCGAGGCGCCGCGTCCAGGGCGGTCGGCGGTCCGGCGGGCCGTCCGGCCGTCCGGCCGTCCGAACAGCGGCACTAGGCGCGTTCCCGGCCGGGTCCTTCGTGCGCCGCGCCGCCGTTCCGCTGCCGGTCGGCGGCGGCGGCGCCGAGGATCATCTCGTCGACGACCCAGCGGGCCTCCGGGGACAGGTCGACGAGGGCGCGCAGCACCTCGGGCCGGATGACGCCGTGCTCCACGTCCCTGCCCAGCGCCTTGAGCGTGAGGTCGTCGCCGATGGGGCCGGACTCACTGGCGAAGCCGAAGAACCCGATCGGCACGCCGAAGAACGTGGCGAGCGCCGTGAGGGTCTTGAGCTGCGGATTCTCCTGGCGTCCGGTGCGCAGTTTCCACACGGTGGTGGACGAGATGTCCCCGCCGGTGGCGCGCGCGATGGCGGCGGCCGTCTCCACGTTGTTGCGCGGCGGCCCGGCATCGGCCGGCCACAGGTTCCGGATCAGCCATTCGACCTTCTCGGCCAGCGTCGCCCCCGGCGACACCTCGAGCATGCGATCGCGCATCGTTCCCCTCCCACCGACCTCAGTGACTTTAGTTGACCACGGCCGGGCTCGTCCGCCAACGACACACGCGCCCTCCGAAAGCCGCGGGGCCTGCGATTCGTGCCCTGCCACACGACCGCGCCCGTCCGGGCGAATCGGGCAACGACGGAAAAGAGCCGCCGGGACTAGACGCCTCCTCCTTCTCAGGTCTTGGCCCCTCCTCCCCTTACTCCTCCTCCACGGTGAACTTTGCCAAGAACCGTTGCAAAGGTCCTTTGTAACTTCTAGCGTCGTGAGCATGAAGGATCAGCCGGCGCCCAGGGCGATCACCGATCCGCAGCAGGTGCGGCTGCTCGCGCACCCGTTGCGGCGGCGGATCGCCGAGATCATGCGGCGCGGTCCCGTCTCGTCCACGACCCTCGCCCGCGAGCTGGGGCAGAGCACCGGCTCGACGAGCTACCACCTGCGGCAGCTCGCCAAGCACGGGTTCGTCGAGGAGGCGCCGGAGCTGGCGCGCGGCCGGGAGCGCTGGTGGCGGGCGGTGCCCGCCGATCGGCGGCTCCCCCCGTACAGCGAGCAGTCGCCGCAGATGCGCGAGGCCGTGGAGGACCTGACCCGCCTGGAGCTCGCGAACGAACTCGACGCGCTCACGCGCTTCCAGGAGGGACGTGACGAGATGGGCCCATGGGCGGACGCCCTGCTCTTCTCGTTCTCCACCATCACGCTGACGCCGGAGCAAGTGCGGCCCTTCTTCGAGGAGTACATCGCGCTCCTCTACCGCTTCAAACACTCCGACGACGACCCGCCGCCGGACGCGCGCACCCTCCACGCCAGGTTCCTGGCGTTCCCGGAGGTCTAGAGCCCGGACCGCCGAGTTGCCGCTCGGCGGCCCGGACGGGTGGAAGCCCCGCATCACCACGCCGGAAAGGTGTGTTCGCACGCGACACGAAACCCCCACCGGAAAGGAGAGCACCTCATGCTGCTCTCGCGCAAACGATCGCCCCGCCTGCTCAAATGGGCGGTCCTTCTCGCCTGGGTCGTGATCACGATCCTGGCCGTCCCGGCCGCGAGCCGCCTCCCGGACGTCGTCGAGGCGAACTCATCGGCCGAACTCCCCCGCGGCGCCCAGGCGACCCGGGTGGAGGAACTGACGTCCCGTTTCCCCGGCGGCGAACTGGCACCCGGCATCATCGCCTACGTCCGCCCCTCGGGCATCACACCCGGCGACCGCGCGAAGGCCGAGGCCGACCGCCGCGCCCTCACCCCCATCGCCGCCGCGACGATCGACCCGCCGCAGCCGTCCCGCGACGGCAAGGCGCTCATGCTGAACGTGCCTCTCACTGACGACGACACCCTCAGCGACAAGGCCGGGAAACTCCGCGAGACCTCCCGGGCGGGCGCACCACCCGGCCTGGAAGTCCACCTGACGGGCCCGGCCGGCTCGGCGCTCGACGTCGGCGACGCCTTCGAGAACCTAGAGAAGCCGGTCCTCATCATCACGATCCTCGTCGTCACGGCCGTCCTGCTGCTCACTTACCGCAGCCCCGTCCTGTGGCTGCTGCCGATCGTGAACGCGGCGATCGGCCTGCAGGTCGCGGGCGCCGTCGTCTACCTCCTCGGCGAGCACGCCGGCCTCTACGTGGCGGACGGGATGTCCGCCATCCTGAACGCCCTGGTCTTCGGCATCTCGACCGACTACGCGCTGCTCCTCCTCGCCCGCTACCGCGAGGAACTGCGGCGCCACCCCGACCGCCACCGCGCGATGGCGATCGCGCTCCGCCGCGCCGCCGCCCCCATCGCCGCGTCCGCCGCGACGGTGTCCCTCGGCCTGCTGTGCCTGCTCGCCGCCGACATGGGCTTCAACTACGCGCTCGGCCCGATCGGCGCCATCGGCGTGCTGGGCGGCCTGGTCGTCGTCATGTCCCTGCTGCCCGCCCTCCTCGTCGTCTTCGGACGCTGGATCTTCTGGCCCCGCATCCCCCGCTACGGCGACGGCCCGCCCGCCCGCGGCGCCTGGGACCGCATCGGCCACCGCATCGCCGCCCGCCCCCGCCTGATCTGGATCGGCGGCCTCGCCGTCCTCGGCGCCCTCTCGACCGCCGCCCTGGGCATCAACACCGGGCTGGACCGAGCCGACTTCCTCACCACCACACCGAGTTCCGTCATCGGCGAACGTGCCCTGGCCGAGCACTACCCCGGCGGACAGGGACGCCCCCTCCAGGTCATCACCGAACAGCAGGACACGGCCTCCGTGACCACCGCGCTCCAGAACTCACCCGGAGTGGCCCGCGTCGGCGACCCCCTGCCCTCCACCGACGGCCGCCTCACGAACCTCGGCGTCGTCCTCACCGACCCACCCGACAGCGATGCGGCCGAGGACACCGTCCGCGGCCTCCGCGAGACCATCCCGGACGCCATCTTCGGCGCGAGCACCGCCATGGAGATCGACCTGGCCGACGCACAGTCCCACGACCGCCGCGTCGTGATCCCGCTCGTCCTCGGCGTCGTCCTCCTCATCCTGATGGCACTCCTCCGCGCCCTCGTCGCCCCGCTCCTGGTGATCGCCACGGTCGTCGCGTCCTACTTCGCCGCCCTCGGCGCGTCCTGGCTGCTGTTCCGGTACGCCTTCGGCTTCCCTGCCGTCGACACCCAGGTCGCCCTGATGGGCTTCCTGTTCATGGTGGCGCTGGGCGTGGACTACAACCTGTTCCTCGTCTCCCGCGTCCGCGAAGAAGTGGGACGCAGCGACCACCGCACCGGCGTCCTGCGCGGCCTGGGCGTGACCGGGGGCGTCATCTCCAGTGCCGGCCTGGTCCTGGCCGCCACCTTCGGCACCCTCGGCATCATGCCGGTCACGATGATGGTGCAGATCGGCGTCCTGGTGTCCGTCGGCGTCCTCATCGACACCTTCTTCGTCCGCTCCGTCATCGTCCCCGCCCTGGCCCTGGACACCGGCCCCCGCTTCTGGTGGCCCGCCCACCACACCAAGGCCCCACCCCAGAAACGGCCCAGGGAAGTAGCACATCACTGACAAAGGAAAGGCCGGACGGCCAGAACGCACCGAACGTCCTGGCGGGAACCCTGCGCCTGATGAAGGACGCGAGCGAGAAAACGAGCCGCCGCTCCCCCTTCGCTGGTGGTCGGGCGAGGACGGCGCAGACTACGCCGTCAAGGACGGCACCGCCGCCGTCTTCGAAAGGGCATTGTTCGCCGCGCAGGCGAAACGGGAATCCGGCCAGGTGCACGCCTTCAGGTTGTCCGCCGACCAGGTGCAGCCCATCATCCAACGCCTCACCCAGAAGGAGCCAGCAACCAACATCACCCCCGCGCCAGGGCATGGGGCGCGTCACGGCTGAGAGGATTTCGGCCGGGGCGCGGAGGGACGGTCGGGGGGCCGTCCCTCCGCCTTTCTTCACGGATTGAGGACCGCGAAGACGACCTTGCCGACGTCGCCGGCCAGCGGCCGGGCACCCCAGCATCGGGTGAACTGCTCCACGACGAACAGGCCACGGCCCGACTCACCGTTGATGTCCGCGCTCTCGATGCGCGGCATGCCGCACGTGGAGTCCTGAACCTCCACCCACACCGCACCGTCGCCGGTGCGTCCGATGCGGAAGATCACCTCGTCGTCGGCGGTCGTCGCGTACCGGATCGCGTTGGTGACCAGCTCGCTCGCGATCAGGCACGGGACGAAGTCGTCCACGTCCCAGCCGCCCATCACGAGCCGGATGAACCTGCGCACCTCCGCCACGGCCTTGAGGTCCCGTTTGACCGTCATCTCGCCGTGCACCGCCTCGCCCACCAGCTTCTCCTCACTGTGTGTGTCGTACAACACACAGTGAGCCAGAATCCGGGTTACGGTGTGCTTACCGGGCGCAACTGGTGGTGACTGGGAAGCCGCTGGCGAAGCCTGGTAATTACCCCCGAGAGGTAGGAGCCATGCCCCCAAGGCGCCAACGCCCCCGAGAAGCCCCCGCCCTCGTCGCCTTCGGACGCCAGATGCGCCGAATGCGAGAGGCCAAGGAGGTCAAGCAGGAGACCATCGCCCATCTCACGAAGATGAGCGGTGCACAGGTGAGCCGTATCGAGACCGGTAAGAGGCGTGCCTCACGATCCTTCGTGCAGATCGTGGACGATCACCTGGAGGCAGGTGGCTCACTCCTCAACCTGTGGGAGGACCTGAACAAGGACGGCCGACCAGTGCCGATTTGGTTTGATTGGCCGGAAATGGAAGCTGACGCAGCGATGCTGATCACCTGGCAGCATTCCGTGATCCCCGGCCTGGTCCAGACTCCCGCCTACGCACTCGCGATCCTGCACAACAACCAGGCCGCTGCGGACGCGAGGATCGCCCGGCAGGCCATCCTCACCAAGGCCCCCGGGGACGACGAGGCATCCGTGCCCACGTACGTGATCCTGATCAACGAATACGCGCTCCACAACCCGGTCGGCACTCCCGAGACCATGAGGGAACAACTCGAACACCTCATCGAGATGAGCATGTTGCCCAATGTCACGGTTCAAGTAGTCTTGGGAAGTGGCGAGCACGATGGCAACATGGGCGCATTCGTGGTCGCGACGATGGACGATCGAAGCGAGGTCGCGTATATCGAGACGGCCGTACGCCCGATCACGACAGACGACCCCGCAGACCTGTCCGTCCTGGCGAAGACCCTTGTCGTCCTTCGCTCGCAGGCACTCACGGAACAGATGTCGCGCGAGTTCATCAGAAAGGTGGTCCAAGAGAAATGGACCTGAAGAACGCCAAGTGGCACAAGAGCAGCCGAAGCGGTTCCAACGGCGGTGACTGCGTCGAACTGGCGGGGCTCCCGGACGCTGTGGCCGTGCGGGACAGCAAAGACCCGGATGGGCCCGTCCTGCTGGTGACCGGCGCGGCGCTTCGCGCGGCCGTCCAAGCGGCCGCCCCCGCGACCCGCTAGACCATCCACGACGACCCTCGTCCAGGCGGCGGCCTCCGCGAACGTCCGAGGCCCCGCCGACCGATCCCCCGGCCCTCTGCCCCTCACGACCGAGGGCCAGGGGGCTGATCACCGTCCACCGGACGACCGGCGACCGGCGCGCCCGCACCAGACAGCCGAGACCCGACTCCGGCCTGCCGTCGTCCGCTCCCACCACACCGCCCGAACGCACCCCAGGCCGCAGCGCCTTTCAAGCCGCCCTCCGCCTCCCGCAACCCAAGCCGGGCATTAACAGCACGCGACCAATTGATTACTGGTAGTTTGCTCGCCATGCCGACGAGTGAACACGAGCTGCCGCTGGAGATGGTCCGCAACCGACCGCGGCTCGTCCCGACGATCATGCGGACCGTCTTCGGCCTGGACATGCCCGACGAAGGGCTGGCCACGCTGACCTCCGAGTCCTACGCGGGCCTGAACCCCGCCGAGCTGCGCTGCGACGCCACGGTGCTCCTGGACGACCCAGAGAGGCCCACCCACGGCGTCGTCGTGGAATCGCAGCTCCGCTTCAAAGCGGACAAGCTCTATAGCTGGCCCGCCTACCTGGCGCTACTGCGAAACCGCCGCAAGTGCCCGGTGACGCTCCTGGTGTTCTGCCGTGACCAGGCCGGCGCACGCAGCTGCGGCGCCCCGATCGACATGGGACACCCAGGCTGGGTTCTCAAGCCCCTGACCGTCCACCCCGGCATGCTCCCGCCCGTCACCGATCCCGCCCAAGCCCGCCGGCTTCCCGAACTCGCCATCCTCAGCGCCCCCGCCCACGCGGCCACTGGCGGACCCCACACCAAAGCGGTCCTGACCAGCGTGAAGGCCGCCCTCGATGAAATCCACGAACACGGCGGCGACAACGGCCGCTTGTACTATGACTACCTGATGACACAGCTCTCTGAGCCCGCCCGCAAGGTCCTGGAGGGAACGATGAACATCGCCGACTACGAGTGGCAGTCGGACTTCGCCAAAACCCACCAAGCCGAAGGGGAAGCCAGAGGCGAAGCGAAGTCGGTGCTCCTGTTCCTGCAAGCACGCGGCATCGACGTCCCCGACGACATCCGCGAGCGCATCACGAGCTGCACCGACACCGACCAGCTCGAACGCTGGGTCCAGCGCGCCGCCGTCGTCGACACCGCCGACGAGCTCCTCGACTGATCCCTCCAGCCCGACAGGCTCCCGAGAGCACAGTGGGCATCAGGACCGTGGACTTCACGAACAACAGGCAGTCCCCGCTTGCCGATCTCGCATCGACGAGCTCGGCCGCTGGGTCCGGCGCGCCGCCCTCTTCACAGATCCGGCCGCAACCGCGCCAGGTCGTTCTTGGCCCGGGCCGCTGTCACCCGGTTTCATCGTCGAGATCACCGGACTCGCCACCGCTGGGGCCGTGTCGGTACTCTGGGCATCTTGACGCGGGAACGGCGAAGCCGGCGACAGCGGCACGTTCCTGCGCCGAGCTGACGAAAGGAGCCGCGAGGGTGGCTGACGCCAGTCCCAAGCCGCGGCTGCGGGCACCGGCACGGAGAGCTCTGATCATGGCGGCGGCGTTGAGGGCCTTCGCCGCGAAGGGCTATCACGGTGTTTCGCTGGGTGAGATCGCCGCGGCCGCCGGGGTGGCGCGGACGGTGATGTACGACCACTTTCCGTCCAAGCGGGTGCTGCTTCTGGCGGTCATGCAGGAAGAGAACGCGGCACTGGTCGAGCACGTGGGGTCCCGCATCACCGGCTCCGGGTCCGCCGAGGATCGGATGCGCTCCACGATCGACGCCTATTTCAGCTTCGCCCAGAGCCGCCCGGATGCCCGGCGCCTGCTGTTCGACCGGACCGACGAGAACGATCCGGAGATCCGCATCGTCCGAGAGGGCATGCGCGAATCGCGCACACACGCGGTGACGGCCTTGCTGGCCGAGGACATCCGTGCGATGGGCGTGACACCGGGCGACCCGATCGCCGACGCGATGGTCGAGCTGATCATCAGCGGCCTCGACGGCGTCGCGCACTGGTGGGAGGACCAGCCCGACATGCCCAGGGAGATAATCGTCGAGGGAGCGATGCGCCTGCTGTGGAGGGGCCTCGGGAACGGACGCTGAAGCAGGCGGGCCCGAGGGCCACGTCCCGGTCGCCCGCCGCCGGTCCTCGAATCCGCGGTTGCCGGACACCGGATGAGGCGCCCGGCAGGAAACGCCGCGTCAGCCCAAGGCCCGGCCACCGGTCCTCCCCCAGTTCGAAGGATTGCCGCGGCTGCGGCCGAGGCCGCGGGGTCGACACTGTCCGCCACGGTCGCGGTCGGTCTGTTCGGGCAGGGGAAGCGATGCGCGCAGGTTCTCCTCCAGGCCGAGGTCACCGACCGTGTCCCCGCGCGCCAACCGCAACTGTGCGGCGAACAGATCCAGTCCGGCCAGCCGTTCGGTGACGAAATGGCCGCTGTGCAGGCGCGGATCGACGCCGGTCAAGTAGAAGCGCCTGCTGGGCGTCAGCAGGAACGTCATCGTGCCCACGCCGCGGTAGGCGACCGCGTCGGCTAAGCGCAGTGCAGCGTCGAGCAGCAGGAAGCGTGTGGAGGCGGCGAGTCCGCCGGCCGGTGCCAGCCATCCGGTTCGGTGCGTGCGGCGTGGGAGCGGCTGCCGCTCCCACAGGTGCGCGACCTGCCGTCCGTCACCCGCGATCTGAACCTCCACGCGGCCGGCCTGTTCCAGGAACTCCTCGATGTACACCTCCGTACTCTCCGGAGGCGAGCCCGTTCCGGCCAGCCGGGCATGGACCCGGTCCAGGTCGGCGCGGCCGGTGACCACGTGTCCGCCCTGTGGGCCGCGGCTGGACACCGGACGAATCAGGGCCGCCCGCCCCTGCAGGGCGGCCAAGAACTCTTCGGCGTCATCCCAGGAGACGGGGCCCGGCGGCCCGGGCGCGACCGGTACGCCCACCGCGTCGGCCAGGCACCGGACGAGACCGCGATCATTGACGATCTTCAGAACGCCCGCGGGCGGCCCGACCACCGTCAGCCCATGGCGGGCGCAGCGGCGGGCGAACCCCGCGTCCCGGCTGAGCGCCCCTCGTCCCGGGTGGACAAGGCCGGCGTCCGCCCGCGCGGCCGCCCACAGGATTCGTTCGGCGGCGGCATGCCGGCGGTTTCGCGATCCGGCTTCGTCCGACTCGACGCGGCGCGGGTCCTGCGGATGTTCTTCGAGGAGCTCTCGCAGTGCGAACGGATGCCACCCCAGATCGGCGGCGGCCTGCGCTATCCGGATGGCGGTCTTGCCCTGGTCTGCGATCAGCAGCGTACGGCTCATGACGCCCTGCCCGTAGTCGGTCTGGTTCGTGACCCGGCTTCGTCGGTGCGGAAGCGGCCCCGGCCGGGTGGTTCGGCTCGTGGGCGACCGTCACTCCCTCGGGTGCGGGCGGTAGCGTTCGCGGCGCGTCTTGGCTCCGATGATCCTCATCGCCGTCAGCAGGGTCCACCGGTTGACGCGGCGTGGCAGCGGACGGAGCGTCACGCGGATCATCGTCGCCATCCGGTCGAACCGGCGCTGCTCGCGGGCGGACCATTCGATGCCGAGACGGTCCCTGACCGGCTCGGGAAGGCAGCCGATCGCGACGAGCGTGCCGAACGGCCGCAGGATCGGCCGGTGCATGCGGATGACGAACCTCGGCACGAACGGCACCGCGCCGACGCCCTCGGTGCGGGCGATCTGGATGCATCGCGCGGCGGGGGGCGTCAGCTCCAGACGTTCGGCGCAGAAGGCCGTGAACGCGTCCTGGAACGAGCCGTAGTCGGGTGGAACCGGACGCGTCGTCACGCCGTAGCGTTCGTACCAGGTGACGGTTTCGCGGTAGAGCCGCTCATGGTCGGCCGGAGCCAGCATGCCGGCCGGGAGGAACAGCTCCGCGGTACGGAACATGTGCCAGGTGAAGGTGGCATGCGCCCACCAGAAGGTTTCGGGATCGAGGGCGTGGAATCTGCGGCCCGCCGAGTCCACACCCTTGATGTCCAGATGCAGATCGCGGATCCGGCGCGCGCGGTCCGCCCCGTCCGGCTCGAAGATGGTGGCCCAGATCTGCGGAACGGACCGCCAGATCCGGCCGAACGGGTCGTCGAAGAAGCCCGACTCCTCGGCGACGGCCGTCCCCAGCGGCGGATACATGAGCTGCAGCAGTCCGGTGGCGCCGCCCGGCACGGCGGCGCGCAGGTCGCCGGCGATTCGCCAGAGCAGCGACTCGGGCCCCAGAGGCGCGTCGCCGGCCGATGGGGCACCCGGCAGACCGGTGAAGGCTTCAGGTGTCGTCATCCGAGACCTCCTCCCCTTTCTGGGTCGCAACAATGACACAAGAATGTTGCAAGCGTCCAGACCCAGGTGACGGCATAATGACCGCCGTGAGCGTCCCGACCCCACCTGGCCTCGTCGAACGTCTGCCTCCGCCACCGGACGAGAAGGTCCGGCCGTTCCTGGAAGCCGCCGCCACCTGCCTGACCCGGTACGGCCTGTCCCGTTGCTCGATGGCCGACATCGCCCGCGAGATGGGCGTGTCGCGCAGCACCGTGTACCGGCAGCTCGGTTCGGTCGAGAACGCCGCCTGGCTTCTGGCGTCGCGAGACCTGCACGCCTTCTACGACACGCTTCCGGAGTTGTTCGCCGGCGCCCACGGCCCCGAAGTGATCCTCCGGCCGCTCGCCGCGCTGGTGCGCCAGGCATGGTCGAACCCGATACTGAGCAAGCTCCTGCAGGACGAACCCGACTTCGTCGGCCGTGCGTTCACCTCCCACGCCAACGCCATGCTCGACCAGGGTGCGCGGATGCTGGCCCCGCTCTACCAGGCCCTGATGGACGCCGGCAGCATCCGCCGCCAGGACCCCGACGCGCTCGCGCACTGGATTCTGCGGGTCTTCGTGATGCTCACCATCGCACCGCCCCCGACCGACCTCGACCGGCTCCTGGAGGACATGCTGCTCCCCGTCCTCGCTCCCCCGCCGGAATCAGAGCGTTCATGAGCCGTCCCACGCCCACGGCACGCACCGGGCGGTCGGGCGCCGCCTTCGGCAGAGCATGGGCGTGGGCTATGCAGGCTGCGTCCAGCGCATGCACCGCACCAGCCCAGGCACGTCAAGGCCCTGGGCGTTTCACCGTGATCAGTCGGCGAGGAACTCCCTGTAGGAGATTTCGCCGTCGGCGTTCTTGTCGGCGGTGGCGATGTAGGCGTCGATCTCCTCGACGGAACGAGGGTCGCCGGACGCGGCGAACGCGGCGATGAGCTCGTCCCGGCCGAGGTAGCCGGAGCCGTCGGTGTCGAGCGAGCGGAACTCGGCCAGATGATCGGTATCGGGGTTCTCATGCTTGCCCATGGATTGCTCCAATCGTCGGTTCCCCCGACAGCGTAGAGGGGGCTCTCGAGGAGACCGCGGGCCGTCCGGCTCGGTCCATGAATCCGCGCGCGGCCGCGCCGCGTCGCCCAGGGGCCGAACTGCGGCGCGGCATGTCGAGGTCAGTGGCGGTGAGCCTCTTCGAGGGATGTACCGGCCAGGCGGGCCGCGACCTTGCCGGCGAAGTGGGGGCAGTCGAAGACGTCCTCGTGCGGGCAGTCCAAGGAATGGGTGATGGCGATCCGCGCCGCCTGGGCCTCGGCTATCCGTCGATCAAGCTCGGTGATCTTGCGTTGGGCCAGCTCCCGCCAACCGCCGGCCGATGAACCGGGGTCGAGGAGCGCTTTGAGATCGCGCAGCGTGAAACCGGCATCGCGCAACAGCAGGATCACGCCGACCTGCCCGACCGCCGCCGGCGCATAACGCCGCCTGCCCGAGACACGGACCGGCGCCGGCAGCAGGCCGAGCTCCTCCCAGTAGCGCAGGGCGGAAGTGGCGACACCGGTACGGCTCGCCAGCTCCCCGATCGTCAACCGCTCGTCCGCCATGGTGACGTCAAGCGTACTTGAAGCCGTTCACCGGCGACCGTCTCTACTCCGGGAGACCTGGACAGTTGTCTGATCTACTGTCTATATTGCGGGCGGTACACCTTTGGAGGGGACCTGATGCCCAGCCGCTACGCACGCCTGAGCCGCGACCAGCTCACCACGCTGGTCCCGGAGCTGTTGCTCATCGGTCACCTCATCGACCGGGCGGGGATGCCGTTCTGCCTGGAGGCATGGGGCCAGGACCAGATGACGCAGATCGCCATCGAGGAATGGGCCGGCGCCAGTCCCATCTACACGCGGCGGATGCAGAGGGCCCTCCGGTTCGAGGGCGACGACGTGCCCACGATCTTCAAGGGAATGCAGCTGGACATCGGTGCGCCGCCGCAGTTCATGGACTTCCGCTACAGCGTGACCGACCCGTGGCACGGGGCGTTCCACCTGGACCACTGCGGAGCGCTGCTGGACGTCGAGCCGATGGGCCCCGGCATGGTCAAGAACATGTGCCACGACATCGAGGACCCCACGTTCGACGCCACCGCCGTGGCCACCAACCCGAAGGCCCAGATGCGGCCGATCCACCGCCCGCCGCGCGAACCGGCCGACAAGCACCCGCACTGCGCCTGGACAGTGGAGATCAACCCGGACTCACCCGGCGTCGAGGCGATCCCGGCTCTGGCGGTCAACGAGCGTTCGCACGCCGCCTCACTCGTCCTCGATGACATCGATCCCGCCCAGGACGGTCTGAGCGACTACAGCGGCCCCCTGGTGGACGACCTCGATTTCGGGGCCTTCTCCCATTCGGCGCTGGTCCGCATGGCCGACGAGGTGGTCCTGCAGCAGCATCTGCTGAATCTCTCGTTCCAGCTGGCCGTACGGCAGCGTGCTGCAGAAGACGAGCAGGTGTTCCACCGGGTCGCGCTGCGCCAGCTCATCGGGCACGCCGGGGTGGCCGCCGAGCGCCTGCACCGGGCGCTCGGCCTGTCGGACACCCCGCAGGACGCGGCCCAGGTCATCGAACTGCACCCGCTGATGAACCCGGCACCGTACGTCGGCCTCAGCCGGGACGGAGAGTCGATCACGGTGTCGTCGTCGCCGGCGCACCGGGACGGCGGCTGGCTGCCCCTCTGCACGCCCGGCGAACCCGATGCCCTGCGGTCGATCGTCCGTGCGGTCAACCCCTACCTGGACGTCGAGATGACCGGCACCGCCACCGACTGGACGGCGCGGGTCGTCCTGACGGGCACCGCCGCTCCGGAGTCCGGAGAGGTCGCGGTTACGAAGATCAGCAAGGGCGCCGCGTTCCGGTTCGAACCCCGCAGGTCCCTGCCGCTCTTCGTGAAGTGACCGGCCCGTGAAGTGACCGGCCGTGAAGTGACCCGCCGGCGGTCCAGCGGCGCCGGGGCCGGGCTCAGGCGGCCTTCGCGTTCTCCCACGCGGCGAAGAACCCGCCGAGTTCGGCCTGCTGCTCGCCGTCGAAGGCGTTCTTGGGGAGGAACGCCGCGATCTGCCTGTTGATGAAGAACAGCCAGAACTCCGGTGTCGTCTCGACCCGGCTGAACATGGACCACGTCATCTTGACGGTGTACTGGTCGGTGCGGGTCTCGTACCCGTCATCGGTGACGTGCAGCGTCGTGGGCACGCAGAGGTAGGTGAGCTGCCGCGCGGCGAGCCGGCGAATCGCCCGGGTCGCCGCGATCGCCGCGATCGGGGCCGCGGCCGCCGCGACGAGCATGCCGACGCCGATGAAGACGTCGCCGATCAGGAAGCAGACCAGTCCCGCCGCGACCAGGACCGTCGGTAGTACCACCAGGTAGACCACCCTGAGCTGCCGCTTGAGGCCCAGACGCAGCGCCCGAGCCACCTCATCCGTAGAGGGTTCGTATCTGATCGTGATGTCCATCTGGCCGCCTTCGTCCGATGCGTTGGACATCATTCACCGGACCGACGGCCACGGCAAACCGCGTCGTGCGGCTGTCCCGGCGGCAGCCGCACGACGCGTTCAGACCGCCGGCTTGTGTTCGGCGGTCACCGGCTCGTGTGTGGAGGCGGAGCGGGCTCGTCTGCGGGTGCCGACCAGGCGCTGCAAGGCGATGAAGGCGAACAGGAGGACGCTGATCGCGATGCGCGTCCACCATGAGCTGAGCGTGCCCTCGAAGGTCAGCATGGTCTTGATGACGGCCAGGACCAGGACGCCGAGCAGGGTGCCGAACACGTACCCGGAGCCGCCGGTCAGGACGGTGCCGCCGATGACGACGGCTGCGATGGCGTCGAGTTCCATGCCGACGGCGTGCAGGCCGTCGCCGGACAGGGTGTAGAAGGCGAACAGGACGCCGCCGAGGGCCGAGCAGAACCCGCTGATGGCGTACACCTGGATCTTCGTGCGGGCGACGGGCAGCCCCATCAGCAGCGAGGACTGCTCTCCTCCGCCGATCGCGTAGACGTTGCGGCCGGTCCGCGTCCAGTGCAGGACGTACACGGCGACCGCGAAGACGACCAGGGCGATGACCGCCCCCGCGGAGACGCGGACGTCGCCGGGCACGGTGATCCGGTTGAGCGCGACGCCGTCGAAGAAGCCGTTCTCGATGGAGATCTGTTTCTCGCTGATGGTGAAGCACAGGCCGCGGGCCAGGAACATCCCCGCGAGCGTGGCGATGAACGGCTGGATCTCGAAGGCGTGGATGACGTAGCCCATGGCGGCGCCGAACACCGTCCCGACGAGCAGCACGACCACGATCACCAGCGGTCCGGGCACGCCGAGCCTCGACGTTCCGACCGCGCACAGCATGCCCGACAGGGCGACGACCGACCCGACCGACAGGTCGATGCCGCCGCTCAGGATGACGAACGTCATGCCGATGGCGACGACGAGCAGGAACGCGTTGTCGATGAACAGGTCGGCGAAGACCTGGGCGGTGCCGAAGTTCTCGTACCGCAGTGCCCCGGTGACGAACGCCAGGACGAACAGGCCGAGCGTGACGAGGACCGGGACGTGCCGGCGGTGTACCGCGGGCAGGGCGAACGCGGTGGTCATGCGGGGATCTCCACTTTCTTGTCCGCGGGGGGCGGGTCCGTGGGCGGTGGAACGGGACGGCCGGGACGGCGGCGGGCGACCTTGGCGCGGAACGCCGGGGACTGGAGCAGGCACACGATGGTGACGACGACGGCCTCGAACACCAGCGTGGTGCGCGGCGGGATCCCCGCGGTGTAGATCGTCGTGTCCAGCGTCTGGATGATGAGCGCGCCGACGACGGTGCCCGCGATGGAGAACCGTCCCCCGGTGAGGGCCGTACCGCCGAGCACCACGGCCAGGATCGCGTCCAGCTCGATCCACAGGCCGGCGTTGTTGCCGTCGGCCGCGGACACGTCCGAGGCGATCATCCACCCGGCGACCCCGGCGCACATCCCGCAGAACACATACCCGAGCACGATCAGCCCCGACGCGCGGATGCCGACGAGCCGGGACGCCTCGGCGTTGCCGCCGACCGACTCCAGCAGCATCCCGAGCGCGGTCCTGCGGGCGAGCACGGCCGCGGCGGCCACGGCGGCCGCCACGATGAGCACCGCGACGGGCACCCCCAGCAGATGGCCGCCGCCGATCGTGGAGAAGCCCGAGTCCTGGTCGATCGTGATGATCTGCCCGCCGGTGATCAGCTGGGCGATGCCGCGTCCGCCGACCATGAGGATGAGCGTCGCGATGATCGGCTGGATCGTCAGCCGGGTGACCAGGAGCCCGTTCCAGAGCCCGAGCGCCAGGCACAGCGCGAGGCTCACCGCGAGCGCGACGGTCAGCCCGTGCCCCTCGCTGATCAGGTAGCAGGCCATCGCTCCGCTGATCGCCACCACCGAGCCCACCGACAGGTCGATGCCGCCGGTGGCGATGACCATGGTCATGCCGAGCGACACCATGATCAGCGGGGCGCCGAACCGCAGGATGTCGATCAGGCTGCCGTACAGGTGCCCCTGCCGGACCTTGATGGTGAGGAAGTCCGGTGTGAAGGCCGCGTTGACCAGCAGCAGCAGGACGAGAACCGCGACCGGCCAGAACAGCCGGTGCCTCGTCAGGTGCGCCAGGTTCGCGCGGTTCATGACGCTCATGACGCTCCGTTCGCGATCGTCTCGAGGAGGCGCTCCGGGGTGAGCGACCCGTCGTTGGCGAGTTCGGCGACGAGCGTGCGGTCCCGCAGCACCTCCACCTTGTGCGAGAGGCGCAGGACCTCCTCCAGTTCGGCGGAGATGAACAGCACGCCCATGCCGTCGTCGGCGAGGGACACGACCAGCTTCTGGATCTCGGTCTTGGCGCCGACGTCGATGCCGCGGGTCGGCTCGTCCAGGATCAGCAGCCGGGGCCGGGTGATGAGCCAGCGCGCGAGCAGCACCTTCTGCTGGTTGCCGCCGCTGAGGTTGCGGACCGGCGTACCGGGGGACGGCGGCTGGATCCGCAGCGTCCTGATGTACTCGGCGACCAACTCGTCCCGGCGCTTCGGCGGCAGCGGCCTCGTCCAGCCGCGGGCCGCCTGGAGGGCGAGGACGATGTTCTCCGCGACGGTCAGGTCCATGACCAGGCCGTCGCCCTTGCGGTCCTCGGGGCAGAACGCGATGCCGCGGTCGATCGCGGCGCGCGGCGTCCGCAGCGCGACGGTCTCCTCCCCCACCCGGACGTGCCCGGTGTCGGCGGCCTCCGCGCCGAACACGAGCCGCGCCAGTTCGGAACGTCCCGACCCGAGCAGCCCGGCCAGGCCGACGACCTCGCCCTCGTGGATCTCCAGATCGACCGGAGTGATCGCGCCGGTCCGCCCGGCGCGCTCCAGGGAGAGCAGCCGCTTCCCGCGCGTGATGGCGGGCGCGGCCTCTTCGAGTTCCTCCAGGTCGTGCAGTTCCTGGCCGGTCATCCGGGACACCAGGTCGAACCGGCCGAGGTCGCCGATCGGGTACTCCCCGACCAGCCCGCCGTTGCGCAGGACCGTGACCCGGTCGCAGATCTCGTAGATCTGGTCGAGGAAGTGCGAGACGAACAGGATCGCGACGCCGTCCCCGCGGAGCCGCCGCATCACCGCGAACAGCCGCTCCACCTCGCCGCGGTCGAGGCTGGACGTCGGCTCGTCCAGGATCAGGACCTTGGCGTCCAGGTCGACCGCCCGCACGATCGCGACGAGCTGCTGGACGGCGAGGGACTGCGTGCCGAGCGGCGCGGCCACATCGACGTCCAGGTCGAGCCGGGCCAGCAGCTCGGCGGACCTGCCCCGGATCCGCGGCCAGTCGATCCGGCCGAACCTGCGGGGCTCGCGGCCGATGAAGATGTTCTCCGCCACCGACAGGTTGGGGCAGAGGTTGACCTCCTGGTAGACGGTGCTGATGCCCAGCCGCTGGGCGTGCGTCGGGTCGTGGACCCGCCTCTCCTCACCGTCCAGTGTCATGCGGCCCGCGTCCGCCTGGTGGACGCCGGTGAGGACCTTGATCAGCGTGGATTTCCCGGCGCCGTTCTCGCCCATGAGGGCATGGATCTCGCCCGGGAACAACCGGAAGGCCACGTCGTCGAGCGCACGCACCCCCGGGAACTGCTTGGAGATTCCGGTGACCTCCAGGACGGGCTCAGCCACGATGCCCTCCTTCTCTTCCTGGCTTCGTCGGCTTCCTGGCTTCGTCCCTGACGGCTCCCGCCGCGTCCGCGGCAGACGGGCGGACGCGGCGGGGGCCACGGGGGTCAGTACTTCCGGGTCGGGAGGGCCTTCTCGGCGGCCGCCTGGTCGAAGACCGTCTCCTTGGTGATGATGCGCCGCTCGACGGGCTCGTCGGCGTTCACCTTCTTGACGATGTCCATGAGCTGTCCGCCGAGGAGCGGGTTGCACTCCACGATGAAGTTGATCTTGCCTTCGGCGAGGGCCTTCATCCCGTCCTTGACCGCGTCCACCGTGATGATCTTGATGTCCTCGCCCGGCTTGAGCCCGGCCTCCTCGATCGCCTGGATCGCGCCGAGCCCCATGTCGTCGTTGTGCGCGTACAGGACGTCGATGTCCTTGTGGGCCTTCAGCAGGGCCTGCATGACCTCCTTGCCCTTGGCGCGGGTGAACTCGCCGGACTGGGAGGCGATCACCTTCAGGTTCGGGTTGGCCTTGATGACCTCCTCGAAGCCCTTCTTGCGGTCGATCGCCGGCGCCGCGCCGACCGTCCCCTCCAGTTGGACGATGTTCACCGGCTCCTTGGTGTCCTTGACCTCCTCCACCAGCCACTGGCCGGCCTTCTTGCCCTCTTCGACGAAGTCCGAGCCGAGGAACGTCACGTACATGGACGCGTCGGAGTCGACCGCGCGGTCGGTGAGCACGACCGGGATACCGGCCGCCTTGGCCTCCTTGAGGACTGCGTCCCAGCCGGTGACGACGACGGGCGAGAACGCGATGACGTCGACCTTCTGCTTGATGAAGGAGCGGATCGCCGCGATCTGGTTCTCCTGCTTCTGCTGGGCGTCGGCGAACTTGAGGTCGATCCCGGCGGCCTTGGCCTCCTCCTTGATCGACTTGGTGTTCGCCGTCCGCCAGCCGCTCTCGGCGCCGACCTGGGAGAAGCCCAGGGTGATCGAGCCGGAACCGGAACCGGAACCTGAGTCGCCGCAGGCGGTCAGTGCCGTCAGGGCGAGCGCCGTGCTCGCGGCCGCGGCGAGGATTCTTCGCAACATCGGGGGTTTCTCCTTCGAGGGACAGCGGTGATGTTAGCGCTAACATCTCCGGACAGGGACGGTACGGGACGAGAGGGGACGACAGGGGATCAGGCGCGGCGGGCCGCGGTGCTTTCGCGGACGATGAGTTCGGGGCCGACGACACGCCGGCCGTGGGCGCCGCCCGCGTCGGGACGGCCGATACGGTCCATCAGCAGGGTGAACGCGTGCCGCCCGACCTCGCCGAAGTTCTGCCGGACGGTGGTCAGGGGCGGAGAGAAGTACGGGGACTCGGGGACGTTGTCGAAGCCGACCACGCTGACGTCCTGGGGGATCCGGCGGCCCGCCTCGCGCAGCGCGCGCAGCAGGCCGAGGGCCATGGCGTCGTTCGCGGCGAACACCGCGGTGACGGACGGGTCATGAGCGATCATCCTGCCCAGGTCATAGCCGGACCGGGCGGACCAGTCCCCCACCAGGGAGTCGGGTTCCCGGCACCGCCCGGCCGCCAGGGCCGCACGCCAGCCGGCCACCCGGCCGCCGGCGTCGACCCAGTCGGCCGGACCGGACAGATGCCACACCGTCTCGTGCCCCATGTCGAGGAGATGCCGCGTGGCCCGCACCGCCCCGACATGCTGGTCGACCGCCGCCAGCGGGAAGGGCAGTTCCTCCGCCGCGCCGACCACCACGATCGGCAGGTCCGGGGGAAGGTCGCGCAGCCCCTCGGCCGCCGACACGTGCGGCGCCACGATGATGATGCCGTCGACCGCCTGACCGCGCAGCCTGTCCACGGCCTCGCCGATCGACCGGCGGCTCAGCGCGCTCAGGCTGACGATGCTGATCAGGTAGTCGTTCTCGCGCGCCGCCCGCTCGATGCCGTACACCGTGGAGGCCGGGCCGTAGAGCGTCGTGTCGAAGCTGACGACGCCCAGCACGCCCGACCGCCCCGTCACCAGAACCCGCGCGGCCACATTCGGCCGGTAGTCCAGCGCGCGGACCGCGGCGAGCACCCGGGCGCGGGTGGACGCGCGCACCTTCCCGGGCGAGTTGAGGACGCGGGAGACGGTCATGGCCGAGACGCCGGCGAGCGCGGCCACGTCCTCCATGAGGACGCGGCGCCCCTCGGCCGGGCCCCGATCGGCCGGACGCCGGCCCGTCGACTCGCCCATCGTGGCCTCCAGGTGCCGAACACGCTTGCAGGAATGTTTGCGATAACGCGTTCAGCTGTCAATACCCCGACACCCGAATCACGCGTCAGATCATCGACAGAGCAGGGAATCAACCCGAATCACCCGTCCTGAAGATTCGCAGCCGGGCGGGCATTGACGGGACAAACCGATAGCGCTAACACAGGTCAGGGCGTGAGAACGGCGCGCGGCATCAGCTGGCGCGCCGTCGGGTCCCAGCCGAACTCCCCCACCCGGCCGACCTCGCTCGGTCTCGCGGGTGATGTGCCGCATCCCGTCCCCTCTGAGGATGAAATGCACCCGCGATCGGAGAGGAACCATGAACGCACATCGGTGGACCACCCTGTTGGCCATGAGCTGGTCGGCGGTGACGGCCGGGCTGGGACATGGGCCCTGTTCGCCGTGGCGGGCTGCCTCATCTGGGCCGCCTTTGCGGTGACGTCATACCGGGTGAGCAGGGGCCGCTGCGCCATCTGCGGCCGGTGCGGCGCCGCCTGGACTCTCCCGGAGTCCGCCGCCCGCTGGGGACGCAAGCTCACGATCGCCGCCGCGCTCATGCCCCTGCCTTACGGGCTCATCCGCCTGACCTGGTTGACGCCCTGGCCGGTCGCGTTCCCCGAGGACGCGGGGTGGGGTGTCTGGATCACCGGGATCCTGCTCGGCTTCGCCTCGGAGGGCGGCGCGCTCATGACCCGTGGCCTCATCCGCCCCTGGGGCGAGGTGTGGCCGAGATGGGTTCCCGCGCTCCACGGCCGCTCCATCCCGGTCGCCGTGCCGACCTTCGCAGCGCTCACGGCTTCGGTGATGCTCGCCCTCCTCACCGTCTTCGTCGCCATGGAGACCGCCAGTGGCGACGCCGACCTGCTGGGCACGGTGGTGTTCGTGCCACTCGGCCTCTGGGGGCCGCTGCTCGCCGGTGCCGCCCTGGCGTACTACTACCGGCGGCGAACCACCTGTGCCCACTGCCACGAGGGGCCACCGGTCCGGCGAGAGCGGATCGCGCTCAGCGCGTGATCACGTCCACACCCCGTCCGTGGCCTCTTCGGGACGTGGCACTTCCGCAGGGAGGTTCCCGTCCCCCAAGATGGATGGCCCGGCCCGCTCTTTCAGGGAGTCCCCATGGGTGAAGACGCGGCGATGGACAGAATCGACACGAGCGTGCCGCATTCGGCGCGAATCTGGAACTACTGGCTCGGCGGCAAGGACAACTACCCGGTCGATCGTGCCGCCGGTGACCGGTACCGGGAGACGTTCCCGGGCGTGGTCGACGTCGCCCGCGCGTCCCGGCTGTTCCTCACCCGGTCGGTCCGGTACCTGGCCGCCGAGGCGGGCGTCCGCCAGTTCCTCGACGTGGGGACGGGCCTGCCGACGGTCGACAACACGCACGAGGTCGCCCAGCGCGTCGCACCGGACGTCCGCGTCGTATACGTCGACAACGACCCGCTGGTGCTCGTCCACGCGCGGGCTCTGCTGACCAGCACGCCGGAGGGTCACACCGACTACATCGAGGCCGACCTCCACGACCCGGGCCACATCTCGGACGTCGCCGCCAAGGTCCTGGACTTCACGCGTCCCGTCGGGCTCATCCTGAGCGGGATCATGGGCCATGTTCCGGACGGTGACGAGGCCCGCTCGATCGTCCGGGCGCTGCTGGACCCGCTGCCGTCCGGCAGCCACCTCTCCCTCAACGACGGCACGAGCGTCGTCGCCGGCGAGGCGGTCGAGGAGGCCCAGAACGACTACAACGAGGGTGGCTCCATCCCGTACCGGCTGCGTTCCCCGGAGGAGATCGGCCGCTTCTTCGACGGCCTCGAACTGGTCGAACCCGGCCTGGTCTCCTGCCCGCTGTGGCGCCCCGAGTCGACCGCGCTCGGCGCCGGCACCCCCGTCGACGCCTTCGGCGCCGTGGGCCGCAAACCCTGAGAGCATGAAAAAACCGCAGATCATCCGATCTGCGGCCGATGTACCCCCGAGCGGATTCGAACCGCCGTTACCGCCTTGAGAGGGCGGCGTCCTAGGCCACTAGACGACGGGGGCCGGACACCCGAGCGATCTCCCGCTCGGACCTGGTCCACCCTACCGGACGCCACCCCCCGCCTCGACCCGTTTTCGGCCTGGCCGACGCTGCCCCGCATGCCGGCCCGCACCGGTCGCCTAGCCAATGCAGCTTCTCGGACGTCGCAGATGAAATGTCTCGCGCGGCAGCCGATGGGACGGAGGGGCCAACCTCTGGCGATCCCATGTGCGGGCACTGGGCCAGGCCGGATCCGGTGCGGTTCTTGGAAGGTGCGACGGTGCAGAGAACGTTCCTGCGCGTACGCGCCGGCCCATGTGAGGACGAACCCCGAACATCGGGGTTTCAGGGGTCGCCCCAGGAAAGACATCACTGGAGGCAAAGGCGAGAGCAACTCGACGAGCAGTCCGGCTGCGTACCCCCGAGCGGATTCGAACCGCCGTTACCGCCTTGAGAGGGCGGCGTCCTAGGCCACTAGACGACGGGGGCGTGGTCCACGGAGAGTGGACGCAGCTGGGGTACCAGGACTCGAACCTAGACTAAGTGAACCAGAATCACTCGTGCTGCCGATTACACCATACCCCAGTGAGGTACGGGCTTCCGTGCCGTTTCCGGCTGGTCGCTCGCGCCTCGATGAGAATACAGGACCTTGGGACTTCGACCAAAACGATTGACGCGGGAGGTCAGGCGGGAGGCCCGATGTGACGCCGGCCCCAGTCGACGAGGGGACGCAGGCGCCGCCATGACGCACGCACCCGGCTCACCACCTCGGTGGTCAGCATCCACGGGTCGGGCGGCCAGCCTTCGTGGGCGTAGAGCGAACGGTGCCGCAGGAGTTCCAGGCGGGGGTGGTCCGGTGGCGTGCCCCGGGGACGGGTCTTGAGCCGCTCTCCGGCGATCTCCATCCCGGCGGATCGCAGATCGTCCACGATGGCCTGGAGTTCCTTGCCGGACGTGTCGGAGCCGACGGCGGCGCGGTAGCGACGGAGCTGCTCGGGTGTCGGAGCGTACATTCCGCCCGCCGCCATCAGGCCGTCCGCGTCGATCTGGACGTAGAAGCCCTCACTCGTGTGGCCGCCCTGATGTGTTTTGTAGGGCGACTTGTCTTTGCTGAACCGGAGGTCGCGGAATGGGCGAAAGAGCTTGACCGCGCCGAACTCCTCCTCGAGTTCGGCGCACAACTCGCTCATCGGTTCGCGCACATGGCGTTCGTACGTCTCCTTGTGGGCCGTCCAGTACGACTTGCTGTTGTCGGCCTGCAAGCCCTCGTAGAACTCGAACGCCTCGCCGGTGAAGCCGCCGAACGCCATGGCTTCCCCTCAGTCGCGGGCGATGACCCGGTTGGTCAGGCTGCCGACGCCGTCGATGGTGACGGTCACCTCGTCCCCGATCTCCAGCGGGCCGACGCCGGCGGGGGTGCCGGTGAGGATGACGTCGCCGGGCAGCAGCGTCATGACCTGGCTGACGTACTCGACGAGGGCCGGGACGTCGTGCAGCAGCAGGGAGGTGCGGGCGTCCTGCCGGACCTCCCCGTTGACGGTGGTGGAGATCGCCAGGTCGGCGGGGTCGGCCTCGGTCTCGATCCACGGGCCGATCGGGCAGAACGTGTCGAAGCCCTTGGCGCGCGTCCACTGCCCGTCCTTGGCCTGCAGGTCGCGGGCCGTGACGTCGTTGGCGCAGGTGTAGCCGAGGATGACGTCGGCGGCGCGGGACGCCGGGACCTCGCGGCACATCCGGCCGATGACGACGGCGAGCTCGCCTTCGAAGTCCACCCGCTCCGACAGCTTCTGCGGGTACGTGATCGCCTCCCCGGGGCCGATCACGGCGGTGGACGGCTTGGAGAACAGCATCGGCTCGGCCGGGGCCTCGCCGCCCATCTCCTGCGCGTGGGCGGCGTAGTTCTTGCCGATCGCGATGACCTTGCTGGGCAGGATCGGCGCGAGCAGCCGGACGTCGGCGAGCGGGAAACGCTGTCCGGTGAAAGTCAGATCACCGAACGGGTGAGCCGCGATGGCGGCGACGGTGTTCTCCTCCACCACACCGAAGGACATGCCGTCGTCGGTGGAGAACCTGGCGATACGCATGGGCGAGAGCCTAGTACGCCGTTCAGAAGCCGCACGCCACGCCGTTGAGCTTGCAGCCCTTCGGAGTCGTCGTGATGCCCGACGCACCGAACTGGACGTCCCACGTGCCTCCCGGCGGGATGGCGGGCGCGCCCTTCAGATTCTCGAGCTCGACCTTCTCGCCGCCCTTGACGAGCCGCGCTCCCCAGATGTTCTTCACGTCCGCGCCGGGGGTGCCGAACGTCAGCCGCCACGTCTTCATGGGCTTGTCGGTGCGGTTGGTTATGATCATGCGGCCTTCGAAGTACCCCTCGTCCTGCTGGACGAGCTGGTAGGTGATGCCCTTGCCCTGCATCACCGGCCCGATCGGCGCGGTGGGCGCCGCCGCGGGCGGCTGACCCGGCTGCTGCGTGGGCGGCTGACCCGACGGGCCGCCGGATGGCGGGGCCGCCGGCGCCCCACTCGCCGTCGGCGCCGGCTCTCCACCTTCGGTCGCCGGGGCGGACGCCGTCGGAGACGGGCTCTTCGCGGCCGTCCCCCGCTTGTCGCCGCCGAGGAACAGCAGCGTCACGACGCCGGCGGCGGCGAGGAGCACCACCACGGCGACCAGCGCGATCAGCAGGAGCGGACCCCCCTTACGCGACGATCCGGACGAGCTGGACGGCATGACCGGCGCGACCGGCGGCAGTCCCCCGGACGGTGAGGCGGCGGCCGGCATCGCCGGCGTCGGCATCTCGTGCGGTGGCGGCATCTCGTGCGGGGGCGGCACCGTCCCCTGCGGCGGCGCCCCGGGCATCGCGTAGGCGAACGCCGGGCCCGCTCCGCCGGGGTTCGTCGATTCGCCCCCGGAGGCGAACTGCTCCGTCCACGGCCCCTCCTCGGGCACGGGATCGGGCGTGGGCACGGGTGCGGGGACGTGCTGGTCGGCGGCCGGCGCCTGTTCCCGCGGCACCGCCTGTTCCTGCAGTGCCGCCTGCTCCGGCGGCGCCGCCTGCTCCGGCGCCGGAGCGTTCTCGGGCGCCGTGGCCTGCTCGGGGACGGGCGCCTGCCCGTACACCAGTGCGGGCATCTCGAACACGGCCGCCTCCGGCGGGGCGGAAGGCGTGCGCGGAACGGGGACGTCGGCGGCGGTGACCGGCGCCTCCGAGATGCCGGCCGACCCGTCGGTAAGGGTGACCGGGGGCTCGGCGACGGTCACGGGAGCCTCATCGCCGAGGCCGCCGGCCGGCGGCTCCTGGAAGGTCACGTCCGCCTCACGGAGCGGCACGTCCTGGAAGGTCACGTCCAGATCGTCTTCGGGGTCGTCCTGCGGCAGATCGTCCTCAGGGTCGTCGACCGGGACGCCGCGGAACGTCACGTCCGGGTCGTCCTCCGGGACGTCCTGGAGCGTCGCGCCGGAGTCGAAGTGTCCGCCCACGGGGTCGTCGACGAGGGTCGCCTCGGGCGCCGGCACGCCGGCTTCCGGCTCCGCGGCCTTGCCCGGGACGCGGAACTCGGCGGTCGTCTTGTGGTCCGGGGGAACGTACCCGGGCTCCTCGCCGCTCAACTCGTCACCTTCCACTTCGTCGATCTCATGGAGTCCGACGACGGGCGGGCCGATTCGGTTCACACCGAACCGCCGGGTGCCGCAAAGCGGTCAGCCGGCGGGGGCCGGCTCCAGTCCGCGGCGGGCCGCCTGCCGCAGCTGCCGGTTGAGCATGTCGGTGATGAGCTCGATGGCGTCCGGGGTGGTGGCGTCCTGGGCGCCGCTGAGCCAGCGGGTGGCCTCGGCCAGCAGGTCCTCGGCCGAGTCTGCGGCGGAATCGGCGTCCGCCATCAGCCCCAGCACGGCGCCGAGGCGCAGCGCCGCGTCGGCGCGGCCGGACTCGGCGGCCCGCCGGTACCAGTCCGCGGCCTGCTCCAGGTCGCCTTCACGTTCGTACATCTCACCCAGGCCGAAGGCCACGTCCGCCCACGTTCCGTCCGTCGGACGCCCAAGGTCCTCGGGGCTCCAGGGTCGGACAGGCATGCGATCACTCCGGTAGGTTCGGTTCACTGAGAGACGGCACGCGGAAGGCTCACGCGTGCCGTGCCGAACCCATGGTGGACGCTTCACCCGAAATCCGCCACCGCTTTCGCCATGTTCGGCGAAATTTCTGCGTAGCCACACGGATACCGACGGAAAGACACTCGTTCCGATGAACGACCGGTTCAGCCGATCCGGTAGCGAGCGAGCCCGTCCTCGAAGCCGTCGTGCCCGGCGGTGAAGGGGCGCGGCCGGGCCGGCGGCCCGTCGGCGGCGGCCCTTTCCAGCAGGGCGGGGACGGCGCGCGGGTCGGGCAGCACGCCTTCCCCGAGCCGGACCGGGTCGCGCAGGACCGTCCGGACTCCGGGTTCGCCGGAGACGAACTCACCGCGGACGAATCCATCGGACTCGTTCCACACGAGGGCCTCAAGCCCGAGGACGAAGGTCGCGTCCCGGGGGCAGGACGGATCGAGCCAGATCTTCGAGAGCGCCACCCCGCGCGCCTGAAGCGCGTCGCCGACACGGGTGATGTATCCGCGGGTGGCTTCGACGAAGGGGTCCGGGTGAGGCAGGGGGCGAATGCGGCCGGTCACTGGATCATCCCTCTCTCTTCCGTCTCCTAGAAGTATGAGGGAAAAGATCCGTTATGTCCCGTTTCTGGAAGGAGAAATCCGACTGAAGGCAGCACAAACAACCCCGTTCGCCCCGTTCCTCCCTCCCCTCCCTTTGTCCCCGGCTGTTCTTGAGATCGGACGGCGCCGCCGGCGGGTGGGGGCCCCTGCCGCCCGCGGGGACCGTCAGTGCGCCGCGAGGAAGGCGACGTCCGGGCGGAACCGCGGCCGAGGACGAGGCGCCGAGGAGACCAGCCGGGGGACGACCACCACGGCGAAACCCGCCGCCGAGCAGACCGCCGTCAGCGGCGCCGGCACTCCCACCCGGCGTCCCAGACCGGCCGCGGCGACCAGGATCGCGATCCCGGTGACCACGTGCACGGCTCCGGGCCAGGGCTCCCGCGTGACGCCGACCTCGGGCACCGGCGTCAGCACCAGCAGCGGATGGGCCCGCTCGCTGGGCTGCTCCCATCCGGCCCGCTCCCACGCGGTCCGCTCGTCGTTCCACGCGGCGTGCTCCCACGCGGCCCGGCGTTCGATGCCGGCCACCGGGTACGGCGCACCCGGCACCGGGTCTGTCCGACTGTCTTCCACCTCGAACTCTCCTTAGGTCAGCGGCCCGCCCCGCGGCGACCAGAGATCATGCGCCGGGGCCACCCGAGGGCGGCTGACCGGGTGTGAACACGTTGACCAGCATCCCCAGGCGATTGGGTGCGCCCACCGAGGCAGCCCTAGTGCCGTGGAGATCGGTGCCGCCCATGCGGCGGCCGATCAAGGCGACGTAGAGCGAAAGGACCAGGAACAGCGTCGCGGGTCCGAAGACCCACAGGGCGACCGTCATGATTGAACCCTCCTCCGACTGGTTCGCGATATCTCTTACATCCAGAAGTTCCCGCTGCTAACGTTGTCCGAGTTCTTCGCTGATTCACTTGTACCTACAAGTCTCTCACTCAAGGTGTTACCCTTTTTAGAGATTGCAAACACGTTGGGCGGGAACGACTTGTTCAGATCATGAAGTCCGGTTCAGTGCACGTCCCTCGTCCGGCGAGGTGCACCACGGGCGGGACAGGCCGGGAAGGAGCGGATTCCGATGGCTCGCACGACGCCTCTCCGCTGGCGCGATATCGCCACTGACCTGCTCAACCGCATCGAGTCCGGCGACCTGTCCCCCGGGGACGGCGCGTCCGGCCGGCGGCGTCTGCCCCCCGAGAAGGAGCTGGAGGCCCACTACCGCGCCTCCCGCAACACCGTCCGGGACGCCCTGTCCTGGCTGGGGCAGCAGGGATTCGTCGTCTCCGAACAGGGCAAGGGCACGTTCGTCGTCCACCGCCCGAACATCGTCCACGTCACGCTGTCCGCGGTCGAGTTGGGTCTCGCGCCGGGCAGGGGTTCCGGCGAGTGGTACAACCGCGACGCCTTCATCCCCGCGAACCGTGAAGTGACGCCGTCGGCGGTCAAGGTGGAGGTCCAGGAGGGCACCAAGGTCATCGCCCGCTATCTGCAGACCAACCCGGGCTCGGAGTTCATCTCCCGCCACCAGGAGCTCTTTCTCGACGACCGGCCCTGGGCCCTGCAGACCTCGTTCTACCCGCTCGAATTCGCCACCGGCGGCGCGTCCCGCCTGCTCTACCCCCGCGACATCCCCGAGGGCGCGGTCGCCTACCTGGGCGAGACACTCGGCTACAGCGAGGTCGGCTACCACGACGAGATCAAGGCCCGCGTCCCGGACGAGAACGAGAAGCGGTTCTTCAGCCTGGGCGACTCCGCCGCCGACGTCGTGTTCGAAACCGTCCGGACCGCCTACTCCCCCGACGGCAAGGCATTCCGGCTCACCGTGACGGTCTGGCCCGCCGACCGCACACGGCTGCACTACAACGACGGGCAGGTCCCCGACGACGTCCTCAGGACGCCGGGCGTGGGACCTCCTGAGGACACTCCGCGCGAATCCCCGCCGGCCGAAGGCGCCGGAAGCGGATAGATCGCCGCCGTCCGACCACGGCGGCTGTCTCGCACCTATCCAACACACGCCCCCCTTCCCGACCGTTGGGAGCCCGAGGCACTCCCATCACGGCCAGGAGGCGGGGGCTCGGCTTTTCCCGGAGTTCAGGAGCACGTGGACACAGAGACCAGGGCCCGCCGACGCAGCCGGGCCCCCCGCACCAGCTACCGCATCCGCATCGCCCGGCCGGACGAACTCGACGACGTCCTCGGGCTCATCGATCACGCGGCCGCATGGCTGCGGGCCGAGAAGAACACGACACAGTGGGCCCGGCCTTGGCCCAGCCCGGACGACCGCCGCAAGCGCGTCTACGAGGCCCTGCTGAACCGGGAGACATGGCTCCTGTTCGACGGGGAGCACATGATCGGCACCGTCAGCATCAGGCTGATCGGCCACGAGGAACTCTGGACGGCGCAGGAACGCGAGACCGAGGCCGTCTACCTCCATCGCCTCGTCATCCACCGAGATTACGCCGGTGACGGCCTGGGGGCCGAGCTGATCGACTGGGCCGGACGCAAGGGAGCGTCGCAGCAGCAGAAGGCCGAGCTGATCAGAATCGACGTCTGGACCGACAACACCGAACTCCACGCCTACTATCGCCGGCAAGGGTTCAAGGACGTCGCCATCCGCACCACCAGCGACAGAACCCCGTCAGGCGCCCTGTTCGAGCGCCCCCTGGCCCCTGCTTGGACCGCATCGCCACAACGCATCACCGAAGACGGCCGGCTTGCATGACATCCGGCCACCCGACGGCACGCCGAGGATGAGACCCCCGTGGCAGACAAGATCCCGAGGTACCAAGAGATCGCACAGGACCTCCACGCTCAGATCGAGGAGGGAACCCTCGCCCCGGGTGATCAGCTGCCGACAGAGACGGAACTGGCGGACCAGTGGAAAGTCTCCGCCAACACGATCAAGAAGGCCGTCAACGAGCTGCGCAAGCGCGGTCGCGTGGAGACGATCCCGCAAAAAGGGAGCTTCGTCACCGAGCAGGCTCAGCCGTTCGTCATCACGCTGAACCACACCGACCGGGGAGAGGAGGACGTGCCCGGACGGGGATTCGGCGGTGGCGAAGGCAGGGCCTTCATGAAGGAAGCGGACCGTCAGCGGCACCGGGCGCACTCCTCTGTGCCGAAGGTGGAGGTCGAGGACGCGAAGGAGCCGCAGATCAAGGCGCTGGGCATCTCACCGGACCAGTCGCAACCACAAGTCGTCCGCCGGTCCCAGCAGCGATTCGTAGACGACAAGCCGAACTCACTCCAGCATTCGTACTTCAGGCTGGAGCTGGCGATCAAGGCGCAGGCCCTGCTGAAGTCGGTGGACATCAAAGAGGGCACCGTCGCGTACCTGCAACGCCACGGCCACGTGCAGACCGGCTACGAGGACGAGTTCGACGCGCGCCCGCCGACGGATGACGAACTGAAGTTCTTCGGCCTCTCCAAGGACAGTCTCGCCGTGATCGAGCACAGGCGCACTGCCTACGATCAGAACGGCGAGCCGTTCCGCCTCACCGTCACCGTCTACAAGCCAGGCACCAACAAGATCCGTTTCATCGCCGGAGAGGTGCCCAACGAGGTCTGGAAACGCGGTTCCTGACCCATCGCCATCCTTCAGCGACACCATCCCCACAAGGGGCCAAAGATGTCCAATCCTGCCTTCCTGGCACGCCACCCGGACCCGGAAGTCGATGCCTCGCGCGGCTACATCACGGACGTGACGCGACGGCTCACAGCCCGGGGTATCCAGGTGCGCGACGCCTGGCTCGACCCCAAGGACCCCATCGACGCGACCATCATCACCGGTCAGAACGCGCTCGTGTGGGACGAATGGACCGGCTGGAGGGTCGGCACGTACGTGTCCGGCCGCCAAGGCGAGCGCACCCTGCTCGGTGATGCTTACCGACTCGGCGGAGGCCTTCTACTGCCGCCGCCGGAACTCGCCGATCTGGTCGAGAACGGCTCGGTACGGCCACTGATCACGCGCAAGCCGGACGCGCGCGACGGGCTGTTCGACGCGCTGCGCCGCTACTGACCCACAGATCCCGGTCTCCCCCGGCACCGACAGCCCAGGCCGCCGTAGCAAGGCAAAGCGAAACGGTTCGGACGGCCCGCTCCTCCGACGGAAAAGCGTTCTGGTCGGCCGGTTGCGGATCAGCAGCGCAGCGGGCCTGGTCAGACGAAGCGGACGAGCATGAGGTCGCTGTCCGGGGTTTCGCGCCAGTAGACGGCGCCGGGTTCGCGGGACATGCTCTCGACCTCGGAGGCGATGATCAGCGCGCGGTTGATGCAGTCGGTCTTGTTGTAGCCGGTCAGCTCCTGGAGGCGCTGGAGGGCCTGCACCGCCTTGCCGGTCAGGTTGATCGTCACGCGCTCGCTCTGCGGGACCGCGTCGGCGCGGGGGGCGGGATCGTCGGCGTCCATGCTCCCGCCCGAGGTGTCGGCGGCTGCTCGAGAGTTCGTCATGAGCGCGTTCTCCAATTCGGGGCGCGGAACCCGGCCCACCAGCCGATAGGCGCCAGGGGTGGGTTCACCGCCGGTCAGGCGATGATACAGCCTTCCGGCAGCCAACCCCTGCCCCCCACGTCCAGGGTGTATGTGTGAGGTTCCCTCGGATGGTGGGCTGAAACCTCCGGCCGATCGGGTTCGCTTGTCGCTTGCCATCAGGTTAGCTAACAGTCGCCAGATTTTATACAGCAAACATATGGCCATCATATGCGCTACTGCGTACTCTCAGGGTTGGGAGAACTGGGGACACGACGACCGCCGGGGAGAACGGCGTAAACTTCGCCGCACCTTCCCGGGGGAAGGAAGACTCCGTGAGCACTGACCGTTCCGCGGCGCGGCTGTGGAGGCACGCGGCCTCGCACGGCGGCACCGGCCTGCTGAACGCGAAGGTGACGACCCCCGTGACACTCCTCGCCGTGCTGCTCGGGTACGCACTGGACGGCTCGCCGGGCGCCGTGATCACCGGCGGCCTGACGTTCCTGTCGTTTCCCGCGGTGACGATGACGAACGCGTTCGTCCAGTTCATGAGGGCCGGGACGCTCCAGGAATCGTCCGGGCCTCCGCCCCCGCCGGCCATCCCGGCGCAGGAGGTCGGGCCGGCCGCGCGCGTGCCGGACGTCCGGTACGAGGGGTCGACGTTCTGGGGCACGCTGACACCGGACGAGCGGCAAGCGCTTCTCGCGCGGGCACGGCCGCACATGTTCCGCAAAGAGGACGTGCTGTGCCGTGAGGGCGGGCCCGCCGCCGAGGTCATCGTGATCATGTCCGGATGGACCCGGGTGTGGGTCGAGGACGGCCCCGAGCAGAGGATCATCGCGTTCCGGGGGGCGGGCGAGCTGGTCGGCGAACGGGCGGCGCTGATGGTCAAGGACCGGTCCGCCACCGTCACCGCCGAGGGCGACGTCCAGGCCCTGCGGGTCGACGCCGGCGACTTCGCGATGTTCCTCGACGCCAACCCGCGCGTACGGGCCGTCCTGGAACAGCAGGTCTACCGCCGGCAGATCGAGAGGGCCGCGCCGGGTGTCCTGCCCGACTGGTCCGGGGGCAACTGCACGGTGCTGATCACCGACATCACCGGATTCAGCTCACCGTCGCGCACCGACGCCGACCGCCGGTACGTACTGGACGCCATGTACCGGCTGCTGGACGAGTCGTTCGCCGCGTCCGGCCTGGCCCTGTCCGACTTCTACCAGGAGGACCGCGGCGACGGCGCCCTCATCGTCGTCCCGCCGACCACGCCGACCGAGGCCGTCATCGACCCGATGCTCGCGCACCTGGCCGTGGCGCTGCGGCGCCACAACCGGCGCGCCGCCGAGGCCACCCGCATGCTGCTGCGGGCCGCGCTGCACGTGGGGCCCGTGCAGCGCGGCCCGAAAGGCGTGTCCGGCATCTCGATCATCACGGCGCGGCGGATGGTGGACGCGCCCGCGGTGAAGAAGCGCGTCGCCGAGACCGGCGCCGACCTGGCGTTCGTCGCCTCCGACTTCGTCTTCGACACGGTGATCACGTCCGCGCCCGGGTTCGTCGACCCCGGCCGCTACGCGCGGGTCCGGGTCCGGCTGAAGGAGACGTCGCTGTCGGCGTGGCTCACGCTCGAAGGCGGAGAGTCGCAGCTCAGGGCCGTCTGAGGGCGGGTCAGGCGGCCACCACATCCTGGTAGTCGGGGTGCTTCTCGATCCACTTCTGGATGAACGGGCACACCGGGACCGCGGACAGGTTCCTGGCCCGGAGGTCGTCCAGGACGCCGCGCGCGAGCGAACCGCCCACTCCCCTGCCGCCGAACGCCGGATCGACCTCGGTGTGGACGAGAGCGACCGTGCCGTCGCCCGGCTCGTACGCGACGAACCCGGCGAGTTCGCCGTCCAGCCTGATCTCGTAGCGGCTCTGCTCGGCGTTGTCGGTGATCTCAGTGCTCATGCCCTCGATAATGCCCGGCGGGCGCCGCGCATTCCCGATCAGCCCGGGTCGTACCCGGCGCGGAGCAGGCAGTAGGTGACGGCCTCCTCCAGCGCCTGCCAGGACGCGGCGATGACGTTGTCCTCGACGCCGACCGTGCCCCATTCGCGTTCGCCGTCGCTGGACTCGATGAGCACCCGCGTCCGGGCGTCGGTGCCGTGGGCGCCCTCCAGGATGCGGACCTTGTAGTCGACGAGTTCCAGCCGCGCCAGCTCCGGGTAGAGGCGGCCGAGCGCGACGCGCAGCGCGTTGTCGAGGGCGTTGACGGGGCCGTTGCCCTCGCCGGTCGCGATGATCCGCTCGCCCTTGGCGTGCAGCTTGACGGTCGCCTCGCTGACCATGGATCCGTCGGGACGGCGCTCCACGATCGACCGCCACGACTCGACCTCGAAGTGCCGCTGCCGGACGCCGGTCAGCTCCTCGCGCAGCAGCAGCTCGAATGAGGCGTCGGCGGCCTCGAAGGTGTAGCCGGTGTTCTCCAGTTCCTTGACCTTGCCCACGACGGCCTTGGACTTCTCGCCGGACAGGTCGTAGCCCAGCTCGCGGCCCTTCAGCTCGACGGAAGCGCGCCCGGCCATGCTGGAGACCAGCATCCGCATGTCGTTGCCGACGGCGGACGGATCGATGTGCTGGTACAGATCCGGGTCGACCTTGATGGCGGAGGCGTGCAGGCCCGCCTTGTGGGCGAACGCCGACAGGCCCACGTACGGCTGCTGCGAGCCGGGCGCGACGTTGGTGACCTCGGAGACGGCGTGCGCGATGCGGGTCATCTCGCCGAGCTGGGCGTCGCTGACCAGGTTCATGCCCCGCTTGAGCTGGAGGTTGCCGACGACGGTGAACAGGTTGGCGTTGCCGCTGCGCTCGCCGTAGCCGTTCGCGCAGCCCTGGACGTGGGTGGCGCCGGCCTTGACGGCGGCGAGGGAGTTGGCCACCGCGCAGCCCGAGTCGTCGTGGCAGTGGATGCCGACCCGCACGCCGGCGGAGACGACCTCGTGAACGATGTCGGCGAGCTCGTCCGGCAGCATGCCGCCGTTGGTGTCGCAGAGCGCGACGACGTCCGCGCCGGCCTCGACTGCGGTGCGGACGGCCTCCAGCGCGTAGGCGCGATTGGCCTTGTAGCCGTCAAAGAAGTGCTCGGCGTCCAGGAAGACTCGTTGGCCCTCCGCACTCAGATGGGAGACCGTGTCGCGGATCATCGCGAGGTTCTCCTCCAGGGTGGTGCGGAGGGCCAGCTCGACGTGCCTGTCGTGGCTCTTGGCGACAAGGGTCACGACGGACGCGCCGGATTCGCGCAGCGCGGCCACCTGCGGGTCGTCGGCGGCCTTCACACCGGCCCGGCGGGTCGCGCCGAACGCGGTGAGCTGCGCGTGCCTCAGGTCGAGCTCTGTTCGAGCGCGCCTGAAGAACTCGGTGTCCTTGGGGTTGGCGCCGGGCCAGCCGCCCTCGATGAAACCGACGCCCAGGTCATCGAGGTGCCGTGCGATGGCGAGCTTGTCGGGCACGGAGAGGTTGAGCCCCTCCTGCTGCGAGCCGTCGCGCAGGGTCGTGTCGTAGACGTGGAATGCGTCGCCTTGCATTGGAAACCCCCAAGGGATGGGTCATCAGCGCCAGGGCACAAAAAAGACCCCTCACGGACGTGAGAGGTCTGCGCGCCGGCGTCGTCCCGTCAGCTGCTGCCGGCGCGCCAGCCGATAATCACGAGGCTGTGGCGCATGATGTCAACCAGTTTGCCACACGGTTCGCATGCTCGTACCGTCCGTCTCGGATGCTGAGACGCCAATGCCCCGGCGCGGATGGCGCCGGGGCTGCGCGAACGCCCGGATCAGACGATTCCGTGGACCCAGCCGTAGGGGTCGGGACGGGTCCCGTACTGGATGCCCACCAGCTCTTGGCGCAGCCGCATCGACAGCTCGCCGGGCTCGCCGTTCCCGATCGTCCACTCGCGGTCGGCGCCCTTGACCCGGCCGACCGGGCTGATGATCGCGGCGGTGCCGCAGCCGAACACCTCGGTGATCTCGCCGGACTCGCAGCCCGACTGCCACTCGTCGATGCTGATCTTGCCTTCTTCCGTGGGGATGCCGAGGTCGGGTGCCAGCTTGAGCATCGAGTCGCGGGTGACGCCGGCGAGGAGCGTCCCGGTGAGCGCCGGGGTGAGGAGCCGGGCCCGCGAACCGGAGCCGTAGACGAACATGAGGTTCATCGAGCCGACCTCCTCGACCCAGCGGTGCTCCACGGCGTCGAGCCAGACGACCTGGTCGCAGCCCTGCGCGACGGCCTCGGCCTGGCCGGCGAACGAGGCCGCGTAGTTGCCGCCGAACTTGGCCTCGCCGGTGCCGCCGGGGGCCGCGCGGGTGTAGTCCTGCGACAGCCACACCGAGACGGGCTTGATGCCCCGCGGGTAGTACAGGCCGGACGGGGACGCGATGACCATGAACAGGAATTCGTTCGCCGGGCTGTTGACGCCGAGCGCGCGGGTGGTGGCGAACATGAAGGGACGCAGGTAGAGGCTGTGCCCCTCGGTGTCGGGCACCCAGTCCTTGTCGGTGCGGACGAGCAGCTCGACCGCGTCGACGAAAAGCTGCTCGGGGATCTCCGGCATCGCCATCCGGTGGGCGGAGCGGTTCATCCGGGCCGCGTTCATGTACGGCCGGAAGGTGACGATCGACCCGTCCGGCTGCCGGTAGGCCTTGAGGCCCTCGAAGAGCTCCTGCGCGTAGTGGAACACCTGGCTGGCCGGGTCCATCGGGATCGGCCCGTACGGTTCGAGCCGCGCGTCGTGCCAGCCCCGGTCCGCCGAGTAGCGGATCGTGACCATGTGGTCGGTGAAGTGGCGCCCGAAGCCGGGATCGGCCAGGACGCGCTCGCGTTCGGCGGCGGTCGCGGGCCGCTCGGTGCGCGTGATCTCGAAATCCAGGGTGGTGCTCATCGCGGTTCGTCCTCTCGCGGATCGCCGGGGCGGCCCCATCGCCGCTTCGGCTTCCTTAGTCCCTATTGTCGTACTTCGTCTAGACCCACTCCCCACCGAACACTTTTCCTCCTCGGCAGGCCCGGACGCTCCCGCGCTCGGGACACGGCCGGAGGAAGAATGTTCGCACGCGGCGCATACGGAAAACCGGGCGCGCCGCGAGGGCACGCCCGGAGTTCCCTGTCCTGGCCAGAGAGGCGTGCCCCTAGCCGGATACTCGCTTGGCGATCGCGTCGCCGATCTGGACGGTGGACCGGGCGCCGAGGGCGGCGCGCTCGGCCAGATCGTCGGACACGGCCTGCTCGACGCGGCGGGCGGCGGCGCCCGCGCCGACGTGGTCGAGCAGCATGGCGACGGACAGGATCGTGGCGGTCGGGTCGGCCTTGCCCTGCCCGGCGATGTCGGGGGCGCTGCCGTGCACCGGCTCGAACATCGACGGCGCGGTCCGGTCGGGGTTGACGTTGCCGGACGCGGCGAGCCCGATGCCGCCGGCGATCGCGGCGCCGATGTCGGTGATGATGTCGCCGAACAGGTTGTCGGTGACGACCACGTCGAACCGCTGCGGCTGGTTCACGAAGAACATCGTCGCCGCGTCGACATGGCAGTAGTCGGTGGTGACCTGCGGGTACTCCTCGGCGACCCGCTTGAGGACGCGCTGGTAGAGGTCGCCCGCGAAGGTGAGCACGTTGTCCTTGTGGACGAGCGTGAGCTTCCTGCGGGGCCGGGACGCGGCCACCTCGAACGCGTACCGGATGACCCGCTCGACCCCGAAGGCGGTGTTGACGCTCTCCTGTGTCGCGACCTCGTGCGGGGTGCCCTTGCGCAGCACGCCCCCGACGCCGGTGTAGGGGCCTTCGGTGCCCTCCCGGACGACGACCATGTCGATGTCGTCCGTCGCCACGCCCGCCAGCGGAGTCTCGACACCCGGGAACAGCTTCACCGGGCGCAGGTTGACGTAGTGGTCCAGCTCGAACCGCGCCCGCAGCAGCAGCCCCCGCTCCAGGACGCCGCTCGGCACACCCGGGTCGCCGACGGCGCCGAGCAGGATGACCTCCTGCTCGCGCAGCTCGTCCAGCACCGAGTCGGGCAGCGTCTCCCCCGTCCGGTGCCAGCGGGCGGCGCCCAGGTCGTAGGAGGTCCGCTCGAACGCGAGGTCTCCGGACGGGGCGACCGCCTCAAGGACCTTCAGTCCCTCGGCGACCACCTCGGGGCCGATCCCGTCACCCGGGATGACGGCCAGACGAATGCTGCGGGAAGCCATGCGCGCACTCTACTGCAAACGTCTCACTGCTTGGGCTTTCATCTCAAATATCGGGACGAGTGTCTCGGAGGCCGCAATCACCGCACATGCCGCCGCCTGGGACGCGGTAGTACAGGCAGCAATTGTGCCGGACGAACCCGTCCCGCCCGAAGGAGCCCGCGCCGGCCAGCGGCTCACGCGCGAGCAGCTCCCGGACGATGGCGGCGCGCACGCCGCCGGGCGGCCCGACGTTCAGGCCTCCGGCGAGGGCGGAGGCCGCATTCCCCCACAGCAGCCCGTCCGCGAGGCCGACGAAGGTCGGCATCGCCTCGCTCAACGGCCTGAGCCGCCCGTCCACGACCATGGGATGGACGAGGTCGGCGGCCTCCACGGCGTCCTCGACACGCCACCCGCGCGGCTCCCCGAGCCCCAGCGCGATGGCCTCGCCCGGCGCCCACCGCCACCGCAGCCCCGACAGGTCGGGCACGATTCCGCGCCCCGCCGCCGCCACGGCCGGCGACCACAACCGCGAAGCGAGGCCCTGGAACAGGATGGAGGCGGCCACCCGCCGCTCACCCGTCCCCAGCCGCTCGCCGTACTCCTCCGTCACGGCAGGAAGCCGGCCATCCGGCTCGGGAAAGGGCCGCCACGCCGCGCCGGCCACCTCACCCGCCCCGGTGACGATCTCGAAGTAGGGCCCGAGCAGGGCGACGTCTTCAAGAACCTTCACAACCTCGACCGGGTGGGCCTCAGAAGCCATGGTGCCCAGTGTGCACGGGCCGTCTGACCGCGGTCACCGCATGCGCGCCGGGCTAGTCCGCTCTCCTGTCCAGGGCGGTCTGCAGGGCGCGGGCCGCCTCTTCCTGGGCGTCGTCGTCGGCGGGCGCGTTGTTCCAGGTGTCGTTCATGGGTTCGCTCCGATCGCTGAACTGGTGGCCAGAGGGGCCGCCGGGAATCCGTGGTTCGCACGGTCCGGGCGTGGAATCGGACTCACGGCCAGGCAGAGCCTCCGCAGCGGGTGCCGGCCTGCCGATGATCAGGCCCCGCTGCGGCAGCGAAGGATTACCACGTAACGCCGCATGACTACCTGCGAGATTACCCCGCGTCAGGTGGAGTGTCCCGACCCGTGGCGGAGAATCTCAATGGGTGAGACGGGACGGGTGTGAGAACCACCACGGGCGGGGGGGCGGGGCGCGGCCCGCCCCCCCCCCCGGGGGGGGGGGGGGGGGGGCGGGGCGGCCCCCCCCCCCGCCGGCCCCCGCGGCCCCGGCCCCCCCGGGGGTGGG
>NZ_JBICUS010000004.1:0-57868 GCF_043198455.1 Spirillospora sp. NPDC048824 | reverse complement strand
TTTAACGCTCTGGGGGGGGGGGGGGGGGGGCGCCCCCCCCCGGGGGGGGGGGGGGCGGGCCGCGCCCCCCCCCCCCGCCCGTGGTGGACGGAGGAGTCTCAGTTCTCCAGATCGACGCGGCGGCCCATGTCGGCGCCGACCTCGCGGGTGATGGCGTCGACGAGCTGCGGCCCGACCGCGGAGTCGACGGTCAGCGCGATCAGCGCCCTGCCGCCCTTGGCGTCCCGGCCGACCTGCATGCCGGCGATGTTGACCTCCTCGTCGCCGAGGAGCTTGCCGACCCGGCCGACGATGCCGGGACGGTCGACGTAGGAGAAGAACGCCATGTGCTCGGTCGGCACCAGCTCCATGTTGTAGCCGTTGATCTCGATGATCCGCTCGGCGTGCTTCGGGCCGGTGAGCGTGCCGGACACCGACACGACCGAGCCGTCGGCCATGGTGCCGCGCACCTGCACGACGTTGCGCCAGTCCGGGCTGTCCTCGCTGGTGGTGAGGGTGACCTCGACGCCGCGGTCGCGGGCCAGCAGCGGCGCGTTGACGAACGTCACCGTCTCCTCGATCACGTCGACGAACACGCCCTTGAGCGCGGCGAGCTCCAGCACCTTGACGTCGTGCTCGGCGATCTCGCCGCGGACCACCACGTCCAGCCGGACCGGGACGCCGCCGGCGAGGGCGGTGAAGATGCGGCCGAGCTTCTCGGCGAGCGGCAGGCCGGGCTTGACGTCCTCGGCGACCGCGCCGCCCTGCACGTTCACCGCGTCCGGCACGAACTCGCCGGACAGCGCCAGCTTCACCGAGCGGGCGACCTGCGTGCCCGCCTTCTCCTGCGCCTCGTGGGTGCTGGCGCCGAGGTGCGGTGTGACCACGACGCTGTCGTGGTGGAACAGCGGGCTCTCGGTGCACGGCTCGGTGCTGAACACGTCGATGCCGGCGCCGGCCACCCGGCCGTCCTTGAGGGCGAGCTCCAGGGCGGCCTCGTCCACGATCCCGCCGCGGGCGGCGTTGACGATCCGCACGGTCGGCTTGACCTGGTGCAGCTCGCGGTCGCCGATGACGCCGAGGGTCTCGGGCGTCTTCGGCAGGTGGACGGTGATGAAGTCGCTCTCGCGCAGCAACTCGTCCAGCGTGACGAGTTTCACGCCGAGCTGGGCGGCGCGGGCGGCCTGCACGTACGGGTCGAACGCGATCACGTTCATGTCGAAGGCGGCGAGGCGCTGGGCGACCAGCACGCCGATGCGGCCGAGGCCGAGCACGCCGACGGTCTTGCCCTGCAGCTCCACGCCGGTGTACTTGGACCGCTTCCACTCGCCCTGCTTGAGCGCGGTGTGGCCCTGCGGAACGTTCCGCGCGGTCGCGAGCAGCAGCGCGATGGCGTGCTCGGCGGCGGTGACGATGTTGGACGTCGGCGCGTTGACGACCATGACGCCGGCCTTGGTGGCGGCCTCGACGTCGACGTTGTCGAGGCCGACGCCGGCGCGGGCGACGACGCGCAGCGCCTTGGCGTGCTGGAACACCTCGGCGGTGACCTTGGTGGCGCTCCGCACGATCAGTGCGTCGACGTCGGCGACGGCGGGCAGCAGCTGTTCTTTGTCGCTGCCGTCGACGTGACGGACCTCGTAGTCGGCCTCCAGCACGGCGATCCCGGCCGGGGAGAGTTCTTCTGCGACGAGGACGACGGGCTTGCTCAAGGAAACAGTCCTTCGAAAGTGGATGTTCGTGTGGTGTGTGCAGGTGAAGTCGCGAGTCACCTCGTCGTGCCCTCGCCCCCACGCGAGTGTATCCCTCGCCGGCGAGCGCGATCGGCGGCAGGCGGACACCCACCGGTAACCCCGCTCCGCCCGGACCCGCCCTGCCCGCGTCCGTCCCGTCCTGCCCGCGTCCGTCCCGTCCGTGTGCGGTCAGGCCGCGTTGGGTTCGGGCATCGCGGCCAGGACGGACGCGACCCGCTCGGCGTCGGCGACGTGGACGTGCGGGACGTCCACGAACACCCGCAGCGGCCCCGCCGGCAGCCCCAGCTCGTCGGCGACCTGCACCTGCACCTCGCGGAGCGGGATGTAGGTGAGGTAGCCGCGGTGGACGTTCTGCGACCGGAACATCCCCGTCATGATCAGCCGGTAGCCGCGGATGCGGAACGACAGCGCCGTCAGGCACGGCAGCCCCTCCGCCGGCTCGCCCGGGATCGTCAGCGAGATCCACGCGCTCGTCGTCCACGGCCTGGCCCGCAGGAGATCCACCACCCAGCGGATCTGGTCGTTTCCCTGAAGGTCGTGCAGCCTCGGCCAGTACCGCCCGCGGATGTTGCGGCGCGTGCGCTCCTGCGCGCGCCGAATCAGGCGGGCCCGGTCGCCGTGCTCGAGGAGGATCGGGTCCTCCCAGCTCAGCGAGGCGACCTCGAACAGCACCGGCGGGCCCTCGATGATGGGCCCGGTGTCCTCCATGCCGGCCTCGCCGGCGGTCCAGACGTGCCGCAGGACGCCGATCCACGCCTGCCCGCAGGTCTCCCAGCGCCGGACGTCCTTGTCCTCTCCCGCCGGCATGTCACGACTCCCCGCCATAATCCGCTCCATGACGGACGACGCGGATCCGGGAATTACCTGCCGGCGGCATTGACACGCGGGAGATGAATTCCGCCTGCGCTCCAGCCCGTGGGCTTCGGTCGTTCTTGAACAGCATCACACCACTCATGCACTCCGCCCCAACACCACTCCGGCGGCGGTCACATGAGCGTTCGCGCAGGTTCCCCCGCGCCGGCCGCGGCCGTCACGGCTTTCCTCAAGTATCAGGCAAAGTGCGCCGAAAGGATAGGGTAATTTATCCGATCGGGACCTTCACCGTCATTCTGACGTGTGCCACGGCCGCCGGTCACTTTGGACTCTTGTCCAAAGGATCGTGATTATCCTTCACCTTGGGCGGGACGTCCCGGTGCAGCACGATGTACCCCTCTCGCCGGAAGACCGCGCGGTACCCCTCGGCCTCCAGTTCCGCCACCCGCCGCTTCTGGCCCGCCACGTCCGGGAACGGGAACTCCAGCCGCCCGACGTACGCGATGACCCAGGGCGCGCCGCGCGACCGCTCGTCCCACAGCAGGACGCGGGCGCGGGTCGTCAGTGCGGGGCCGACGCCGTTGGCCGCCTCGACGAGCGCCCCGTCGGGGATCCTCGCGGCCGCCGCGGCCGCCGCGCGGGCCCGGTCGTTCTGCCGCCACAGCGCGGGATCGGCCAGATGCCGGTACGCGAAGAACGGCACGCAGACGAGCACGGCGGCCAGGACCGCCGCCATCGGCAGGACGGGCGGGAGCCGTTCCGCCGCCCGGATCCTGCCGCGCAGCCGCGCCGCGCCGTCCACCGCCGCCAGGACGAGCACGGCGATGATGAAGGCGTTGTAGTGGTAGTCGGGTTCCCACCAGTTGGCGAAACGGCTGTTGAGCATCCGTTCGGCCAGCATCGGCAGCGCGATCAGCGTCAACGGCGACGCCAGCGGCAGCAGAAGCAGCGGCAGGACGAGCAGCGCCATCGTCGCGACCTTCTGCGGCGGGGTACCGAGAACGGCCACGACGTCCCACGGATGGGTCAGCGCGTGCACGGCCGCGTGCGGCAGATCGGGGCCGAGCGACCCGTACGCCCAGTAGTAGTCGTTGTCCCCGCCGAACGCCGCGATGACGACCTGGGAGGAGATCCACGTCGCGACCAGCCCGACCACGATGTGGGCGAGCCCCGCCCGGCGGTCACCGTGCTCGGCGCGGCGGGTGAGCAGGAACAGGCCGAATCCCGCGACCAGGAGGCCCATGTCCTCCTTGACCAGCAGCAGGACGAACGCCGCGACCGCCGCCTGCCCTCGCCGTCCCGCGTCGTGCCGCTCGATCATCAGCGCCGACAGCAGCGGCACGAACGCGACCTCGTGGAAGTCGAACGCGAGCGCCTCGGCGATCGGCCACGACAGCGCGTAGGCGCCCCCGGCGCAGTACGCGGCGCCGGCGCCGAACCGCCGCTCGGTGAACCGCCAGATCGGCAGGATGCCGAGCGCGAGCAGGACGGCCTGCGCGAGCAGCAGGGTCACCGGCCCGTCGTGAATCCAGTAGAGCGGCGCCAGCAGGACGAGGATCGGTGAGAAGTGGTCGCCGAGGACGGAGAAGTCCGGCCCGAAGCCGTTGTGGACGCCCTTCACCATGGCGACGGGCAACTCGAACCGGCTGTACGAGCGGATCGCCTGGTCGAAGATGACGAGGTCGTAGCTGCCCGTCCGGAACGCCCGCAGCCGCATCAGCGAGTACGCCGCGTACAGCACCGCACTCGCCGTGACCATCGCCGCGAGCGCCGCCCGCCGGCGTGCGGACGATCCCCGGCGGCCTGCCGGGACCTCGTCGACGGGGCCCTCGACCGCAACCGCCTCAGCCACTCGCCGGACGCTACCAGCCGCCCCCGGCGCGCAGAGCCCCGCATCGTGCGGGAGGCAGGTCGCCGTAGCCGGACGGCCACACCGAGCAGGCGCCGGAGGAGACACGCCATCGGAATTTCACTGTGAGCGACGACTCTGAGCCTTAACGTGACCGATGTCCCCGGCCGATCAGGAGAGAACGTGAGCTCGGACTGCACCATCAGCGTCCTGCGCGATGTCCTGCGCGTGTACGACCACCGCTATCTGAGCCTCGACCGGCTCCAGCGCGAGCGGCTCGTGGACGGCACCCGCCACGTCATAGGCGAGGAGGGGCTGAGCGAGGCGGCGCGCGCCGCCATGCCCGCCTCGGTCCGGCTCAGGGCGTTCTGCATCCAGCACGGCCTGAGCGAGGAACTGGAGCGGCTGATCCGCGACGAGATCGAGGGCGCCCCGGCGGGCGCCGTCGTCGTCGGCGGCCGGATCTACGCCATGTACCCCTACCTGCGCGGCGTCCCCCGGCAGGACGCCGACATCACCACCGAGGTCGGCGTCGACCACCGGCTGGACGCGGTCGCCTGGCAGGGCAAGAGGATCCGGATCCGCGGCGTCGCGGCGCTCCAGCGCGTCGAGACGAACCGGACGGTCGTGGACGTGATCCTGCGGGAGCGAACGTCCGGCAAGGAGCACGGTTTCCCCGCCGAGCCCCGGCCGGACCGGCCCGGCGGGTTCGAGGCCGTCGCCGACCCGGCCGTCGTGGAACCGGGACGCTGGGACGTGCACGTCGCGGCGACGGCGCTCGGGGTGACACGCGAGGCCCGCTTCGGCTCCGTGCGCGCCGAGGGGCTGAAGACCGCCCCCCAGGGCCGCACAACCCAAGGCCGCACCCCCCAGGGGCCCACGACGGGCACGAGGAACGCCACGGTCTACTTCACCAGGGGCGGCCACCTGGCGCTGACCGTGACCGACGACCCGGTGGAGACCTCATGGCGCACCAGGCTCCGCCACCGCCTCAAACGCTGACCTGCGGGCGTGCCGCCCTCAAGTCTCCCCGAGGGCGACACGCCCGCAGTCCGGCCGAGCGGCCGGTCGCGGCTAGTCGTTGAGCCAGCTCATCATCGGGCGCAGCTCCGCGCCCGTCTTCTCCACGGGGTGCTCGGCGAGCTCCTCGCGGTACCGGCCGAACTGCTTCTGGCCGCCCTCGAACTCGTCCACCAGCTCCTTGGCGTACTGGCCGGACTGGATCTCGCCGAGGATCTTCTTCATCGCGGCCTTGGTCTCCGGCGTGATCACGCGCGGGCCGCGGCTGTAGCCGCCGTACTCGGCGTTGTCGGACACCGACCAGTACATCTTCGAGATGCCGCCCTCGTAGATCAGGTCGATGATCAGCTTCAGCTCGTGCAGGACCTCGAAGTAGGCGACCTCCGGCTGGTAGCCGGCCTCGGTCAGCACCTCGAACCCGGTCTTGATCAGCTCGGAGACGCCGCCGCACAGCACCGTCTGCTCGCCGAACAGGTCGGTCTCGGTCTCCTCGGTGAACGTGGTCTTGATGCCGCCCGCGCGCAGGCCGCCGATCGCCTTGGCGTAGGACAGGACCAGCGGCCAGGCGTTGCCGGTCGGGTCCTTCTCCACCGCCACGATCACCGGGACGCCGCGGCCGGCGACGAACTGGCGGCGGACCAGGTGGCCCGGGCCCTTCGGCGCGACCATCGCCACGTCCACGCCCTCCGGCGGCTGGACGAGGTCGTAGCGGATGCTGAAGCCGTGCCCGAAGAACAGCGCGTCGCCTTCGACGAGCGCGGGCTTGATGTCCTTCTCGAAGATCTCCCGGTGGTGGTGGTCGGGGGCCAGCAGCATGATGAGGTCGGCCTCCTCGGCCGCCTCCGCCGGGGTGACGACGCGCAGGCCCTCGGCCTCCGCCTTCTCCCGGCTGGCCGACCCCTCGCGGAGCCCGACCCGCACGTCGACGCCGGAGTCGCGCAGGGAGAGCGCGTGCGCATGCCCCTGGCTGCCGTAACCGATGATCGCGACGTGCCGGCCCTGGATCACGCCCAGGTCGGCGGCGTCGTCGTAGAACATCTCAGCCACAGTGCTATTGCCTTTCGTTGATGTGGTTGTGTCACGTGCTCTGGCGTGTGCTTCAGGTGCCGCACGCGGGTCAGGCGCTGCGCTCGATCGCCCGCAGCGAGCGGTCGGTGATGGAGCGGGCGCCGCGGCCGATGGCCACCATGCCCGACTGCACCAGTTCCTTGATGCCGAAGGGCTCCAGGACCTTGATGAACGCGTCCAGCTTGTCGCGGTTCCCGGTGGCCTCGATGGTGACGGCGTCCGGCGCGACGTCCACCACCTTGGCACGGAACAGCTGGACGGTCTCCAGGACCTGCGAGCGCGTCTCGGCGTCGGCGCGCACCTTGACCAGCACGAGTTCACGCTGGACGGACGCCGAGGAGTCCAGCTCGACGATCTTCAGGACGTTGATCAGCTTGTTGAGCTGCTTGGTGACCTGTTCGAGGGGCAGGTCGGCGACGTTGACCACGATCGTCATCCGGGAGATCTCCGGGTGCTCGGTGACGCCGACCGCGAGGGACTCGATGTTGAAGCCGCGCCGGGAGAACAGCGCCGCGACCCGGGCCAGGATGCCGGGCTTGTTCTCCACCAGCACCGACAGGGTGTGCAGGCTCATCGGGGTCAGTCTCCGTTCTCCCACTCGGGAGCCATGTCCCGCGCGATCTTGATGTCGTCGTTGGTGGTGCCGGCCGCGACCATCGGCCAGACCATGGCGTCCTTGTGCACGATGAAGTCGATCACGACGGGGGCGTCGTTGATCTCCATGGCCTTGGCGATGACGTCGTCGACGTCCTCGGCCGTCTCGCAGCGCAGGCCGACACAACCGTACGCCTCGGCGAGCTTGACGAAGTCGGGGATGCGCTTGGCCGCGTGCAGATTCGTGTTGGAGTACCGCTCGTTGTAGAACAGGGTCTGCCACTGCCGGACCATGCCGAGGTTCCCGTTGTTGATCACGGCGATCTTGACGGGGATGCCTTCGATCGCGCAGGTCGCGAGCTCCTGGTTGGTCATCTGGAAGCAGCCGTCGCCGTCGATCGCCCAGACCGCCGTGTCGGGCGCGCCGACCTTGGCGCCCATCGCCGCCGGGACGGCGTAGCCCATCGTCCCGGCTCCGCCGGAGTTCAGGAAAGCGCCGGGCCGCTCGTACTTGATGAACTGCGCGGTCCACATCTGGTGCTGGCCGACGCCCGCGACGTAGTACGCCTCCGGCCCGGCGAGCTTCCCGATGCGCTCGATGACGTACTGCGGGGACAGCGACCCGTCGTCCGGGACGTCGTAGCCCAGCGGGTACGTGTCGCGCCACGCGTCGAGCTGCCGCCACCAGTCGGTGTAGTCGCCCTTGTGCCCCGCCTCGTGCTCGTTCTGCACCGCGACGATGAGGTCGGCGATGACCTCGCGGGCGTCCCCGACGATCGGGACGTCGGCGTGCCGGTTCTTGGAGATCTCCGCCGGGTCGATGTCGGCGTGCACGATCTTGGCGTCCGGCGCGAACCCGTCCAGCTTCCCGGTGACGCGGTCGTCGAACCGGGCGCCGAGGGTGATCAGCAGGTCGGACCGCTGCAGTGCGCCGACGGCGCCGACGCCGCCGTGCATGCCCGGCATGCCCATGTGCAGCGGGTGGCTGTCGGGCAGCGCGCCCTTGGCCATCAGCGTGGCGACGACGGGCGCGCCGGTCAGCTCGGCGAGCACCTTCAGCTCGGCGGACGCGTTCGCCTTGAGGACGCCGCCGCCGACGTACAGCACCGGGCGCTTGGCCTGGACGATCAGCCGTGCCGCCTCGCGGACCTGCTTGGAGTGCGGCCGGGTGACGGGCCGGTAGCCGGGCAGCTGCAGCGCGACGGGCCACTCGAAGTCGACGGTGGCCTGCAGGGCGTCCTTGGCGATGTCGACGAGGACCGGTCCAGGACGGCCGGTGCCGGCGATGTGGAACGCCTCGGCGATCGTCCGGCCGATGTCGGCGGCCTTGGTCACCAGGAAGTTGTGCTTGGTGATCGGCATCGTGATGCCGGCGATGTCGGCCTCCTGGAAGCCGTCCGTCCCGATGAGGGAGGACGCCACCTGGCCGGTGATGGCCACGATCGGCACCGAGTCCATGTAGGCGTCGGAGATCGCGGTGACGAGATTGGTCGCACCCGGCCCGCTGGTGGCCATGCACACGCCCACCTTGCCGGTCACCATCGCGTAGCCCTGGGCCGCGTGGCCGGCGCCCTGCTCGTGCCGGACGAGGATGTGGCGCAGCTTCGCGGAGTCGAAGAGCGGGTCGTAGGCCGGGAGGATCGCGCCGCCCGGGATGCCGAACACCGTGTCAACGCCGACGTTCTCCAAGGCGCGGACCAGCGCCTGGGCTCCCGTCATCTGTTCGGTCGTCATGATCTGCGTTTCCTTGGGGAGTGGGGTGAAGGGTCTCCGGGCAACAAAAAACCCCCGCCGCCGTGAGGCGATCGAGGGGAGGCGCGCAGGACGAGAAGCTTGGTCAGCCTGCGCGCCGACCAAGTACTACGAGAATGGTGATGGTGCTCTGCACAGGCCCACTTTCGCCGATGTCCGGCTCCCGGTCAAATCCGTGGACGCTTTGTCTCAAATGTCGAGACTGCCGTGTCGCAGGTGCGTGGCCCGCACCGCGCGGCCCGAGCGGGGCGGCTCAGCCCGGGAGGGGCAGCGGGACGTCCCCGGACTGGGCGTGCGCCTCCAGGTTCGTCCGCACCAGCGACTCGACCCGCCCGGCCGCCATCGGACGCGCCACCAGGAACCCCTGGCCGCGCGGGCAGCCCATCTCGCGCAGCAGTTCCAGCTGCTCGGGCCGCTCGATGCCCTCCGCCACCACGGTCAGCCCCAGGTCGCTGCCGAGCCGCACGATCGTCCGGGTGAGCAGCGTCAGCGTCTCGTCCGACCCGAGCCCCGCCACGAACGACGGATCGATCTTGATGATGTCGACCGGGAGCTGCCCGAGGTAGGCGAGCGAGGCGTACCCGGTGCCGAAGTCGTCGATCGCGAGCCGCACCCCGAGGTCGCGCAGCTCCGACAGGCGTTCCACGTTCTGGCCCGCGTCCTCGACGAGGACCTCCTCGCGCACCTCCAGCGTGAGGGCCTGCGGCGGCAGCCCGGTCTCCGCCAGCGCGGCCGCGACCGACTCCACGAACCGGGGCGCGGCGATCTGCCGGGCGGTGAAGTTCACCGACAGGCCCACGTCCCACGAGTCCCCGCGCCACCGGGCGACCTCGCGGCACGCCTCCCGCAGCACCCAGTCTCCGAGCGGGACCATCAGGCCCGACTCCTCCGCCGTGCCGATGAACTCCTCCGGCGGCACCGCCTCGCTGCCCCGCCACCAGCGCAGCAGCGCCTCCACGCCGGTCACCCGGGACGTCGCGAGGTCCACCACCGGCTGGAACTCGATCGCGAACTCCTCCTCGGCCAGCGCCTGCTGGAGGTCGCTGGCCAGTTCCAGCCGCCGGACGACGTCGGCGTGCATGTGCGGCGCGTACACCTCGACGCGCCCGCCGCCGAGCTCCTTCGCGCGGGCCATCGCCAGGTCGCCGTTGCGCAGCAGGTCCGCGGCGGTGCGGCGGAGCCGGCGTCCCGCCTCGGAGCCGTTGCCGGCGGGGGCCGCGGGCTGCTCCTCGTCCCCGGCGAACGCTATGCCGACACTCGCCGTCAACACGATGTGCTTGTTGCCGACCTGATAAGGGTCCGCCGAAAGAGCCCGCAGGAGCCGTCCGGCGAGCTCGACTGTGGCGCGCGTCTCACCGTCGTCCGGCGGAAGCTGGACCAGGACGGCGAACTCGTCGCCTCCCCAGCGGGCCACCGTGTCGTCCGACTGGACGTTGGCGCGCAGTCTCCGGGCGGCCTGCGCCAGCACCTGGTCGCCGGCCGCGTGCCCGTCGGAGTCGTTCACCGCGGTGAAACCGTCCAGGTCGACGAACACGACCGCGACCTCGCCGCCGGACGGCTGCCGCGACAGGACCTCCCGGGTCCGCTCCTCGAAGTAGGACCGGTTGGGCAGGCCCGTCAGGCCGTCGTGGAACGTCAGGTGCGCGACCTGCCGCTGCAGCGCCGCCTGCTCGCTGAGATCCCGCGTCGTGACCAGCAGCCGCGCGGGGGCGCCGTCGGAGCCGCTGTAGCGCGAGATCGTCGACTCGGTCGGCAGCCACGTCCCGTCCGCCGCCCGGATCCGGCACGACACGCGCAGCGCCTCGTCGACCGCCTCGTCGTCCAGGACCTCGAGGAACACCCCCTGGACGCGCGGCAGGTCCTCCGGGTGGACGATCTCGTGCAGCGGGCGCCCGAGCAGTTCCTCCGGCTCGTAGTGGTACGTCCGCAGGGCCCCGGCGCTGGCATACTGGACGATGGCGTCCAGGTCGCAGATGAGGACCGCGTCGTTGATGCTCTCCGACAGGGCCCGGAAGTGCTCCTCGCCGGTGTCCACGGCCCGGCGCAGCTCGTCGTTCTCCCGCAGCAGGCCCGCCAGCCGCGCGATCAGCACCAGCGCCGCCGAGCCCGCCGCGATCGAGATGCCGGGTTCGAGGCCGTTGCGCCCGGTGAGCGAGTGACCCGCGATGAACAGGGCGGCCGCGGCGGCGACCGCGGCGGGCGCGATGCCCGGCCCGATCATCCGGCCGCACTCCTCGCCGGACCGGCCGGTCCCGTCCGGCTCGTCCACGTCCTCGGGGATGTCGTCGACGGGCGGTTCCGGCTCGGCCGCGGGGCCCGTCCACGGAACCAGCAGCAGGAGCAGCAGCCCGGCGAGGCGCAGGATGTCGGACGGGTCGTCGGCCGGGCCGCCGCCGTCCAGCCGGACGAACGTCGTCACGATGTCGGCGACCGCGATGGCCGTCAGCGCGCCGTACCCCATCAGGGCGAGGCGGCGGTGCCCGCGCGCGGCGCCGAGGACGAACGGCAGCGCGCCGCAGACGAACACGACGTCGATCAGCGGGTACAGCAGCTCCAGCAGGAACTCCGGCGGCGACTCCCCCGACCTGTGGTAGAGCGTGCCGAACAGCGCGACCCAGCCGAGCACGAACAGCGCGCTGGCGCAGACATAGGTGTCGGCCGCGTACCGCAGCCACGTCCCCGCGTCGCGGGGCAGCCTGATCGGCGCGACCAGCCCCACCACCAGCGCGACCAGGGCGAAAAGGTAGAAGAGATCCGGTACCGACAGCGACAGGGCGCTGCGGCCCCGCCCGTCGGACAGGGCGCCGCCCAAGGCGCCGAGGAACCAGGACGCGGCGGCGATCCCGTACCACCGCCAGGACGCGCGCCAGATCCCGCCCGGGGCCGTGTCCGCCGGCACGCCGTCCGGCCGCCGGGCCAGCAGCAGCAGGGAGATCGCGGCGGCGCCCGCGGCGCCCGCCTCGGCCCAGGCGATGAAGGCGTTCCCGCCCCAGCCGAGCAGCGAGCCGATGGCGTACAGGACCCCGGCGACCGCGGCCATGGCGATCGGCAGCGCACGCGGCGGAACCCGCCTGGCGTATTCGCCGCTCATCGCGCCGTGTCCCTTCCTGCCCCGGTGGAGCGTTCGGTCCCTGCCGACGCCGCACCGCGCCAGGGGGAGAATTCGGGTTCACGACCTTCACCGCACGGATAACGGTCACAAGGTCCTGAATCGTGCCCCGCGCAGGGGTCGGCGCGGGCCGGTGGCGAACACGCCGGCTCGCCTGCCGGAGATCAGCGACGTCGCTGCACTACGGGATCACCGTGTCGCTCAATGTACGTTCGGTAGGTCACGGAGCGATTGAGGCTGAGCGTCCTCCCGGCGACAAACGACCTCGTCGAAGAACGGTTTGGGACGTCCGAAAGCCGATCGTCCCCGATGCGGTGGCATGCCCGGGAACACGTTGAGTGACCGCGTTCGAGTGCAGGTATCGCCCCGTGACGGGAATGATCCCGTCCCGGCTGGAACGGCGGGCCACTCGGATCCGTACTACCTACGGGAGGCGCTCATGCGAAGGCACACGATCGTCCTGGCCTCGGCCGCGGTGCTCTTGGCGGCCTGCTCGTCCTCGCCCTCCGGCGGGGACGGGGACGGCGGCGCGCACACGCCGCCGCCGCTGACGGCGAGCGGCCCGTCCGAGACGGGCGGCGGATCCCCAGGCGAACCACGCGCCGTGGCCACGGGCCTGCAGGTCCCCTGGGCGGTGGCGTTCCTTCCCGGCGGGGACGCACTCGTGACCGAACGCGACACAGCCGACCTGGTGCGCGTCACGTCGTCCGGCCAGTGGGAGCGGGTCGGCAAGGTGCCCGGCGTGGAACCCGGCGGGGAGGGCGGCCTGCTGGGCGTCGCGGTCTCCCCGGACTACTCCAGCGACAAGGCCATCTACCTGTACTACACGGCCGCGTCCGACAACCGCGTCGTCCGCGCCGCCTTCGACGGCCGTCTCGGCGCCACGGAACCCATCGTCACCGGGATCCCGAAGGGCGGCAATCACAACGGGGGCCGCATCGAGTTCGGCCCCGACAAGATGCTCTACGTCACCACCGGCGAGACCGGCGACACCGGCCTGTCCCAGGACAAGAACTCCCTCGGCGGCAAGATCCTCCGCGTCACCGCCGACGGGAAGCCCGCCCCCGGAAACCCGTTCGGCAACCGCGTCTGGACGTACGGGCACCGCAACGTCCAGGGACTCGCCTGGGACGACGAGGGCCGCCTCTACGCCACCGAGTTCGGGCAGAACCGCTTCGACGAGATCAACCGCATCGAGAAGGGCAAGAACTACGGCTGGCCCGAGGTCGAGGGCACGGGCGGCCGCGAAGGCTTCACCGACCCCCTCCTCACCTGGACGACCGAGGAGGCGTCCCCGTCCGGCCTCGCCTATGCGAACGGCTCCCTGTGGGCCGCCGCCCTGCGCGGCGAGCGCCTCTGGCAGGTCCCCCTCGACGACGGCGAGGCGGGACGGCCCACGGCCCACTTCGACTCCGGCTACGGCCGTCTCCGCGCCGTCGTCCAGGCACCCGGCGGCTCCCTCTGGCTCGCCACCAGCAACGAGGACGGCCGGGGCGACCCCGCCCCCGACGACGACCGGATCCTCAACGTCCCCCTCCGCTGAGGACCGGCACTCCGACTCCGCCCATCGGGGCGCGGAGTCGCGGCCGCTGTCGCCGCCGTCCCGTGGGTGCGCCACGGGACGGCGGGCGGATGTCAGGAGGCGGCGAGCTTCTCCAGGATCAGTTCGCGGGCGCGGCCCGCGTCGGCCTGACCCCGGGTGGCCTTCATGACGGCGCCGACGAGGGCGCCGGCGGCGGCGGCCTTCCCTGCGCGGATCTTGTCGGCCACGTCGGCGTTGTCGGCGATGACCTGGTCGATCACGGAGGACAGCTCGCCCTCGTCGCTGACGACCTTGAGGCCCCGGGCGGCGACGACCTCGTCCGGGGTGCCCTCGCCGGCGACGACGCCCTCGAACACCTTGCGGGCCAGCTTGTCGTTCAGCTCCCCCGCCGAGATCATCGCCTGGACGCGGGCGACCTGCTCGGGCGTGATGGGCAGGTCGGCCAGCTCGACGCCCTGCTCGGTGGCGCGCCGGGACAGCTCGTTCATCCACCACTTGCGGGCGGCCGCGGCGTCGGAGCCGTGCGCGATCGTGGCCTCGATGAGGTCGACGGCGCCGGCGTTGACGACGTCCCGCAGCTCCAGGTCGGACAGGCTCCACTCCCGCTGGATGCGGCGGCGCCGCGCGGCCGGAAGCTCGGGCAGCGACGCGCGCACCTCCTCGACCCATTCGCGGGACGGCGCCATCGGCACCAGGTCGGGCTCGGGGAAGTACCGGTAGTCCTGGGCCTCTTCCTTGCTGCGGCCGCTGGTGGTGCGGCCTGTGTCCTCGTGGAAGTGGCGGGTCTCCTGGACGACGCGCCCGCCGCCGGCCAGCACGCCCGCCTGCCGCTCGATCTCCGATCGGACGGCCCGCTCCACCGAACGCAGCGAGTTGACGTTCTTGGTCTCCGAGCGGGTGCCCCACTCGGACGCGCCGCGCGGCATGAGCGAGACGTTGACGTCGCAGCGCATCGATCCCTGCTCCATGCGCACGTCCGACACGTCCAGCGACCGGACCAGCTCGCGCAGCTCCGTCGCGTACGCGCGGGCCACGAGCGGCGCCTTGTCGCCGGTCGCGACGATCGGCCTGGTGACGATCTCGACCAGCGGGATCCCGGCCCGGTTGTAGTCGACCAGTGAGAACTCGGCGCCGTGGATCCGGCCGGTCGTGCCGCCGACGTGCAGGGACTTGCCGGTGTCCTCCTCCATGTGGACGCGCTCGATCTCGACCCGGTACGTCTCGCCCTCGACCTCGACGTCCAGGTACCCGTCGACGCACAGCGGCTCGTCGTACTGGGAGATCTGGAAGTTCTTCGGCATGTCCGGATAGAAGTAGTTCTTCCGGGCGAACCGGCACCATTCGACGATGTCGCAGTTCAGCGCCAAGCCGATCTTGATGATGCCCTCGATCGCGGCGCGGTTGGTGACCGGCAGCGAACCGGGCAGCCCCAGGCACACCGGGCACACCTGCGTGTTCGGCTCGGCGCCGAACCCGGTCGGGCAGCCGCAGAACATCTTGGACGCGGTGCCCAGCTCGATGTGGGTCTCGATGCCGAGCACCGGCTCGAACCTGGCGAGCGCCTCGTCGTAGTCCATCAGCGTCGCAGTGGTCACTTCGCCTCCACCAGTTCCGGGGCCTGGGCCAGGAGGGGGCCGCCCCAGCGGTCTTCGAGGGCCCGCTCGACGGCGGCGCCGACGCGGTAGACGCGGTCGTCGCCGAGGACGGGGGCCATGATCTGCAGGCCGACCGGCAGGCCGTCCGCCAGCCCGCACGGCACCGAGATCGCGGCGTTGCCGGTGAGGTTCGCCGGGATCGTGCACAGGTCGGCCAGGTACATCGCGACCGGGTCGTCGGCGCGCTCGCCGATCGGGAACGCGGTCGTCGGGGTGGTCGGCGACACCAGCACGTCCACCTGCTCGAACGCGGCCTCGAAGTCGCGCTTGATCAGCGTGCGGACCTGCTGCGCCTTGCCGTAGTAGGCGTCGTAGTAACCCGACGACAACGCGTAGGTGCCGAGCATGATGCGCCGCTTGACCTCCGGGCCGAAGCCCTCGGCGCGGGTCAGCGCCATGACCTCCTCGGCGCTGCGGCTGCCGTCGTCGCCGACCCGGAGCCCGTACCGCATCGCGTCGAAGCGGGCCAGGTTGGACGAGCACTCCGACGGCGCGATCAGGTAGTAGGCGGGCAGCGCGTAGGTGAAGTGCGGGCAGGAGACCTCGACGACCTTCGCGCCGAGCGACTCCAGCAGCTCGACCGTCTCGTTGAAGCGCGCCGAGACGCCCGGCTGGTAGCCCTCCCCCGCGAACTCCTTGACGACGCCGACGCGCAGCCCGTTGACGTCGGCGCGGCGTGCGGCCTCCACGACCGGCGGGACGGCCTCGGACACCGATGTCGAGTCCATCGGGTCATGTCCGCTGAACGCCTCGTGCAGCAGCGCCGCGTCGAGCACGTTGCGGGCGAACGGCCCCGGCGTGTCCAGCGACGACGCGAACGCGATCACGCCGTACCGGGAGGAACCCCCGTACGTGGGCTTCATGCCGACGATGCCGGTGACGGCCGCGGGCTGCCTGATCGACCCGCCCGTGTCGGTCCCCGTCGAGAGCGGCGCCTCGTACGCGGCCACCGCCGCGGACGAACCACCCGACGAACCGCCGGGGATCCGCTCCAGATCCCACGGGTTGCGCGAGGTGACGTAGGCGCTGTTCTCCGTGGACGAGCCCATCGCGAACTCGTCCATGTTCGTCTTGCCGAGGATCACCAGCCCGGCCTCACGCAGCCGCGCCGTCACCGTCGCGTCGTACGGCGGCCGCCACCCCTCAAGGATCTTGGACCCGGCCGTGGTGGGCATGTCCCTCGTGGTGAACACGTCCTTGTGCGCGATGGGGACACCGGCCAGCGGGCCGAGATCCTCCCCCGCCGCACGCCGCTCGTCCACCTTCCGGGCCTGCGCCAGCGTCGCCTCACGGTCGACGTGCAGGAACGCCTTCACCTGACCGTCCACGGCGGCGATGCGGTCCAGGTGCGCCTCGGCGACCTCGACCGCGGAGGCCTCACCGGCGGCGAGCAGCTCCCCGAGCTCCGCCGCCCCCTTCCCGACCAGCTCCATCACGCCTCCTCGTCCAGGATCCGGGGGACGCGGAAGCGCTGTTCCTCGGCGGCCGGCGCGCCGGCCAGGGCCTGTTCGGGCGTGAGGCACGGGCGTACCTCGTCGGCCCGGTAGACGTTGGTCAGCGGCAGCGCGTGCGAGGTGGGCGGGATGTCCTCCGCGGCGACCTCCTGCACCCGCGCGACCGCGGAGATGATCTGGTCGAGCTGGGCGGCGAGATGGTCGAGCTCGTCATCGCCGAGCGCCAGCCGGGACAGCCGGGCGAGATGCGAAACCTCGTCACGGGTGATGGCGGACATGTGAGAAACCGTTCCTGCGGATCGATGGGATTCGCCGCCCATCCTATGGGCCGCACCCCGACCGCCCGACCCCATCGCCACTACGGCAAGCCGCTATTGCTGCCCGGGGTGCGCCTGGCCCGGCTGGGGCTGGTAGCCGGGCTGCGGCTGACCCGCGTACGGCGCGTAGCCCGGGGCCCCCGGGGGAAGCGGCTGCGGCCGGTACGGCAGAGGCTGGGACGGCGCGGCCCCACTCAGCAGGCTCCCCGCGAAGTTTGCGAGCGCGAGCACGCCGAACCCTCCGAGGATGGCCACCTGGATCGCGTTCTGCCGGTTGCTGTCGGCGGTGACGGACACCATGGCGAGGATGAAGAGGCCGATCGCACCCGCCATCGACAGGATGGCGATCGCGGTACGGGAACCGTTGCTCATGGCGGAACCGTAGCGAAGGGGGCGGGACGGGGAGCAGTGGATCACCGATCTGCGGAGTGAAACTTCCCGAAATATGCATAGATTGTTTAGTTTCACCTGAAGGGGAACGCTCTCGTCGTCCACTCAGGGACGACGAGAGGAGACCGCCGTGACCATCGGCGGCAGCATCGCGCTGATCATCATCGGCGCGATCCTGGCCTACGCGGTCAGTTATGAGTTCAGCGGCATCGACATCCGGCTGGTCGGCGTGATCCTGATGATCGGCGGCCTGATCGGCCTGGTCATCGGCATCGTCCGGATCGTCTCGGCCCGCCGCAGCGTCGAGCGCCGGCCCCCGCCCGCGGTTCGCGAAGAGCACTACTACGAGGACGACTACCGCCGCCCGTACTGAGCGCCCTCATCTCCTGCCGCGGCCGCTGCCCGTACTGCCGCGGCAGGAACGTGCCGCAGCGGCGGGACGACCTCCTTCGAGTCTCAAGGCCCGGAGGTCGAAGGAACCGCCAGGAAGGCACTCCGGAGCCAGTCGGTGGCGGCTTCGGCGTCCATGGGGCGGCCGAAGTGCCAGCCTTGGGCGGCGTCGCAGCCCATTTCGCGAAGTGTCTGGGCGGTGGCGGGGTCCTCGACGCCTTCGGCGACCGAGCGCAGGCCGAGGGTGCGGACGAGGTCGACGATGGAGCGGACGATGACGGCGTCGTCGGTGGACTCGGAGAGGCGCCCCACGAACGAGGCGTCGATCTTGATCTCTTCGACCGGGAGGCGTTTGAGGCGGACGAGGGAGGAGTAGCCGGTGCCGAAGTCGTCGAGGCTGAGCGGGATCCCGAGGTCGGCGAGGGCGCTGACGGTGTCGGAGGCGTAGGCGGGCTCGTTCATCAGGATCCGCTCGGTGATCTCGAGCTGGAGCGCGGCGGCGGGCAGGCCGCGGGCGAGCAGCCCCTCCTCGATCGTCTCGGTGAGGCCCGTGTCGAGGAGGTCGCGTCCGGAGGCGTTGACGGCGACCTGGACGGTGAGGTCTTCGCGCCACCAGGCGGCGGCCTGCGTGAGCGCGGCGTCGACGACGTGGTGGGTGATGGAGCGCATGAGGTAGGTCTGCTCGGCGATCGACAGGAACGCGTCGGGTTCGAGGATGCCCTTGTCGGGATGGCGCCAGCGCAGGAGGGCCTCCATGCCGACGAGCTGGCCGTCCCGCAGGGAGACCTTCGGCTGGTAGAACAGCTCCAGTTCGGAGCGGTCGATGGCGCGGCGCAGCTCGCCGAGCATGCTGAGGCGTGCCGGTGAGTTGCGGTCCTTGGCGGGCGAGTAGATCTCGACGCCGGTGCGGGCCTCCTTGGCGTTGTACATGGCGACGTCGGCGCGCTGGAGGAGCAGTTCGAAGTCGGGCGCGTGGTCGGGGAACAGGGCGATGCCGACGCTGCCCTCAAGGTCGAAGGACATGCCGTCGAGGCGGACGGGTTCGCTGAGGGCGGCGCGGAGCCGGGCGGCGACCTCGCGGGCGGCGGCCTCGTCGCGGACGGACGGCAGCAGCACCGCGAACTCGTCGCCGCCGAGCCGCGCGACGAGGTCGCCGGGGCGGACGCTGTGCGTGAGGCGGTGCGCGACGAGCTGGAGGAGGCGGTCGCCGGTGGGGTGCCCGAGGGTGTCGTTGACCTCCTTGAAGCGGTCGAGGTCGAGCAGGAACAGCCCGGCGCGGTGGCTCGGCGGGTCGTTTCTGCGGCGGCGGGACCTGCCGCCGATCCCGGGGGCGCGGGCACCGCGCTTGCCGGCGCCGCGGGCTTCGGTGAGGGCCTCTTCGGTCCGGACGATGAGGAGTTTGCGGTTGGGGAGGCCGGTGAGCCCGTCGTGGAGGGCCTGGTGTTCGCGCCGGACGGAGACGGAGGCGTTCAGGTACACGGCGATGAACGGCAGGACGATGAGGGGCACGAACACCGCGGACCTGTCCATCGCGACGACCATCAGCGGGGCGAGGCCGAGCAGCGCCAGGTGGACGAGGATCTGGTAGCCGAGGTCGAAGCGGAGCGCCTTGACGAGCGAGACCCGTTCGTGGAGGGCGACGGCCGCCCCGACGAGCGTGTCGTTGCAGATGAAGTAGACGGTGCCGGCGAGCGCTATCGCGGGCAGGTCGCCTCCGTCGGGGACCCACAGGTCGGTGGGGGTGGCGAGGTCGCCGAACATGGCGAGGACGAGCTGGGCGGCGGCGAGGCTGAGGGTGTACTGCGCGGCGTTGAAGGCGATGCGGTGGGGGCTTCGGCCGCGGAAGATCCCGCAGGTGATGACGGCGATGGCCTGGAGGGCGGCGGCGATCGGGAGGCCGGCGTACAGCAGGGCGGCGAACGCGAACGTGGTGGAGGTGGTGGCGCCGTTGTTCTCGGTGGAGCCGGGGGTGATGATCGGCCGCAGTTCACCGAAGATGATGAAGCAGCCGAGGATCCAGAACACCGGCGCGCCGGCGAGCGCGTCCAGGTCGGCGCCGCTCAGACCGGAGAACGCGGTGACGCAGGCGGTGACGCCGAGCAGGATCACGACGACGAAGTAGATCCACAACGGGGACCCACGGCGCGGTGCCGTGTTCCGCGTGTTGTTCGGGTCCTTCATCACATCCTCGGGGGGGTTCGGGGGGCCGTCCCCCGGCACCGGACGTCCCCGACCTCGGGGGACGCCCCCCGGGTGTTACGTCCGGAGATTCAGGTGTAGGTCGTGATGAGAGGGAGGGTACGGCCTTCGCTCAACTTCGCGAAACCGATCGCGTACGTTGCGTTATGCCCGTATCGCACCCGGCCACTCACCGTTGGGTAGTTGAAGTGTACCCCTGAGTAACGCAAACCTGGTGAGAGCCCCGCGAATACACCGGGTTATTCTTCGGCGCTCACCGTCACGTTCGTGGCCGCATCCGGCCCTTCGGCCAGCAGGACGCGGAATCCTTCCTCCTGCAAGACCGGTACGCCCAGCTTGACGGCTTTGTCGTACTTGGACCCCGGACTGTCGCCCGCGACCACGAAGCCCGTCTTCTTCGACACCGAGCCGGACACCTTGCCGCCGAGCCGCTGCACCGCCTCGGTCGCCGAGTCGCGGCTGAACCCCTCCAGCGACCCGGTGATCACCACGGTGACCCCCTCCAGCGGACGCGGGCCCGCCGCGCCCTCGTCCTCCATCCGGACGCCCGCGGCACGCCACTTCTCGACGATCTCGCGGTGCCAATCGATCTCGAACCACTTCCTGATCGACACCGCGATCGTCGGGCCGACGCCGTCGACGGCCGCCAAGTCCTCCTCAGAGGCGTTCGCGATCGCGTCCATCGAGCGCATCTCGCGGGCCAGGTCGCGGGCCGCCGACGGTCCCACATGCCGGATCGACAGCGCCACCAGGACCCGCCACAGCGGCTGCTTCTTGGCCTTCTCCAGCTCGTCGAAGAGGATCTCGACGGTCTTCTTCGGCTCGCCCTCCTTGTTGGCGAAGAACGACACGACCTTGGGCTCACCGGTCTTCGGATCCGTCTTGGACGTGCCCGTCCGCTGGTCGAGCACGAGGCTCCGGATCGGAAGGAGCCGGTCGACGGTCAGGTGGAACAGGTCGCCCTCGTTCTTCACCGGCGGCTCGGACGGCTCCAGCGGCTGGGTGAGCGCCGTCGCCCCCACGTAGCCGAGCGCCTCGATGTCGAGCGCGTTGCGGCTCGCCACGAAGTACAGCCGCTCGCGCAGCTGACCGGGGCAGTACCGCGCGTTGGGACACCGGATGTCGGCGTCGCCCTCCTTCTCGTACGCCAGTTCGGTGCCGCACTCGGGGCAGTGCGCGGGCATCTGGAACTCGCGCTCCGACCCGTCCCGCAGGGCGGTGACCGGCGCGACGATCTCGGGGATCACGTCGCCGGCCTTGCGCAGGACGACCGTGTCGCCGATCAGCACGCCCTTGCGCTTCACCTCGCCCGCGTTGTGCAGCGTGGCCCGCTCGACCGTCGACCCGGCGACCTTGACCGGCTCCATCACGCCGTAGGGGGTGACGCGCCCCGTCCGGCCCACGCCGACCTTGATGTCGAGGAGCCGGGTGTTGACCTCCTCCGGCGGGTACTTCCACGCGATGGCCCAGCGAGGCGCCCGGCTCGTGGACCCGAGCCGCCGCTGCAGCGAGAACTGGTCGACCTTGACGACCACCCCGTCGATCTCGTACGCGGTGCCGTGCCGGTCCTCGCCGTACTCGGCGATGTACGCGCGGACGGCGTCCATCCCGCCGAGGACCTTGTAGCGGTCGCTGACCGGCAGCCCCCAGCCGCGCATCAGCTCGTAGGCCCCGGACTGGCTCTCCGGCTGCGTCCCGCCGCGCCACGCGCCGTACCCGTGGACGAGCATGCCGAGCGGGCGCTGCGCCGTGACCCGCGGGTCCTTCTGCCGCAGCGACCCGGCCGCCGCGTTGCGCGGGTTGGCGAACGGGTCCTTGCCGGCCTCCACCTGGGCGGCGTTGACCTGCTCGAAACCCTCGACGGGGAGGAAGACCTCGCCGCGGACCTCCAGCAGCTCCGGCCAGCCCTCGCCCTCCAGCCGGTGCGGGATGTCGGCGATGGTGCGGACGTTGTTGGTGACGTCCTCGCCGGTGCGCCCGTCGCCGCGGGTGACCCCGCGCACGAGCCGCCCGTCCTCGTAGGTCAGCGCGATGGCCAGCCCGTCGATCTTCAGTTCGCACAGGTATCCGGCGATCTTGCCGGCCTCCTTGACGACGCGCTCGTCCCACGCCACCAGTTCGTCGGCGCTCATCGCGTTGTCGAGGCTCTGCATCCGCTCCAGATGCTCGACGGTCGCGAAATCGGTGACGATCGGCGCACCGACCCGCTGCGTCGGCGAATCGGGCGTGACCAGCTCCGGATGCCGCTCCTCCAGCTCGTGCAGCTCCCGCATCCGCGCGTCGTACCCGGCGTCGGTGAGGGTCGGCTGGTCGAGGACGTAGTAGCGGTAGTTGGCTTCGTCGATCTCCCGGCTCAGCTCCAGATGCCGCTGCCGCGCCTCGCCGGGAACGCCGTCGCTCATGGTCATGCCCCCATTGTCGCCATCAGGTCCGACAATACGAGCCCCGCCGCGCCCGGGGTCAGTCCGCCGCCTCGTACAGCATGCGGGCCGTTGCCCGGCAGCGCTGGAGGGCCGCGCGGACGTGCCGCGGGGACGCGCCTGCCAGCCCGCACGCCGGAGTGATCACGACCTGCTCCGCCAGTCGCGCGGGCGGGAATCCGAGGCGCCGCCACAGGTCCCGCACCGGCCCGGCGGTCGCCCGGAGGGCGGGGAGGACGGTGTCGGTGGCGGGCACCGCGCCGAGGAACAGCCCCGTCCCGGCGTCGATCGTCTCGCCGACCGCGTCGTCGTCGCGTTTCGGCATGAGGTTCAGATCGACCGAGATCGCCTTCGCGCCCGCCCCTCGGAGCAGGGCATAGGGGACGTTGCGGGCGCAGCAGTGGACGACGGGGTAGGCCGCGTCCCCCGCGCAGGCGGTTTCGATCACCTTCCTGAGCGTGTCCTCGGCGACGGGCTCCTCGACGGCCCGCAGCCGCGAGAACCCGCTGGCGGTCGGGACCGTCCCGGCGAGCGCACCGGGCAGGGCCGGCTCGTCCAGCTGAAGCAGGATCTCCGCGGCGGGCAGGCGCCGCCGGACGTCCGCGACGTGCGCGGCGACGCCCTCGGCGAGCGAGGCGGCCAGGTCGCGGACGGCGCCCGGGTCCTTGAGCGCCCGGTCGCCGTGCCGCAGCTCGATCGTGGCGGCCAGCGTCCACGGCCCGCACACCTGGATCTTGAACGGGCCGTCGTGACCGCCCGCGACCTCCTCCAGCACGTCCAGGTCGCGGGCCAGGTGGTCGCGGGAGCGGAGGGTGTCGCGTCCCGGACGGTCGGAGAACCGCCAGCCGGACGGCTCCACGTGCACCGGCATCTCGACCAGCAGCCCGGCGGTCCGGCCGATCATGTCGGCGCCGGGACCGCGCGCGGGCAGCTCGGGCAGATGCGGCAGCTCGGGCAGCTCACCGAGGACGATCCGCAGCGCCTCCGCCGGGTCGCCCCCCGGATACGACCCGACCCCGGTCGCCGTCCCGGCCTGCCAGGGATAGCTCGTCGTCACACCCGGAACCCTATCGGCGCGTTGATCACAGGAGTTCCGCGAGCCGGTCCAGGTACCGGAGCGTGTCGTCCTCGGGCAGGGTCTTCAGGTTGAACAGGACCTCGTCCACGCCGGCGGCCTCCAGCCCGGCCACCGCCTCGGCGCTGCGCGGCACCCCGAACACCACCACGGGGAGGCGGCGTCCGGCCCGCTCACGCAGTTCGGCGATCTGCGCCGCGAGCTCGTCGGTGCCGCGCCCGTAGATCGGCATCCAGCCGTCGCCGAACTCCACGACCCGGTCGAACGTGGTCGGGCCGGAGCCGCCGATCATGATGGGCGGATGCGGGTCCTGGACGGGCTTCGGGTAGGAGAACACCGGGTCGAAGTCGACGAACTCGCCGTGGAACTCCGCCTCGTCCTTCGTCCACAGCTCCTTGACGGCCAGCACCCGCTCGCGCAGCAGCCGCACCCGGGTCTTCGGATCGGTGCCGTGGTTGCGCATCTCCTCGCGGTTCCAGCCCGCGCCGACGCCGAACACGGCCCGCCCGCCGGAGATCAGGTCGAGCGAGGCGACCTCCTTGGCCAGGACGATCGGGTCCCGCTGGATGACCAGCGCGATGCCCGTGCCGACGCGCAGCCGCTCGGTCGCGGTCGCCGCGGCGGTCAGCGCGACGAGCGGGTCGAGCGTCCGGTAGTACCAACGGGGCAGCTCGGCCCCGCCCGGCCACGGCGTCTCCCGCTTCACCGGGATGTGCGTGTGCTCGGCCAGGAACAGCGACGCGAAGCCGCGCTCCTCCAGCGCCCGCCCCAGCGCCGCAGGAGCGATCCCGTCATCGGTCACGAACGTCGAAACACCGAACTCCACAGCACGCCTCCAAAGCATCGCCTACGTGACCATAAGCCACCCAAGCTCAGCCTGATTCCCCGGGCCTGTGCGTCAGGCGGGAACGCGGGAGGTGTCGGAGATCGTGGAGGAGGCGAGCACGCGGTCGCCGTCGTACAGGACGGCGGCCTGGCCCGGTGCCACACCGCGTGCGGGGCCGGCCAGGCGGATGCGCAGTTCGCCGCCGTCCTGCTCGACCGTGCAGCCGTACACCTCACCGTGCGCGCGGAGCTGCACCTGGCAGTCGAACGGGCCGCTGCGGGGCTCGCTCAGCCACACCGGACGCTCGCCGGTGATCTCGTGGACGTCCAGCGACTCGCGCGGCCCCACCGTCACCGTGTTCGTCACCGGGGAGATGTCCAGGACGTAGCGGGGACGCCCGTCGGGCGCCGGCGTGCCGATGCGCAGGCCCTTGCGCTGCCCGATCGTGTAGGCGTAGGCGCCCTCGTGCTCGCCGACCTCGTTGCCGTCGGCGTCGACGATCGGGCCGGGCGCCGAGCCGAGCCGCTCGGCCAGGAAGCCCCGCGTGTCGCCGTCCGCGATGAAGCAGATGTCGTGGCTGTCGGGCTTGTCGGCCACCTGGAGGCCGCGCCGCTCCGCCTCCCGCCGGATGTCGGCCTTGGACGTGTCGCCCAGCGGGAACAGGGCGTGCGCGAGCTGCTCGGGCGTGCACACGGCCAGCACGTACGACTGGTCCTTGCCCTCGTCGACGCCTCGCCGCAGGACGCCGCCGTCGAGCCGCGCGTAGTGGCCGGTGCAGACGGCGTCGAAGCCGAGCGCCATCGCCCGGTCCAGCAGCGCCGCGAACTTGATCTTCTCGTTGCAGCGCAGGCACGGGTTCGGGGTGCGCCCGGCCGCGTACTCGCTGACGAAGTCCTCCACGACGTCCTTGTGGAAGCGTTCGGCGAGATCCCACACGTAGAACGGGATGCCGATCACATCGGCGGCGCGGCGGGCGTCCCTGGAGTCCTCCAGGGTGCAGCAGCCGCGTGCCCCCGTCCGGTACGACCGGGGGTTGCTGGACAGGGCCATGTGGACGCCGGTGACGTCGTGCCCGGCCTCTGCGGCGCGGGCGGCGGCCACGGCGGAGTCGACGCCGCCGGACATGGCGGCGAGTACGCGCAAAGTCATAGTCCCTCGAGGGTACGCGGCGTGGCCCGGTCCGCCATCGTCATTTCCGCGGACGACGCCGGGCCGCCGGGCTTCGTGCCTGCCGCGGGGCGTGCCTGCCGTACGGTAGGACGCGACAGGAACTTGAACGACCTGCGCATTCCACCTCCCGCACCGGTCGCCCTTCGTCATGAGACGCTACCGACCGCCACCGACAGCATGAGAGGAGAAGCAAGGGGACGCGCCGCACCCGCTGATCGCCGATGGCGTTCCTCTTGTATCTGCCCGATGGGAATCTTCCGTCGTCCGCGCGACGCGTCACCGGTGACGCCTCCCGCGATCAGCGAGTTCTGGGAGTGGTGGGCGCAGGCCCGCCCGACGATCGAGGCCTCGCTGGCCGCCGGGCCCGAGCAGCCCGAGCCCGACGCACCCGGCGAGGGCCTGTCGGCCGAGGCGATCGAGGAGCTGTCCCGCCGCGTCCACAAGATCCACGCGGGGCTCCAGTGGGAGATCGGCGGCGCCGACGACCGCTCCCCGTCCCTCACCGTGTCCGGCGGCGGCGACCCCGAGCTGCGGGGGCTGACCGAACGCTGGGCGCGTTCCGCGCCGTCCCGGTCGGCGGCCGGCGGATGGAGCTTTCATCCCGCGCGCCAGCCCGACCCGGAGATGCTCGCGCAGGATCTCATCCTCGGCGACCACGAGTTCGATCTGGAGTACGTCCGGCTCGGCATGCGCGCCGACGCCGACCGGGCCCGGGTGCACATCGCCGCCTACCACCCCGACTTCCTGTTCGTCGCCGAGGAGCAGCAGCTCCAGGTGGCGCTGAACGTCCTGCACTGGGCCCTCGGCGAGGACGACGTCGCCCGCTGGATCGGCGAGGTCACCATCGCCACGGAGGCGCCGATCGACTCGCTGCCGCCGTCGATGCTGTCCGCGGTCGTCGAGCAGATCGCCGAGCCGTTCTCCGAGCCCGCCTGGCTGACCGGCGAGGGCCGGACTCCCCGCGGCCACCCCGCCCGCCTCGGCGCCAGGTTCCCGCTGCACCGGCAGGACTACCCCCTCTGCGACCTGCACGTGGCGATCACCGTCCCGTACGCCAACAGCAACCCCGACCGCCTCCCCGTCGAACCGTCGTCGGGCGCGCTGCGCGCCTTCGAGAAGAAGCTCACCAAGCTCGGCGACCGCGCCGTCCTCGCCGTCCGCGAGACCGGTGACGGCCTCCGCGTCTTCCACCTGTACGCCGACCCCGACTCCGGGGTCATCTCCGAACTCGACCAGCTCGCCGCCGGCTGGCCGGAGGGCAAGGCCAAGGTCGCCTCCACCAACGACCCCGGCTGGCGGGCCCTGGCGCCCTACCAGCCCTGACGTCCTGCGTGCCCTGACGTCCTTCCTGCGGGCCCTGACGCCCTACAGGCCCGGACGGGACGCGTCGACCTTGCGCCACCGCGCCTCGCAGAAGGAGTAGAGGCCGAAGGTCACGACGCCCGCGGCGACGGCGACGAGGCCCCAGGCTCCGGCGGGGGTGCCGGCGAACTCGCGGAGGGTGCCGTCCAGCCCCTTGGCCTTCTCCGGCTGGAAGGTGATGGCGGCGTAGGCGAGGAACGCACCGGCTCCGGTGCCGATGAGGCCGCGGGCGGCGTTGCCGGCGATCCCGAAGGGCTGGACGAAGCGGCGCGCCGCCCGGCCCATCCGGCCGGTGTCCAGTTCTTCCATGAACTCCCGGCGGACGGCGTTGACGACCGTCACCGCGCCCCACACCAGGAAGCCCGCCGCGACGGCCAGGATGAGCCAGCGTCCGCCGGGCTCGGCCATGGCCCGCGCGGTGAAGGCCTTGGACTGCTGGTCGCTCGACGTGCCCTGGTGTCCGAGCAGGAACCCCAGGGTCGCCGCGGTGCCGCTCGCGTAGACGAGGCTGCGGGCGGCCGACCCCAGCCGCTCGGTGGGCTTGTCACCGTCCGGCACGGGGCGTCCGTACAGGGCTTCTCCGAACTGCCAGGCGGCGAGCGCGGCGAAACCGGCCGCCATCAGCCACAGGACGACGGTGCCGCCGGGGTTGTCCGCGACGATCTGGAGGGCGCCCTTCCGCTCGGCCTCCTGGCCGCCGCCACCGAACCCGATCTGGAGCGCGAGCCAGCCGACCAGCAGGTAGATGAGGCCGCGGGCGACCAGGCCGACGCGCGACATGTGGTGGAACCACGGGTGTCCCGCGGCTCTCCGGCCCGCCTGTTTCACCGCGCCGCCCGTCGTCATCGCACCGCCTTCCTTGGGAACGGCAATGCTGTCCCCGTTCAAGGGACGTTCAAACTCCGGTCAGCTGAGGCCGGCGCGGCGGGCGCGTTCCACGATGGGGCCGATGGCGTCGGCGAGGGCCTTCACGTCGGCCTCGGTGGAGGTGTGGCCGAGGGTGAAGCGCAGGGAGCCGCGGGCGCGTTCCGCGCCGGTGCCCATCGCCAGCAGGACGTGGCTGGGCTGGGAGACGCCGGCGGAGCACGCCGAACCGGTGGAGCAGGCGATGCCGCGCGCGTCCAGCAGCATGAGCAGGGCGTCGCCCTCACAACCGGGGAAGGTGAAGTGCGCGTTGCCGGGGAGGCGGTCGTCCGGATCGCCGTTGAGGATCGCGTCGGGCACGGCGGCGCGGACGGCGTCGATCAGCCGGTCGCGCAGTTCGGTGAGGCGCCGCGCCTCGGCGTCGCGGTGCGCGACGGTGGCGCGGACGGCGGCGGCGAACCCGGCGATGGCGGGCGTGTCGAGCGTCCCCGACCGGACGTCGCGTTCCTGGCCGCCGCCGTGCAGCAGCGGGACCGGGTCGAGGAAGACGGGCTCTTTGGGCTTGGCGAGCAGCAGCGCGCCCACGCCGAGAGGGCCGCCGAGCTTGTGGCCGGTGAGGGTGAGCGCCTGCGCGCCGCTCGTACCGAACGCCACGGGCAGCGTCGCGGCGGCCTGGACGGCGTCGGTGTGCAGCGGGACGCCTTTTTCGCGGGCCGCGGCGGCGAGTTCCGCGACGGGCTGGACGGTGCCGACCTCGTTGTTGGCCCACATCACGGTCGCCAGCGCGACATCGTCACCGGAGCCGAGCGCCTCGCGCAGCGTCTCCGGGCGGACGCGGCCGCGCTCGTCCACGGGGATCCAGTCGACGCGGGCACCCTCGTGGTCGGCGAGCCACTGCACGGCGTCCATGACGGCGTGGTGCTCGACGGCGCCGGCCAGGACGCGGGTGCGGGCGGGGTCGGCGGCGCGGCGTGCCCAGTACAGGCCCTTGACGGCGAGGTTGTCGGCCTCGGTGCCGCCGGAGGTGAACACGACCTCGCTCGGCCGGGCGTCGAACGCCTCGGCGATGATCTCGCGGGACTCCTCGACGACCCGGCGGGAGCGCCGCCCCACCGCGTGCAGCGAGGACGGGTTCCCGAGTTCGCGCAGCTCCGCCGTCATCGCCTCGATGGCCTCGGGCAGCATCGGGGTCGTCGCTGCATGGTCGAGGTAGGTCACCACGGGGTCAACAGTATCCACGCCGCCCCTGTTCCCCTCCGGTGCCCGTGCGGTTGCGGGAATGGCGGGGGCGGACCTCCGGTTACGATCTATACCGTCCAGCCGGTACAGTAAAATCATCATGACGAAGGAAGCCCTCTTGAACGCCGCCGAAGCCGTCCTCTCCGAGCAGGGGACCCAGGCGCTGACGCTCACCGCGGTCGCGGACCGCGCCGGCGTCAGCAAGGGAGGGCTGCTCTACCACTTCCCCACCAAGGACGTGCTCGTCAGGGCGATGGTGGCGCGGGTCATCGAGGAGTTCGACGACCTGATCGCCTCCTACGACGACGGCGCGCCGGGCTCCTACACCCGGGCCTACGTCGAGGCCACGTTCGAGATCCTGACCGGCGAGGCCCGCGCCTACCGGCGATGGTCGGCCATCACGGCCGCCGCGGCGGACCCGGAGCAGGCCGAGCCGCTGAACGAGGCGATGCGGCGCTGGCACGGCCGCGCCCCCGCGGACGACCCCGACCCCGGCACCGCGACGGTCGTCCGGCTGGCGGCCGAGGGCCTCTGGGAAGTGGTGAGCCATGATCCCGGGCTGTACGACGCGGACCAGCTCGAAGCGCTGAGGCAGCGGCTCCTGGACCTGCTGGAGCGATGACCCCCGGGCGCCCCGCGCCCCGCCGAACAACCTGAGCGATCCGGGCCCGAGGGTCTGGAGCGTTCCATGACGTCCCCACCACGACGTCCCCACCACGGCGTCCGCCACATGACGGCCGCCGCCACGACGTTTGCCACCACGGGCCGCACACCGCGCCCCGCCGAGCCGAGAAAGAGGTGAACCATGTTGCTGCGCGCCCGTTCGGGGACGTTCCTGACCTTCGCACTGGCAGGTCTGCTGACCGGAGTGTGGGTGGCGCGAATGCCCGCGCTCGCCGCCAGATTCGGGACGACCGAGGGCGAGATCGGCATCGTCGTCCTCGTCTGGGGGCTCGGCGCGATCGTGGCGATGCAGGCGCTGCGCGGCGTGATGTCCCGCGCCGGCAGCCGGGCCGTCCTGCGGGCCGCGCTGCCGCTGACCTCGCTGTCCTTCGCGGCGATCGCGCTCGCCCCTTCCTACGGCGTGCTGCTCGCCGCCGTCGTGCTGTTCGGGATGACGTTCGGGATCACCGACATCGCGATGAACGCGCAGGGCAGCGTCGTCGAGCGGGCGTACCGCCGGCCCGTCATGAGCGGCATGCACGCCGGCTGGTGCGTCGGCGCGATGAGCGGCGGCGTGTTCGGCGTCGTCACGGCCGCGGCCGGGTTCGGGTTCACCACGACCGTGCTGACCGCCGCGCTGCTGTCGATGCCCGCCGGCCTCGCGCTCGGCCGCACCTACCTGCCCGACCCCGCCCGCCCGGAGGCCGGCGCCGCGTCCGGGACGGGACGCAGGGCGCGCCGCCTCCCGCCCGCCGTGTACCTGATCGGCGTCCTCGCGTTCATCGCGTTCATGACGGAGGGCTCGATCGCCGACTGGAGCGGCCTGCTCCTGCACGACGAGATGGGCGCCACCGAGGCGGTGGCGGCGGCCGGCTACCCCGTGTTCGAGCTGGCGATGCTGCTCGGCCGGCTCGTCGGCGACCGGGTCCGGATGCGCGTCGGCACCCGGCGGCTGCTGACCGGCGCCGGGCTCGGCACCGCGCTCGGCATGAGCGTCGTCGTGCTGGCTCCCGGACCGGGCGTCGCGATCGCCGGGTTCTTCGTGACCGGGCTGGTGGTGTGCACGGTCGTCCCGACGACGATCTCGCTGGCCGGGACCGCCGCCCCGGACCGGCCCGCCGCGGCCGTCGCCCAGGTCGGCGCGATGGGCTACGGAGGTCTCCTCCTCGGCCCGGTCGTGGTCGGTTTCCTGTCGGAGGCCACGTCCCTGCGGGTGGGGGTGGGCACGGTCGTCGTGCTGGCCCTGCTCATCGCCGCCGGTGCCCGTTTCGTCCCGCTCCGCACCGGCACGGACGCCGCCGCACCGGCCGTCACCGCCGCGGTGCCCGCGCGGGCGGACGATCCGAACGACACCCGGCCCGAACCCATCGCGGCCTGAACGGCCGACCCGCCACCCGATCCGGTATAACCCATCAGGACCATTCCTGGCGATGGGGGCTGATGGATGGGCGAGTGGCGGGTTGCCGGGTACAGCGAGCTGCGGCCTCTCGGTGAGGGCGCGCAGGGACGCGTGGTGCTGGCGCGGCACGACGCCACCGGCCGCCCCGCCGCGATCAAGTACCTCGCGGGCTCCCTGGCCGGAGACGAGGAGTTCCGCGGCCGGTTCCGCGCCGAGGCCGGCCTGCTGAGCCGGCTGCGCAACCCGTACATCGCCGGCCTTTACGGGCTGGTCGAGACGCCGGACGGCGCCGCCATCGTCATGGAGGCCGTGGACGGCGCGTCCCTCAAGGCCGTCCTGGCCGAGTCCGGGCCGCTGGCGCCCGAGGCGGCCCTGGCGTTGCTCAAGGGGTCGCTGCGGGGCCTCGCCGCCGCTCACGGCCTCGGCATCGTGCACCGCGACTACAAGCCCGCGAACGTGATCGTGCGCGGCGACGGGCTGAGCAAGCTCATCGACTTCGGAATCGCCGTCGACGCGGGCGCGACGGGACGGGCGGGGACCCCCGTCTACATGGCGCCGGAGCAGTGGCGGGACGAACCCGCGTCGCCCGCGACCGACGTGTACGCGGCGGCGTGCGTGTTCTTCGAGTGCGTGACGGGCCGCCGCCCCTACTCCGCCGAGGACCAGGCCGGGCTGATGGGCCGGCATCTGACCGCGCCGATCCCGGCCGGGGACGTCCCCGAGCCGCTCCGGCCGCTGATCGTGCGCGGCCTGGCCAAGAACCCGTGGGACCGTCCGCCGGGCGCCGCCGCGTTCGTCTCGGAACTGGAGTCGGCCGCCTCCGCCGCGTACGGGCCCGACTGGGAGGGACGCGGCATCCGCACCCTCGCGGGGGCCGCCGCCGCGCTGGCGATGCTGTTCCCGCTCACCGCGCTCGGCCTCGGCGCGGGCGGTGCGTCTGCGGGCGCCGCGGGAGCCGCCGGCGGGGCGGCGGGCGCGGGCGGAGCCGCCGGGACGGGGGGTGCCGGGGCGGCGGGAGCGGCGGGCAAGGGCGTCCTGGGGACGCTCGGCGCGAAGGGCACGGCCGCCGTCGCGGGCGGGGCGGCGGCGGTGACCGTGGGCGGCGGCGCGGCGGTCTACGTGGCCGTCGCGGACGAGGCGCCCGGGCCGAAGCCGGTCGTGGCCCGGCTGGCCGCGCTCAGCGAGCCGCAGCGGGACATCGGCAACGGGGCGACGTTCCGGGCGCAGGGCCGGATCGTGCGCGTCACCGGCGGCGGCGCCGCGCTCAACCGTAAGATCAACCAGGCGCTGCGGGCACCACTCGAACAGCGCTGGGACAAGACGCGGACCGGCCTGGGGCGCACCGGCAGGGGCGCCTACACCGATGTCGTGAAGCCGGCGATACTCCTGCGCAACGACAGGCTGCTGTCGGTCTGGTACAGCGTCTCGCTGCGCGGTGACCGCGGGTCGGGCTGGGACCAGCCGCAGGCCGTGACCGTGGATCTGCGGACCGGCGCGTCCTACCGGCCGCTCGACCTGTTCCGCGATTCGGCCGAGCGGGGCCTCGCGCCGGTGGACGAGAAGATCAAGGCGAACCTGCCCGGTGGCGTCTACTGCGGACCGCGCACCGCGGCGCCCGGAACCGTGCTTCCCAGGGGCACCGACAACCCGTCCGCGTTCATCAGGTCCGGCGACGTCACCATGGCCCTCACGCCGACGGGCGTACGGGTGGCCTTCTACGGCCAGTTGCTCGGATACGAGTCGGCGTGCGGGCTGCAGGACACGGTCGTCCCCTACGCCGACATCGGCGGGATGCTCAAGCCGGCGCTGCAGGCGGCCGTCCCGTACCCGTCCCCGAAGCGCTCGTGAAACGCGGAAGGCCCCGGCGACGGCCTTGGGGTCCGGTGGTCGTCGCCGGGGCTTTCGCGCGAGGTCACTTGCGCTTGGTGATCTCCTCGGTGAGCTGCGGCGCGACCTGGAAGAGGTCGCCCACGATCCCGTAGTCGACGAGCTCGAAGATCGGCGCCTCGGGGTCCTTGTTGATGGCGATGATGGTCTTCGAGGTCTGCATTCCGGCCCGGTGCTGGATGGCACCGGAGATGCCGACCGCGATGTACAGCTGCGGCGACACGGTCTTGCCGGTCTGGCCGACCTGGAACGAGTGCGGGTACCAGCCCGCGTCGGTCGCGGCGCGGGACGCGCCGACGGCCGCGCCGAGCGAGTCGGCCAGGCCCTCGATGATCGAGAAGTTCTCGGCGCCGCCGACGCCGCGGCCGCCGGACACGACGATCGCGGCCTCGGTCAGGTCCGGGCGCTCGCCCTTCTCCTGGACGACCTTCTCGACGATCTTGGCGCCCTTGTCGGCGTCCGACAGCGTGACCGAAACCTGCTCCTCCGCCGGAGTGGCGGGGGACGCCTCGGGGGCGACCGAGTTCGGCCGGACGGCGATGATCGGCGTGCCGGTCTTCACCTTGGCGTGCGCGATGATCCCGCCGCCGAAGATGGAGTGCTCTGCGACGAAGCCGTCGGTGACGTCCACGACGTCGGTGAGCACACCGGAGCCGGTCTTGACCGCGAGGCGGCCCGCGATCTCCTTGCCCTCGGCGGTCGCGGCGACCAGCACCGCGGCCGGGGACCCGGCGCCGACGAGCTGGGCGAGCAGCGCGGCCTTCGGGGCGACGACGTAGGAGGTCAGCTCCTCGTCGGCGGCCACGTAGACCTTGCCGGCGCCGTACTCGCCGAGCTTGTCCTTGGCGTTCTCATAGCCCGGGCCGACCCATACCGCGGCGGCCTCGCCGAGCCGGTTCGCCAGCGTCAGCAGTTCGAGCGTGACCTTCTTGACCTCACCGTCGACGTGGTCGACGAGGACGAGAATCTCTGCCATTTTTCGCTAATCCCCTTCCCCGGTCAGACGAACTTCTTCGACGCGAGGAACTCGGCGATCTTCGCGCCGCCGTCGCCCTCGTCGGTGACGATCTCACCCTTGGCGCGCGGCGGCGCCTCGGCGAAGTCGACCACTTCGGTGGCGGCGTTCGCCAGGCCCACCTGGGACGCGTCGATGCCGGCGTCGCCCAGGCCGAGCGTCTCGACCGGCTTCTTCTTGGCCGCCATGATCCCCTTGAACGAGGGGTAGCGCGGCTCGTTGATCTTCTCGACGACGCTGACGACCGCGGGCAGGCTCGCCTCGACCCGGTCGAAACCGTAGTCGGTCTGGCGCTGTGCCTTGATGGACGTCCCGTCGATCTCGACCTTGTTGGCGAGCGACACCTGCGCGGCGCCCAGCCGCTCGGCGAGCATCGCGGCGAGGACGCCGGTGCGCGCGTCGGTGGACTCCGAGCCGAGCACCACCAGGTCGAACCCGGTGCGGCCGAGGGCCTGCTGGATGGCGTACGAGGTCTGCAGCGCGTCGGAGCCCGCGAGACCGTCGTCGACGAGGTGGACGGCCTTGTCGGCGCCCATGGCCAGGGACTTGCGGATCGAGTCGGTGGCCTTGTCGGGACCCATGGTCAGGACGGTCACCTCGCCGCCGTGGGCCTCCTTGATGCGCAGCGCCTCTTCGATCGCGTACTCATCGAGTTCGTTGATGACACCGTCCGCCGCAGCGCGGTCGAGCGTGCTGTCATCGGACTTCAGCTTGCGCGGGCTCTCCGTATCGGGAACCTGCTTCACCAGGACGACGATGTTCATGGCCGGTGGCCGACCTCCCTGCACTCAGTTGGCCGCCGAGTTGAGCGGCGGAGGGGCGCCGCCCATGGCGGGTCGACGCGGACATGCTTTTCGAAGTCACAGCCTGCCAAACACCCGAACGTGCTTCGGAGCCGGGTCCCTGATAGGGCCGTGCACCACAGATGTTACTTGCGAGTAGCCTATCGGCAAATCCCAGTTCGTGAGACCTTACCCACGTGGCCGCCGGATTCGCGGCGACCACCGCGTCCCGAACCCGGCGTGACGCACTTCACGTCTCAGAACCGGTTGACGGCGGTCTGCAGGCGGTCCATGGTGCCCTCCACCGAACTCTGCAGCCCGTACATCGGCGAGAAGCTCGGCGTCAGCGTCAGGGCCCCGACCACCGCGAGCAGGGCCAGGACGCCGAGAACGGCGCCCGCCGCCGCGATGTGCCGCGGCCGCCGCGCGGCCGACACGAACATCCTCTCCAGCTGACGCCGCGGGCCGTTGACGCCCGGCGCCGTCCACAGCACCGCCGCGCCCGCCCCGGCGCCGAACGCGGCGGCGCTGAGCGAGTCGATCTCCCCGCCCACCGCCGACACCGCGACGAGCCCGAGCGGAACGGCGACCGTGAACGCCGCCGCGTACGGGACGGTCAGCAGCGTCCGCCCGCACGCCCACGCCCAGCCCCCCGCCGTCGTTCCCGCCACCCGCAGCAGCGTCACGGCGCCCAGCGACAGCACGAGCCCCGCGACCGGCGCGATGACCACCAGGGCGACCGCGATCACCACGACCATCGCCGCCAGCAGCCGCGCCCAGCCCCGCGCCACGGCCAGCCGCTGCGCCCCGCCGGCCGTCTCCGGGGCCCCGGCCGCATCCGGTGACGCGGCTACGGGCGTCGCCGCGGGTGCGGGCGCGGGCGTGGCCGCCGCGGAAAGAGCGGGGCCGGAACGGGTGGACGGCGCGGACGGCAACTCCAGCCGGGACGTCGCCTCCACCAGCTCAGCCGCATCCGGGCGTACACCGGCATCGAGGTCCGCGGCCGCCTCCGCCAGCGGGCGCAGGTCCGCGGGCAGCGCGTCCAGGGGCGGCGGGCCGGGTGCGGCCCGGGCGGCCGCGCCGGCGGCGGCGAAGGCCACGGCCGCGGCCCACGCCCGGACGTCGTCCGCCGCCGTGGGACCGGCCGTCAGCCCGAAGTCGATGACGACGGGCGCGTCGTCCACGACCAGGATCGTCCCGGGGCCGAGTTCACCGTGCACGAGACCGGCCCCATGGATGGCGGCGAGGGCCTTGGCCAGCCCGAACGCCAGCCTGCGCAGCGCGTCACCCGGCATCGGGCCCCGCTCGGCGACCGTCTCCTCGAGCGGCCGCCCCGGAACGAACCGGGACACGACGTACGGGGTGGGCGCGGCGGCGTCCCCGTCCAGGACGTCCACCACGTAGGGGCAGAGCACCTCGCGCATCCGCGCGATGTCGGGCGCCGCGCCCGGCGGGAGAAGCCTGATCGCCACGTCGCGCCCGTCGGGCCCGGCGGCACGATGGACGGCGCCGTCCCCGGCGCCCAGCCGGGACAGCAGCCGGTAGGGGCCGATGTGCTCTTGGTGGCTCGTTTCGCCGCTCATAATGGGTCGCCACCCTACCGACCGGGGATGTCCCGCCGGGCCGATCCGGACGAAGGGGTCGCTACATGCCGGGAATGCCGGAGACGAGTTCGCGGACGTCGGCGCGCAGGCCCTCCAGGTCCTGGCTCATCCCGTCCAGCGGGGTGGTGTCGGGCGGCCCCTCCTGGGACATCACGACCAGCACCGCCGCGAAGACGCCCAGGATGAGGGCACCGGCGAGCGCGGCCTCGGCGCGCGGCAGCAGCGCGCCCCAGATCCGGGCCAGCTGCCGCCGCGGCGCGCCGCTGCCCGGCGCGAGGCACAGCAGCCCGATCACCGCCATGGCGGAGTAGGCGATGGCCTTCGATGCGGTCATGTCGGACTTGGCGAAGATCAGCACGCCGAGCAGGATCATCCCCGCCATGACGCTGAGCGACGTCCACAGGACCGTGGACATCACCGCGCCCGGCAGGTGCAGTGGCGTCCGGAACGCCGCCGCGACCGCGTCGCCCGTGCGTGGGCCCCGCCGCGTCTGGCGTCCCTCCATGCCCTTGGCGGCCTTGTCCGCCATCCGCAGGACGAGCACGCCGCCGATGGTGACGAAGAGCGCGAGCAGCGGCACGATGTTGGCGAACCCGAGCAGCGCCACCAGGACGATGAAGCTGAGCACCCGGTACCAGCCGTAGGGCTTGCGGCGGTCCTTGTCCCCGCGTGTCTCCGGTCCGCGCGCCGCGTCCGCGCGCCGCTGCGCGTCCTGTGCCCGCTGGTCGTACGGCCCGGGCTGGGCCGGCCCCGGCCCGCGCTGAAGCGCCCCCTGGTTCGGCGGCGGCTGGTTCGGCGGCGGCCCGTACTGCGGCGGGTATCCGCCCTGGGCGTAGGGGGCCGGCGGCGCGTAGCCGCGTCCTTGGAACTGCTCCCCCGCCTTGTAGGGCGCGGGGCCCGGCGGCGGGACGGGCGGGGGCGCCGCCGGCGGCAGCTGCCCCACGAAGTCGCTGGGCTGCGCCGGGGCCGGGGCGGGCGTCGGCGCCGGGATCGCGCTCCCGCCCGGGGTGGTGGGAAGCGCCGGGGTGTCCTGGGGCGGCGGTGCGGCCACCGGCATGGAGAACATCCGGGAGTGGTCGGGCGCGGGCTCCTCCACCGGCTGCGACATGCCGGGCGAGTAGTGCTGGTCGACCCGGGTCTGGTCGGTGATGGTGGCTTCGATGTGGATGCGCCGGGTGAGCTGCACCAGATTGACCGCGGTGGGACGCTCGGCCGGGTTCCGCGCCATCGCCGACCGCAGCACGGGCAGCATCGCGTCGGGCACGCCGCCCAGGTCAGGCGTGCCCTGCATGATCTTGTAGAAGATCGACTCGAAGGTGCCGGAGCCGAACGGCGGGCGTCCCGTCGCGGCGTAGGCGACCGTGCCGGCCCAGGCGTGCACGTCCGACGGCGGGCCCGCGTCCTCACCCTCGATGATCTCCGGGGCCAGATAGCCGGGGGTACCGATCACCATGCCGGTCGCGGTCAGCCGCGTCGCGTCCGCGCCCTGCGCGATACCGAAGTCGATCACGACGGGCTCGCTGTCCACGAGCATCACGTTGCCGGGCTTCATGTCCCGGTGCACGATCCCGGCGCCGTGGATCGCCGACAGCGCCGACGCCAGCCCCACCCCGAGCCGCTGCAGAGCGGGCCCGTAGATCGGCCCGGACTCCTCGACGATCTCTTCCAGTGTCTGGCCGGGCACGTACTGGGTCACGATGTAGGGCTGCTCGGCCGTCACGTCGGCGTCGAGGATCTCGGCGACGTGCGGGCTGTGCACCCGGCGCATCGAGTCGACCTCGCGGGCCAGCCGGCGACGCGCGGTGGCGTCCCCCGCGACCGCGGGCCGCAGCACCTTGATGGCGACGTTGCGCCCTTCGGAGTCGGCGCCGAGGTAGACGACGCCCATACCCCCTTCGCCGAGGGTCTGAAGCACGCTGTAGTGGCCGATTCGGTCCCCGGACGTGACGGCTCCCTTCATCGTTTCCGAAACCCTACCCTCGCCGATCCGGCCGGGAAGATCCAATCGCGCATCAGGCGGCCACCACGCCGTCGCCCTTGACGGCCGCGCCGCCGTCCGCGAGCGCCCCGGCGAACCAGCGCGCGGGCGGGCGCCTTGACGGGTCGCGCCGGAACGCCGCCCGCAGCAGCCCGGCCAGCCGCTCCGGGGCGCCGTCGAGGTCGGCCTGGCCGCGCAGGATCCGGAAGCACACGCCGTGCAGCGAGCCCCGCCCGAACGGCGGCCGGCCCGTCGCCGCGTACGCGACCGTCGCCGCCCACGAGAACACGTCCGACGCCGCGGTGGCGCGCTCCCCCTCGATCAGCTCCGGCGCCAGGTAGGCGGGCGTCCCCACGACCATCCCGCGCTTGGTGATCTGCTCGGCGCCGGACTCGTGCGCGATCCCGAAGTCGATCAGCGTCGGCCGGTCGCCCATCACGATCACGTTGCCGGGCGCGACGTCGCGATGCAGCACGCCCGCGTCGTGGACGTCCCCCAGCGCGAGCGCCAGCCGCCGCGCGAACCGGACGAGCCGGTCGTGCCGCAGCGGCCCGTACGCCCCGACCAGATCGCCCAGCGGGCAGCCGGGCACGTACTCCATGGCCACGTGCGGCCGTTCCGCCGCGACCTGGCCGCCGAGGAGCCGCGCCACGTACGCGCTGCGGACCCGCGCCTGCGCCGACATCTCCCGTGCCAGCCGGCTGACCGCCTCCGGCTCCCCCACCAGCTCCGGGCTCAGCTCCTTCACCGCGACCTCCCGGCCGCGGTGATCCATCGCCAGGTACACCACCGCGGTGCTGCCCCGGCCGATCTCGTCCAGCAACCGATACCCGCCCAGTCGCCGATATGTCCCCATATCTCCTTTGACGCCAGGAAACGGGCTCCCGTTCCCGGGAGTCAGCCGTTGCGGGCGGCCTGGCGGGCGCGGCGCTCCTCGCGGCGGGTCTCGAACTTGGTGGCGGACGCGTCGAGCTGCTCCAGGAACTCGCCGAGCTCCTCGCGGGCCTTCTCCCCGTCGCCGGACAGGTCGGTGCGGTCGAACACGTTCCACTTGCGCAGCACCGGGATGAGCACGTCGTCGTGGTGGAGCCGCATGTCGTAGATGCCGGCGTTGGCGATGACGACGGACTTGCGGAGGAAGCCGTCGATGCTGTGCCCGGGCATGTGGAACGTCGTCACGACGTCGGTGATCGCCCGCATCGTCTCGTTCGGGGCGGCCTCCATCGCGGCGCCCATCAGGTTCCGGTAGAAGATCATGTGGAGATTCTCGTCGGCGGCGATGCGGGTCATCATCTGCTCGCAGACGGGGTCGCCGGACGCCTTGCCGGTGTTGCGGTGCGAGACGCGGGTCGCGAGCTCCTGGAACGACACGTACGCCGTCCCGTGCAGGAACGAGTCGCCGTGGTCGGCCTCGTAGCCGGCCTCCATGTGGTGCATGCGGGCGCGCTCCAGCGCGACCGGGTCGACCGCGCGAGTCACGGTGAGGTAGTCGCGCAGGGCGATGCCGTGCCGGTTCTCCTCGGCCGTCCACCGGTTGACCCAGGTGCCCCAGGCGCCCTCGCGGCCGTACACGGTGGCGATGGCGCGGTGGTAGCCGGGCAGGTTGTCCTCGGTGAGCAGGTTGACGATGAGCGACTCGCGCGCCTCCACGCTCAGCTTCGACTGCTCCAGCGACCACGGCTCGCCGTCCAGCGGGCCGTCGAAGTCGCGGCCCTCGCTCCAGGGGACGTACTGGTGCGGGAACCATTCCTTGGCCATCGACAGGTGCCGGTTGAGCTCCGTCTCGACCACCGGCTCGAGGTCGATCAGCATGCCGGTCTGGAACTTTTCTTCGGGGGTCACGGACATGTGGTTCCTTCGCTGGACGAGTGGTCTTGCCGGACGGTGCCGCCGCGCCCGCGGCGATCAGAGGGCCGCCCAGCAGGCCGTACACAACCTACTCAAGCGTAGGTTCGATCGTCGCCACTCGGCACGAGGTGCGTCAAGTCAGCGCCGTGACAATCAACCCGCGGCGAGTTTTGTAGATCCCGAGCAAAAGCAGCGTGACAACGCTCACCCGGTGCCGGCGTCACCGTGTGTCGGCGGCCTGCTGCCACATGCGGTTGACGGCGGCCCTGAGCAGCGGTCTCGGGACCAGCTTCAACGCGGGGAACGCCGCCTTGTACTGCATCCCGGGGATGCACAGCGCACGTCCGGCCGACACCGCGTCCAGCCCGGCGCCCGCCACGTCGTCGCGCCGCAGCCACAGCAGGTTGGACGGGCCGTGCGCGCCGGACTGCTCGTCGGTGCGGGTGAACCCGGGGCACAACGCCGTCACGTGGACGCCCTTGCCGGCGACCTCCGCGTGCAGGCTCTCGGAGAACGCCGCCACGTACGCCTTGGTCGCCCCGTACGTCGCGCTGCCGGGCGAGGGGGCGAAGCCCGCCATCGACGCGACGTTCAGCACCCCGCCCCGGCCGCGTTCGACCATCCCCGGCACGGCGGCGTGGGTCAGCCGCACGAGCGCGGTCACATTGAGCTCGATCTGCGCGAGATGGTCGTCCAGCGGCAGTTCGGCGAACGCTCCGAAAGCGCCGTACCCGGCGTTGTTGACCAGCAACTCGACCGGGTCGGCGCGCAGCCGCCCCTCGACCTCGGCGCGCTGCCCCGGGTCGGTGAGGTCGGCCGCCACCACCTCCACGGCGACCCGGTACCGCTCGACGAGCTCGCGGGCCAGCCCGTCCAGCAGCTCGGCCCGGCGCGCCACGATCACCAGATCGGTGCCGCGGCCGGCCAGGAGGCGGGCGAAGCTCTCGCCGATGCCGCTGGACGCGCCCGTCACGAGCGCGGTTCGGTACGCGTGTCGCATGGCGGGAGATGCTATCGGCCGATCCCCACAACCCCGGGCAGCACACCCAAAAACACACGTAACGTTTCAGCCCCCAAGTTTCCGGCATCCCGCGGACGTCATCCCGTGACGCGCGGGAGCGGGCCGTCAGCGGCCCGTGAACTTCGCCTTGCCGGGGCCTTCCTCCATGAAGCTCTTCATGCCGGCGGCCTGGTCCTCGGTGGCGAACAGCGCGGCGAACTGGGTGCGCTCGATCTCCAGGCCCGTGTCGAGGTCGACCTCCAGGCCCGCGTTGATGGCCTGCTTGGCGGCGCGCAGCGCGATCGCGGGGCCGCCGACGAAGCTCGCCGCCCATTCCCTCGCGGCCGTGTAGACGTCGGCGTCCGGGACGACCCGGTCGACGAGCCCCAGGGCGAGGGCCTCGGCGGCCGCGACGTGCCGTCCGGAGAAGATCAGGTCCTTGGCCTTGGACGGGCCGACCAGCCGCGACAGCCGCTGCGTGCCGCCCGCGCCGGGGATGATGCCGAGCTGGATCTCCGGCTGCCCCACCTTCGCGCCCTCGCCCGCGACCCGGAAGTCGGCGGTCAGCGCCACTTCGAGGCCGCCGCCGAGGGCGTACCCGGTGATCGCGGCGATGACCGGCTTCGGGATCCCGGCGAGCGCCTTCGCGAAGTCCTGCAGCAGCCGCGAGTGGCCCGCCGACATCTGCGCGTACGACATCGGGGCCATCTCCTTGATGTCCGCGCCGGCCGCGAACACCTTCTCCCCGCCGTACAGGACGACGGCGCCGACCGCCTCGTCCTGCGTGACCTCCCGGGCCGCGTCGATCAGCTCCCGCTGCATCTGGGCGTTCAGGGCGTTCATCTTCGGACGGTCCAGCCTGATCGTCGCGATCCCGTCCTCGACCTCGACCCGTACGAACTCGCCCACGGCGACCCTCCATGAAACTCGGCGGCGGAACGTTTCGAGCCTAGCCAGGGGCCGGGCCGGTGTGACGGGCGGCGTCCCGAGTCACGGCTGTCATACGCCGGGACGTCGGAGGCGGCTGGTAGCTTCGTTGACCATGCTCGTCGCCCACGCCACCTGGCATGGCGGTGCGCTCTGCCTCTGGGCCGAACGCACCGGCCCGCACGAGCCTTCACCGGACGTCCACCCCTTCGCGACCTGCGACTTCACCGGCACGTCCTACGAGCCGCTCGTCCGCACCGCGTTCCGCGTCGAGCTGGCGCTGTCGCTGCCGACGCTCGGCGACCATCCGCTGCCGTCGGCGGAACTGGGCCCCGAGCCGGTGCGGGACGAGCCCGAACTGCGTCCGTGGCGGGTCCCGGCGCTCGTCCTGGAGCCGTTCCCCGCGATGGCGCTGCTCCAGGCCGCCGAGCACAGCGCCGACGTGATCCCCGGCACCGACCTGCGCTTCCTGTGCGTGATCGCCGACGAGGCCGTCCATCTCACCGGGCGCGGCCAGGTGCTGCCCGCCCTGCTGCGCGAGGACGGCGAGCTCGTGGCCCGCTGGCGTCCGGTGATCGACGACCCGGCCCGGTTCCGCGCGCTGGCCCGCGCCATGCCCGCCGCGTGCCGGGCCGCCGATGGCGGGCGTCCCGCCGGCGCGGTGCTGCGCGAGGCGCTGTCCGGCCTGGTCGACACCGCCGTCCGCGGCGTGGTGCCGCATCCGCTGCTGGTGTCCCGCCGCAAGGTCCCGGACCGGCTGCCGCTGGCCGAACGCTGGGTGGCGGCGCTGACGGGGCCGTCGCCGCAGGTCGCCCGCGAGCCGCGCGACGACCCCGCCGACCTGATCGCCGAGCTGGACGCGTGGGCCGCCGCCGCGCGCCGCCCGTCCGGCCCGCTGCGCGTCTGCTTCCGCCTCGCCGAGCCGGGCGCGGAGCAGTGGGACGTGGAGGACGAGGAACTCGCCGGGGAACCCGAAAACGACGACTCCTGGCGGGTCGAGTTCGCCCTCCAGGGCACCGACGACCCGAGCCTCTACGTGCCCGCCGCGATGGTGTGGGCGGGTGAGGCGACGTCGATCCCGGACGCCGAGGAGACGCTCCTCGCCGGCCTCGGCCGCGCGCTGCGCCTGTTCCCCGACATCGCGCCGGCCCTGGACGGCCCGGCACCCGGCGAGCTGATCCTCGACACCGCCGGTGCGTTCCGTTTCCTCCGCCAGGCGGCCCCGATGCTGGCCGCCGCGGGCTTCGGCGTCCTGCTCCCCCAGTGGGCGGGCAAGGCCAAGCTCGGCATGAAGCTGACGACCCGCAGCGAAGACCCCGAGGCGTCGTCCGGTTCGGCCATGGCCTCGGGCTTCGACATGAAGGCCATGGTCGACTTCCGCTGGGACCTCGCCATCGGCGACGACAGCATCGACGAGGCCGAGCTGGAGGAGCTGGCCCGCCTGAAGACGCCGCTCGTCCGGCTGCGCGGCCAGTGGGTCGAGCTGGACGAACGGCAGCTCGAAGCGGCCCTCGACTTCCTCCGCCACCCCCGCCGCGGCCGGATGAGCGCCGCAGAGGCGATCCGCGCGGTCATCCACGCCGACGAGGACGCCCTTCCCCTCACCGGGGTGGACGCGGGCGGCGCCCTCGGCGACCTCCTCTCCGGCGAGGCCGACCGCCGCCTCACCCCGATGCACACGCCCGACGAACTGGACGCCGAACTGCGGCCCTACCAGGAACGCGGCCTCGCCTGGCTGACCTTCATGAACGATTTGGGGCTAGGTGCCCTACTTGCGGACGATATGGGATTGGGGAAAACGATCTCCGTTTTGTCCCTACTTGTCCATGAAAGAGAGAAAGGCCCCCACCCTGACCCGACGCTGGCGATCCTGCCGATGTCGCTGGTGGGGAACTGGCAGCGGGAGGCGGCGCGGTTCACCCCCAAGCTGCGCGTCTACGTCCATCATGGGACGGGACGGCACCGCGGCGACGACCTCGCCCAGGCGGTCGCGGGCGCCGATCTGGTGCTGACGACCTACGGGACGGCGGCACGGGACGCGGAGACGCTCACGGAGTTCGAGTGGGGACGGATCGTCTGCGACGAGGCGCAGGCGCTCAAGAACAGCGGGACGCGGCAGGCCAGGGCGGTGCGGAGCATCCCGGCGCGGACCCGGATCGCGCTCACCGGCACCCCGGTGGAGAACCACCTCACCGAACTTTGGTCGATCATGGAGTTCGCCAACCCGGGCCTGCTCGGGCCGCGCAGCGCGTTCCGGCAGCGCTTTGCCATCCCGATCGAGCGCGAGGGCGACGAGCAGGCGGCCATCGCGTTGAAGCGGGCGACGCAGCCGTTCATCCTCCGCCGCCTCAAGACCGACAAGTCGATCATCTCGGATCTGCCGGAGAAGCAGGAGATCAAGGTCTACTGCAACCTCACCACCGAGCAGGCGTCGCTCTACCAGGCGACCGTGGACGACATGCTCCAGCAGATCGCCGAGGCGGAGGAGGCGAAGCGGCGCGGGCTCGTCCTGGCGACGATGGCCAAGCTGAAGCAGGTCTGCAACCATCCGGCGCAGCTGCTCAAGGACGGCTCCCGGCTCCCCGGCCGCTCCGGCAAGCTCGAACGCCTCGAAGAGATCTGCGCCGAAGTCCTGGAACAGGGTGAGAAGGCCCTCGTCTTCACCCAGTACGCCGCGTTCGGCTCCATGCTCCAGCCCTACCTGGCCGCACGCCTGGAGCGGCCCGTGCTGTGGCTGCACGGCGGGACGTCCAAGCAGGGCCGGGACGACCTCGTCCAGCGGTTCCAGGAGGACGACGAGCCCGCGATCTTCCTGCTGTCCCTCAAGGCGGCCGGGACGGGACTGACGCTGACCGCCGCCAACCACGTCGTGCACGTCGACCGCTGGTGGAACCCGGCCGTCGAGGACCAGGCCACCGACCGCGCGTTCCGCATCGGGCAGACCCGCAACGTCCAGGTCCGCAAGTTCATCTGCGTCGGGACGATGGAGGAGCGCGTCGACGAGATGATCGAGCGCAAGAAGGCCCTCGCCGAGTCGATCGTCGGCACCGGCGAAGACTGGCTCACCGAGCTGTCGGTCGCCGAACTGCGCGACGTCCTGCGCCTGTCCCCCGAGGCGGTGAGCGACTGATGAGCGACGGCATCAAGGCCCGCACCAAACGAGGTTCGATCGGCGCCCAGTGGTGGTCGCGCCGCTTCATCGACCTCCTCGAATCGTTCGCCGACAAGGGCCGCCTGTCACGCGGCCGCACGTACGCGCGCAAGGGCATGGTGTTCGACCTGAAGGTCGCGCCGCACGAGGTGACCGCGAAAGTGCACGGTTCGGCACCGGACCCGTACGAGGTGGCGCTCGGCATCGACGCGATCGACGTGGGCGACTGGCGGGCGGTGGAGAAGGAGCTGGCGTCCCGCGCGGTGTTCCGCGCCCGCCTGCTCGCCGGTGAGATGCCGCCGGAGATCGAGTGGGTGTTCGCCGAGCTGGGCTTGTCGCTGTTCCCGGCGTCGGCGTCCGACCTCCACCTGATGTGCGACTGCCCCGACTGGGGCGACCCGTGCAAGCACGCCGCGGCCGTCCTGTACCTGCTGGCCGAAGCGTTCGACGACGACCCGTTCCTCATCCTCCAGTGGAACGGACGCGGCAAAGACCAACTCCTGGCGGCCCTGCGGCGCGGCACCGAGACCGAGCCCGACCCCCTGGCCATGGAGGATGAGCCGCTGACGGCCTCCGGGTTCTGGACGCCCCCCTCGGGCATGGCCCATCTCCGCGACCGCCCGTCCACACCCCCCGTCCCACCCGGCTTCGTCCTCCAGATGGCCACTCCCCCACCCATCAAGATCCGCCGCCGCCCCCTCACCGACGTGCTGACCCCCGCCTACGAGGCCCTCAGCACCCAGGACACTAACGACCCATCCGGCTGACGGCCTGCGCGGCAAGGTAGGCGGAGTGCAGAGCAAGATGCGTCGTAAACCTGCTGGCCGGGCCAGCTACTTGATAAGTTCAATTAGCTTCTTGGGCGGGTTATCAACTTGTCAAGGCCGTCCCTGTCCGGTGGACGTCCATTGAGATGCGGAGGTGTCCCGTGAGCCGGGGACGACCGAGCAGGGCAGTCGTGTATCAGCGGCTGGACAAGGCTCTGGCCGAGCTGAACCAGAGATACGGCGGTCTGCCCGATCCCCGCGAGGCACGGGCGATCTGGGATGACATCTGGCATCTGGAGGCACACCACTCGACCGCCCTGGAAGGGAACACGCTGGTGCTGCGCGAGGTCCAACTACTGTTGGATCAAGGCCGGGCCGTCGGCGCAAAATCTTTGAAGGAGTACAACGAGGTTCGTGGATATGCCGATGCCGCACGGTGGGTCTACCGGCAGGCGCTCGAACCCGGAGACTGGCACGACGGACGGCTCCTGACGGTCGGGGAAGTGCGTCAGATCCATCACATGGCCATGACGCCCGTTTGGGACGTCGCACCGCATCCAGATGCCACCCAGCGTGAGTCGCCAGGGAACTTTCGAGAGCACGACATACAGCCGTTCTCCGCCGGAATGGTGCCGCCGGCTTGGCCTCTCGTCCCGGCTCGCTTGGAGGAGTGGATCGGGCAAGTCTGCCTGCTGGGCAAGGGTGCCGGTGAAGACGGCGATGGCCAGCCGCTTCCGGAGTTCCTCGCACGGTTGCACAACACCTTCGAGCAGGTGCACCCGTTCATTGACGGCAACGGCCGAACCGGCCGACTGGTCCTCAACCTGATCTTGGTACGCCTGGGATACCCGCCCGTGATCATCTTTAAGAAGCAGCGAGATGCCTACCTGATGGCCATGCAGCGGGCGGACGCCGGTGACCCTGGGTCGTTGGGTGAGCTGATCGCACGGGCGATGCATGACAACTTGAACCGGTTCATCGTGCCGAACGTGGCAGGACCGGCCCGAATGGTTCCCCTTGCAGCGCTCGTCGATGAGGAGTTCTCGCTCCCTGCCCTCCGGCAGGCGGCACAGCGCGGGCGGTTGGAGGCGTTTCAGGGATCCGATGGGATATGGCGCAGTTCCCGCAAAGCGGTGGACGCGTACCGGGAATCAAGACACCAGCGGAGGCCCAGGCAGGAGTGAACGACGAGGATCGTCGGCGGCGGCGCGTTTCGGATGACACGAGGTGATCGGCGAGTACGACGCTTCGCTGGCGGTCGGGCTCAAGGTTCCCCGGTGCAAGCTCGTCGTCAAGCACCACCAGGAGGAGGGTGCCTACACGGTCTGGCTGATCGACCCGTGGTCAGGTTCATGGGCCGGCAGCCTCGCGCACGAGCCGGACGCCGAGGCGTTCGAGATCCGCCAGCACGGGGGGCCGGAGCCTGTGGGACGAGGTGGAGGCCGCCGCCTACCACTGGTGGGATGGTCTCGGCCAACCCGCCGCCGACCGCTGGGGCATCACCGTGGCACCCGATGGCCAGCAACTCTGGCTCGACGGCGGAGAGGACGGGTAATGAACACGAGGCCCGGGGTCGCCTGCGTGTTCAGCGTGGTCGGTTTTGTTCTCATTGCGGTGGCCGACTACCCGTCGTGCCGTCCGGCGCGTACCTGGGCCACGAAGGTGGCCCATGCCTGTGGGCTGAACGCGAGGTGACCGGCGTCCGGGGCCTTGCTGTCGCGCACCCTGATGTTCGTCACTAGGTCGGCGACCTCGACGCAGGCACCGCCCGCACTTTGCTGTGGCTGCTCTTCCGCCACTCCACGCTGTCGGCGACCCGGGCGATCTCCACGCAGTTACCGTTTTGGCCACTTCGCAAACTCTTGCGCCACGTGGTGAGAGTCACGACCAAGCTGTGCACCCCGCACCTCCTTGTTGTGATCAGTGGGCCTGGAGGTCGTATACCCCCGCCTTGACCTTCAGCGCGAAAGCCGCCCACTCGTCCAGACGAAAGGACAGTGCCAGGCCTTCCGGATCCTTGGAATCCCGGATGGCGGTGGTCACGAGTCGGCGACCAGGGGCGACGTAAGCTGTAGAGCGAAAACGAGCCGACCATGGCCGGGTGTTCTCCTGCAGAGAAGGGAAGGACCTGGACGACCACATTGAGTCTGTCCCGTTCCTCGGTCAGATGCCGCAACTGGGCCGCCATGATCGCCGAACTGCCGACCACCTGCCGGACCGCTCCTTCGTTGATCACGACCCAGAGTTGCGGGGAGTCCTTCTCCTCAAAGAGCGCCTGGCGAGCAAGCCGTACCTCCACGCGCTGGTCGATGATCTCTTGGGAGTCGCTCGGACGTGCGGCGCGAATCACCGCGCGTGCGTAGTCCGGCGTCTGCAGCAGTCCGGGAACGAGCGCCTGATGGTAGGTCTGGATCAGCGAGGCTTCGGTTTCGATGCCGATCATGGTCCGCGTCTCGGTGGGCAGAGTGGGGCCGTAGGACTCCCACCACCCTCGTTCCCTCGCCCTGCGAGCGATGTCGAGCAGGCGGTTCACCTGTCGGAGATCGTCCACGCCGTAGAGATCGGGCGGTGCTGCAATCACCGAGCCCGGGGCCTGAGCCCGGCTGGAAGGAGTCGGACCTGTGGGCAATCTACCGAAGCCCCCGCCGCCTGGCGGGACGGGACGTGACGCGGGAGCGGCTCCGGCTGCTCGTTCAGCTGATGTGGGCCTTGCATGAGATGGGGCGCGGCTCGGTGCTGTACATGGACGCGAAAGCCGAGCCGGTGTTGTCGGTTCCGGTGGTGGCGCGGCGGCGGGCGATGGCGGTGCTCGTCGTCCAGGAGCGGGGCGGCGGGTGGTCCTACCTATGGGACGCGGCCCACACGATGCCGGTCGGTTCGGTGCTCGTCGCGGCGCGCCAGATCGCGGGGGTCGCGCGATGATCGTCTGGGGCGAGGTGCACACCGAGCGGATGACCTCGCGCGGGGTGCTGGACGTGCGGGAGGTCCGGGCGCGGGTGCGGCGGACGCTGGTGGGCGCATTGGCCGGGGACCTGGACGGGTTCGACCTGGAAGACGTCGACCTGATGGTCTGCGAGATCGTCACCAACGCGATCCGGCACAGCGGCAGCGGCAGGCCGGGCGGCGGGGTGTGGGTGACCGTTCTCGTCTCGCGGGAGCGGCTTCGGGTGGAGGTCCAGGACGACGGAGGCTCGGGTGGGCGGCCGGTGATCCCGGCGCAGGGCGCAGGCTGGAGCGAGTCGGGTCGGGGCCTGATGGTGGTGAACGGGCTGGCGGAGCGGTGGGGCACGCTGCCGGGGCCGGACGGCCGGTTCACGGTCTGGTTCGAGGCGACCCGGTGAAGAGGCGGCGCGCTTGGGCGGCGGGGCGGCGGGGCGTGGTTCTGGCGGTGTTGCGGAGGCTGGGGCCTGGTGGGGCGCGTACGGCCGGGGAAGGGGCCGTCCCGGAGGTCGTGTTCCTGTTCGCGGCCCTGGGGCCGGAGGCACGGCAGGCGTTGGAGACGCTGCCGGAGGAGGCGCGGGTGTGGCGGACGCTGGCGCGGATGGAGGAGGCGCGGGTACGGGTCCGGTCCCGGGAAGGGCACATCTGGGACTCGGGGGTGTGCGCCGGGCGGGCCCAGGCATACTGGACGGCGGCGGCCCAGTTGGAAGATCTCCTGATGGAATCGCTTGGGCTGTGGGAACAGTATGAGCGGCAGGCCGGCGACGGCATCAGGTGACCGGCCCACCCACCGATCGGAATCCGCCGCCGCTTCGTCCCGGACGTCCTGGCCCCGGCCCGCGACGCCCTCAGCGCGCGACACCGGCGACCGCCCGGACTGATGGCCGCTGTTCGCCCGAGTCGGTGGCTTGAGGCCGGAAAGGTGGGCTGAGCCGGCCGGCGGTCAGGCGGCGCCGTCAAGGACTTCGCGTAGTTTGCGGGCGAAGGCGGCGGGCTGTCCGGCCTGGCCGAACTCGCCTCCCAGGAAGCCGCCGTGGTGGCTCGGGAACACCGTCGCCCGCTGGCCGAGCAGTTCGGCCGTTGCCGCCGCGGTGCGGGCGGTGAACGTGCCCTGGGACTCCTCGCCCACTGCGATCACGATCCGCGTGGGCGCCGCGGTGAGCGCGTCGGTGTCGGGCCGGAGACTGCTGACCGCCCAGGACCGGTCGGAGAGCAGCGGGTCGTCGCGGGAGCCGTCGTCCTCGGCCGGCATCCCGAACGTGGCGGGGTCCGGTGCGGGCTGGGCGAAGTAGTCGTCGGTGAACTCGCCCTGCCACGACGTCATCGCGATGAACGCCGCCATGCCGGCGCCCCAGCCCTTCTTCTCGTACACGTCCCGGACACCGGCCCGGGCGCGCTCGGCGGCCTCGGCGTCGGGGAGCACCGGAATGAGCGGGGGCTCGTGCGCCACCAGGGTGGTGACGTCGCCGGGGTACGCCGCCACGAGGGCGAGCGCGGTCACCGCGCCGCCGCTGCTCGCGAACATCTCGACCGGGCCCGCGCCGAGCGCCTCGATGACGGCGTGCACGTCGGCGGCCTGGGGGCCGGGTGCGTGGTCGTCCCGGCCGTCCTTGCGGGTGCTGCGGCCGAGGCCGCGCGGGTCGTAGGTGATCACGGTGCGGTCCGCGAAGTGCGACACCAGCGTGCGGAAGCCGGTGGCGTCCATGGGCTGGCCGATCATGACCAGTGGCGGGCGCCCGCCGGCGGCCGGCAGCGGGCCGTCCACGTCGTAGGCGATGTCGGCATCGGGCGTCTGGAGCGTCTGCGCAGTCGTCATGGTGATGTCGACCACGTTCGCGTCGAGAACTCATCGGTCCCCGCGTTTCGTTTCCGAGCGGTGGCCGGGCGGGATCAGAGCGGGAGGCGGGCGTGGACGGTGAAGCCGCCGTCCGGGCCGGGGCCGGCCTCCAGGGTGCCGCCGAGGGATCGGGCGCGGTCGCGCATTCCGCGGATGCCGCTGCCGTCCTCGGACAGTGTGCCCGGCCTCGGCTTTCCGTCATCCTCCACGCCGACCGTCACGTGGGCGCCGGCGTAGCCGATGCGGACCACGGCGGCGGACGCGTTGGAGTGGCGGGTCACGTTGGTGAGGGCCTCTTGGACGATGCGGTACGCGGCGAGGTCGGTCTCGGCGGGCAGGGGGCGCGGCTCGCCCTCGATCTCCGTCCGGACGGTGAGGCCGGCGGCGGCGATGCCGGCGGTCAGCTCGTCCAGCCGGGCCAGGCCGGGGGGCGGCGTGACGGGGGCGGCCTCGTCGACCTGCCGCAGGACGCCGAGGGTGGCGCGCATCTCGCGGAGGGTGTCCTTGCTGGCCTGCTTGATGGCGGTGAGGGCGTCCTCGGCGCGTTCCGGCTCGCGGCGCAGGCCGTGCAGCGCCGCCGTGGCCTGCACGTTGATCAGCGAGATGTTGTGGCCGAGGACGTCGTGCAGTTCGCGGGCGATGCGGAGCCGCTCCTCGATGGCGCGGCGCCGCGCCTCCAGGTCGCGGCCGCGTTCGGCGACGCGGGCGCGTTCCTCGGCCTCCCGCAGGTAGGCGCGCCGGTTGCGGACGACGCCGCCGATCGCGATGACCGCGACGAACCACCCGACGAGCAGGAAACCGGCCGCGTCCTCGATGTGGCTGGCGTCGCCGCGGTTGCCGTACGCGGTCGCCGCCAGCGCGAGGCCCGCCAGGACGGAGGCCGCCACCAGGTACCCTTCCGCCGCCGCCGTGTACAGGGCGATGGCGAACGTGACGATGAGCAGGCCGTCGGGCTCGGTCAGCGGGTAGTAGAGGCCGGTCGCGACGAGCGTGACGGCCGCCACGGCGACGGGGTGGCGGCGGCGGAAGTACAGCGCCGAGCACGCGATGACCAGCATCGCCCAGCCCGCCGCGGGCATGAGGGCGCGGTCGTCCTTCTCCTCCGCCAGGACGCTGAGGGTCGACAGGAGCATGCACCCCAGGACCATGAGCACGTCGGCGTAGCGGCCGCGCGGCGGCCACCGGAGGGCCCGCGCGACACCGCCGTCCCGCAGACCCGGTGTTGGCACCCGTCCATCCTGCCAGGGCGGGGACGGGGTCAGGCGCGGCACCGGCCGGCTTGCGAGTCTGCGATGAAATGTAGTACTACTGCTATCAATAGGTGTAGGAATATAGCAGGTGAGCGAAGTCTCCATATCGGAGGTAGCAGGGGGTGTATGCATGGGTGAGCCGGTGATCCGGACGCGGGATCTGCGGATGCGCTACGGCCGCGCCGAGGCGCTGCGCGGCGTCGATCTCGACGTCGGGGCGGGCGAGGTGGTGGCGCTGCTCGGCCCGAACGGCGCGGGCAAGACGACCACGATCGAGATCCTCGAAGGATTCCGGCGCCGCTCCGCCGGGGAGGTCACGGTGTTCGGCACCGACCCCGGCAAGGGCGGCGACGCCTGGCGGGCCCGTCTCGGCATCGTCCTGCAGAACTGGCAGGACCATCCGCGCTGGGGCGTCCGGCAGCTGCTCACTCACATCGCCGGCTTCTACGGCCGGCCGCGCGACCCGGACGACCTGCTGGAGGTCATGGGGCTCACCGGGCAGGCCGGGCAGGCGGTGTCGCGGCTGTCGGGCGGCCAGCGCCGCAGGCTGGACGTCGCGCTCGGCATCGTGGGCCGCCCCGAGCTGCTGTTCCTGGACGAGCCGACCAGCGGCTTCGACCCGCAGGCCCGCCGGGAGTTCCACGAGCTGGTCGAACGCCTGGCGCGGGACGAGGGCATGACGGTGCTGCTGACGACGCACGATCTGGCCGAGGCCGAACGGCTGGCCGACCGCATCGCGATCCTGGTGGGCGGCGCCGTGACCGTCTGCGGGACCCCGTCCGGGCTGGCATCGGTCGTGCGGGCCGCGTCGGAGGTGAGCTGGGTCGAGGGCGGCGCGCCGCGTACCGAGCGCACGTCCGACCCGTCCCGGTTGGCCTTCGAGCTGCACCGGCGGTTCGGCGGGCCGGTCCCGGGCCTGGAGGTCCGGCGGCCGTCACTGGAGCAGAGCTACCTCGACCTGGTCGCGGGCGCGGCCGGGCCGATCACCGATTCCGCCCAGGACTTCGAGGACAGGGGGGCGGCATGAACACGCACACGTTGAAGATCGGAATCCGCAGGGGATGGGCGGAGCACGTGCACTTCCTGCGCAGCCGCAAAGAGCTGGTCTCCGGACTGATCGGCACCGTGGGGATCTACGTGCTGCTGGTCCGCTGGCAGGGCGACACGCCCGTGGAGGGCACGGGGCAGTCCCAGGCGGTCCTGATGACGGCCGGATTCGTCGCGTTCTCCTTGTTCTCGGCGGCGCTGATGAATTTGCCGATGGGGATCTCGGCGGACCGGGAGGAGGGCACGCTGCTGCGGCTGCGGACGGTGCCCGGCGGTCCCTCCGCCTACCTGGCCGGGCGCGCGGTCTCGGTGCTGCTGCAGATCGCCGTTCACGTGCTGCTCATGCTGGTCGCGGGCGCGGCGTTCGCCGGGCTCGGCCTGCCGTCGTCGCCCGGCGACTGGCTGACCCTGGGCTGGGTGCTGGCGCTCGGCACGCTGTCGGTCGTCCCGATCGGCGCGGCGATCGGGGCCCTGCTGCCCGGGCCGCGCAACGCCGCGAGCATCCTGTCGCTGCCGCTGATGGCGCTCATGCTCATCTCCGGAGTGATGTACCCGGTGACGCGGCTACCGGAGGGCGTCCAGTGGGTCGCGCAGGTGTTCCCGCTGTACTGGCAGGGCCTCGGCCTCCGGTCGGTGTTCCTGCCCGACTCGATGGCGGTCGCCGAGATCGGCGGGAGCTGGCGCCTGCCGGAGACCGCCGCCGTGCTCGGCGCCTGGGCCGTGGCGGGGGTACTGACCGCGCCGTGGCTGCTGCTGCGGGCGACCCGGCGCGAGTCCGGCGCGCGGCTGGCCGAACGCCAGGAGCGCCGGGCCGCCCAGGGCGCGTTCTGACCGCCGGCTGCGGGAGACTGGGCCGGTGGCGGCGGAACGCAGGGCGGACGGCAAGTCGGACGGCAGGGCCGACAAGGAGAACGTCCACAACCGGATCGCGGTGCTGAGGGCCGAGCGCGGCGTCTCGCGCCGCGAGCTGGCGACGGCGCTGGGTGTCCACTACCAGACGATCGGGTACCTGGAACGCGGCGAGTACAGCCCGAGCCTGCATCTCGCGCTGCGCATCGCCGGGTTCTTCGAGGTGCCGGTCGAGGTCGTGTTCTCGCTGACGCCGTTCCCCCGGCTGGGGAGCACATGATGAGGAAGCCAAAACGGGAGGCGCGCCGATGAGAACGCCCTGGACGCGTGCCCAGAAGGACGCCATCGAGAGGGACCCGCTGCCCTCCTGGCACGCGACGCGGCGCCGCCGGCGCGTGCTCGTCGGAGCGGGCGCGGCGGCCACCGCCATGGTGTGGGCCGGGACGGTCGTCTCGTGGAACCTCGCCCCGAGCGACACCGCGATGTACTGGACGATCGGCCTGCTCATCCTGGCGGTGCTGATCGCGGTGCCGGTGATCAGCGTGCTGAACATCGCCACCCGGGGGACGGTGTCGCTGTCGGAGCGGCAGCTCGACGAGCGCCAGGTGGCCGAGCGGCTCCGCGCCTACACGGTCGCGCACCAGGTCATGCTGGTGCTGCTGGTCGTGGTCGTCGCGGTGGTCTTCAGCGTCCCCGGCGACCGCGGCACGTTCATCCCGATGGCGGCGATCGTCACGGGGATCATCTCGCTGTTCCTCACGCACCTGCTGATGCCGGTGCTCGTCGCCGGGTGGCGGCAGCCCGACCCGCCGCCCGACGACGACGAAGACGAAGAGGACACCGGTGAGGAGGACGCCGGCGAGGAAGGCGAGACGGCTTAGCGCAGGTCGCCGTTCGTCATGCCCTGCGGGGCGGGCGGCAGCGCCACCAGGCCCATCTCCGCCCGTCCCGACAGCAGCGGATGCCTCGGCACCACCCGGACGCTGTACCCGAACGCGCCGCTGCGTCCCAGCGGGACCTCCCCGGCGTACCGGAGCCGTCCGTCCTCCGCCGGGCCGCTCCGGTCCAGTTCCAGATGGGACGGGTCGATCAGCGCGTCGGAGTCGTCCACCCGGCCGTAGACGGCCTCGACGGCGACGTCGCCGGGGTCGAGGCCGCCGAGGTCGACGACGACCCGCACCGACAGCCGCGCGCCGACCTGCGGGCTCTCCTCCCCGTTGGACTCGACGTGCTCGACGGCGACGCGCGGCCACGCGTCCCGGACCCGCCTCTTCCACGCCGCCAGCGTCCGCGCCCCCGCGAACTTGTCGGCGACCATGAAGCGTTCGGACACGGCGGCGGGGACGTAGAGCTCCTCGACGTAGTCGCGCAGCATCCGGGAGGCGAGGACCTTCGGGCCGAGGGTGACGATGGTGTGCTTCACCATCTCCAGCCAGCGGCGCGGCAGCCCGGCCGAGTCCCGGTCGTAGAAGGTGACCGAGACGTGGTCCTCGATCAGCTCGTACAGCGCGGCGGCCTCCAGCTCGTCGCGCCGGTCGGGCGCGGCGAGGCCGTCGGCGGACGGGACCGCCCAGCCGTTCTGGCCGTCGTACCACTCGTCCCACCAGCCGTCGCGGATCGACAGGTTCAGCGCGCCGTTCAGCGCCGCCTTCATCCCGGACGTGCCGCACGCCTCCAGCGGACGCAGCGGGTTGTTCATCCACACGTCGCAGCCCTGCACCATGAGCTGCCCGAGCGCCATGTCGTAGTCGGGCAGGAACACGATCCGGTGCCGGACGTCCTCCTCCCCGGTGAACCGCACGATGTCCTGGATCAGCCGCTTGCCGCCCTCGTCGGCCGGATGCGCCTTCCCCGCGATGACGATCTGCACGGGACGGTCCGGGTCCAGGAGGATCGAGCGGAGCCTGTCCGGGTCGCTCATCATCAGCGTCAGCCGCTTGTAGGACGGGACGCGCCGCGCGAACCCGATCGTCAGGACGTCCGGGTCGAGGGCGTCGTCGATCCAGGAGATCTCGGCCTCGCTCGCCCCGCGCTGCCGCCACGACTCGCGGAGCCTGCGCCGCGCGTCCAGGACGAGCCGCCGCCGCAGCAGGCTCCGCATCCGCCAGATCTCGGCCTCGGAGACACCGCGCACGCCCTCCCAGCCGCGCCCGGACTCCATCAGCGAAGGCAGCTCACGGGCGGCCAGCTCCAGCACCTCGCGGGCCACCCAGGTGCCCGCGTGCACGCCGTTGGTGATCGACCCGACGGGGACCTCGGCGGTGTCGAACCCGCCCCACAGCCCGCCGAACATCTCGCGGCTGACCTGCCCGTGCAGCTCGCTGACGCCGTTGACGCGCTGCGCCAGCCGCATCCCCATCACGGCCATGTTGAACACGGTGCGGTCGCCGCCGGGATAGTCCTCCGCGCCGAGCGCCAGGACCCGGTCGGCGGGGACCTGCTGCGTCTCGTTCACGCCGCCGAAGTACCGGCTGATCAGCTCGCGGGGGAACCGGTCGATGCCGGCCGGGACGGGCGTGTGCGTGGTGAACACCGTGCCCGCCCGGGTCGCCTCCAGCGCCTCGTCGAACGTCAGGCCGGCCTCCGACACCAGCTCGCGGATGCGTTCCAGGCCGAGGAAGCCCGCGTGCCCCTCGTTGGTGTGGAACACCTCGGGCGCCGGATGCCCGGTGATGCGGCAGTACGCGCGGATCGCCCGGACGCCGCCGATGCCGAGCAGCATCTCCTGCAGCAGCCGGTGATCGCCGCCGCCCCCGTACAGCCGGTCGGTGACGTCCCGCGCGGACTGGTCGTTCTCTTCGACGTCGGAGTCGAGGAGCAGCTGCGGGACGCGTCCGACCTGCGCGATCCACACCTGTGCCTGCAGTCCCCGGGACTGTGTCTCACCCCCGTGGCCGCGCCCCGCCGCCCCCGCGGGGAGCCCGATGGCGACGCGGACCGGCGTCCCGTCCCGCTCGCGGAGCAGCGTCAGCGGCAGGCCGTTGGGGTCGATCGCCGGGTAGTGCTCCAGCTGCCAGCCGTCCGGCGACAGCGACTGGGAGAAGTAGCCGTGCCGGTACAGCAGCCCGACCCCGAGGATCGGGACGCCGAGGTCGCTCGCGGTCTTCAGGTGGTCGCCGGCCAGGATGCCGAGGCCGCCGGAGTACTGCGGCAGCGCGGCGGTGATCCCGTACTCGGGTGAGAAGTAGGCGATGCAGTCGGGGGTGTCGGCGTCCGAGCGCGACTGGTACCAGCGCGGCGCCGTCAGGTACTCGCGCAGGTCCTCGGCGGTGTCCTGCAGGCGGCGCAGGAAGGGCCGGTCCTCCGCCAGCCGCTCCAGCCGCTCCGGTGCGACCTCGCCGAGCAGCCTGACCGGGTCGTGGTGGACGGCCTGCCACAGGGCGGGGTCCACGGCGCGGAACAGGTCGAGCGTCTCGTGGTGCCAGGACCAGCGCAGGTTGAGGACGAGCTCCTCAAGCTGCCGGAGCGGCCCGGGAAGGACGGTGCGTACCGTGAAACGTCGGATTGCCTTCACACAACGTCACGCTATGCGCTGTTCGCCGATGGTGCGACAGCCGGGGCGGGGAGCGGCGCGGCCCCGACCGTTCCGAGGGGCGCCCTTGAACTCCGCGATTCGCCAGGTCACAGGGTTTTCCGCGGCGCACGCGCCCGCGATTCGGATCGATGAGCTGCACTCACCCACCGTCGCCGGGACGGCGCGCAAAGTTATCGGAAACTACCGGACGGTAGCCGCCGGATCGCGGGCATGGGACGTTTCGGAAGTCTCGCAGGGGTAGGGGATGGCTCATGCACGTCGAGTTCGGAACGTCCAGCACGACCGGCATTCCGAGGCTCGGCCGCATTCCGATTCTGGACGTGGCGCCGGTGGTGGGGTGCGGCCGGTGGCCGGCCAAGGCGGTGGTGGGTGAGACGGTCGAGGTGTCGGCGACGGTGTTCCGTGAGGGGCACGAGATGCTGGGCGCGGCGGTGGTGCTGCGCACGCCCGGCGGCGAGGAGCTGCCGGGCCGGCGGATGAGCCGGGCCGGTGAGGGGCTGGACCGGTGGTCGGCTCAGGTGACGCCGACCGAGACGGGATCGTGGTCGTT